>PBTE01000166.1 GCA_002726515.1 Planctomycetaceae bacterium | reverse complement strand
CTCCAACCAACGCAAAGGATGCGTTCGGTGATTCGACCGGTTGGGCATGGGCTCGCAACAGCCCATTCCGTTACTACAAGCAGAACCAATTTGAAGGTGGAATCTCGACCCCCGCCATCGTTCACTGGCCCGCCGGTCTAAAACTTCCGCCGGGATCGATTGTCGATCAACCGGCTCACCTGATCGATGTGCTGCCAACGTTGGCGGAGATTGCAGGAGCAGAAATTCCGGGTGGATGGCAGGGCCGCGAACTGCGCCCGGTCTCCGGAGTCTCGTTGAAGCCGGTTTTGGAAGGACGGCGGCTCGCAGATCGACCGCCGATCCACCTGCTGTTCGCAGCCGACCGCGGCCTCCGGGACGGTGACTGGAAGCTGGTGAGTTTTCAAAGCGCTGCCTGGGAACTTTACAACGTTGCCCAGGACCGAACTGAACTCAACGACCTCGCACAGCAAGAGCCCGATCGACTGAAGAAGATGGTCAGGATGTGGCATGACATGGCGGAGAACGTTCTGCACGCGTCAAAGCAGTCGTCTTCGCCAGTCAACCAAGAATCCAGACCGCCGCACCGACACCGCGAATGGACGAACTTCGACGCGATGGGTCCGGACGAATACGTACGCCGCAAAAACACGTCGAACACCGCCCGCGGTGTCACGCCCGGACGCAGCAGGAGAATCCGCGCCCGCAAGAATACGCAATTGAGAATCGTCGGCAACGAACTGCAACTCACCTTCACGGGTGATGACCCAGGAATCGCGATCGACCTGCGAGGTCGTCAACTGTCGGATGGCCCCTACCAACTGACATTCAAGCTAAAGAGTGCAGCCGACGCGGAAGGCGAGTTCTTCTACACGACGGATGCCAAAACCACATTGCCAAAAGGAAACAGAATCTCTTTCCCGGTGAAGTCCGGCGAACAGTGGCAAGCCGTTCGAATTGACATACCGGACACCAAACGACTCTACCAAATCCGCATCGACGTCAACGACGGACCCGGGATGGCCTCGATTGCCGAGTTGGAGCTTCAGGACAAAGCCGGACAGACGAGAATATGCTGGCCTGACGCGAAGTAGGCACTCGTGATGTTGTGCTCGTCGGTGGCCTCCGATCATATCTCTTTAGAGATTCGATGAATCATGAACAACAAGACAAGTATCCTCTGCCTGGTTCCCTTTCTGTTGATGGTGGCAACTGCCGGCGCCGAATCTCCAAAGAACATTGTTCTAATTCTGGCGGATGACCTTGGCTGGGCGGATACCACGCTCTACGGAAAGACGTCGCTCTACGAGACGCCGAATATCGAGCGGCTTGCTGCACGCGGGATGACATTTTCCAGTGCATATGCGAGTCCGATCTGTTCGCCCACGCGGGCCAGCATCATGACCGGGCAGAATCCTGCTCGGCATGGAATGACGGCTCCGGCGGCGCATCTGGAAGTTGAACGTTTTGAAGCGATCGCAGGCGAGAACGGGCCGCCTCATCAGAAATGCACCAACGTCAGATCTGCGACCCGGCTGGATCCCGATTTGCCGATGCTGGGGCAGGTGCTGCAAGACGCGGGTTACTCGACGGCGCACTTCGGTAAGTGGCATCTGGGGCGGGAGCCGCACTCGCCGCGGGAGCGTGGCTTCGAAATGGACGTTCCGCACTGGTGGGGGCCGGGGCCGAAATCCAGCTACCTCGCGCCGTGGGGTTATGAGAACCCTGACTTCAAAGAAGGTGAGCCGGGCGAACACATTGAAGATCGCATGGCGAAAGAAGCAGTTACCTGGTTGAAGAATCGCGACCGCAGCAAGCCGTTCTTCATGAACTATTGGCAGTTCTCCGTGCACGCTCCGTTCGGTGCGAAGCCGGAGTTGATCGATCATTATCGGAAGAAACTTGGCGACTCGGTCGCCGGGCTCTCAAAGCCGGATGTTCGCAACAGGCTGCTGGCTGCACATAAGCCTGGCACAGGACTTCCTCAGCAATCTCCAACCTACGCCGCAATGGTGCATTCTCTGGATGACGCGGTCGGGAGCCTGCTCGATGCTCTCGACGAAGAAGGCATCGCCGAAGAAACGGTCATCGTCTTCTACTCGGACAATGGCGGGAATATTCACTGCGGACTCGAAGAGACCGCCGCTTCCGGTGAGAAATACATCACGCCCATTACCAGCAACCACCCGTTGCGTGGCGGCAAGGGAGGCATCCACGAAGGTGGCGTGCGTGTTCCGGCCGTGGTCGTCTGGCCCGGTGTCACCAAACCCGGCTCACGCAGCGACGTGCGCATTCAGGCGACGGACCTGTATCCAACGATTCTACGCATGTTGAACGTCGAGCGACCGAAAGACCACGTGATTGACGGAGTCGATTTCGCAAAGGCCCTGCATGGCGAAAAGATGGATCGTGGGCCGATGTTTACGCACGTCCCGGGTCATGGGGGCACGCCGCACTGGCTTCCGCCATCGATGTCAGTGCATGACGGCGACTGGAAGCTCATCCGCACATTCCACTACGGCGAAGACGGGAATCATGAATACCGGCTGTACAACCTCAGCGAAGACATTGGCGAGAAAGAAAACCTCGCGGCAGTTCGCCCGGAGAAAGTCAAAGAGCTGGACAAGCTGATCGCGGACTATATCGCCGAAGCGAATGTGGTGGTCCCACTGCCTAATCCGAACTTCGATCAGGCAAAGTTCGATCCATCGAAGATTGGCGTGCAACCGGGCGGCTTGAAGATGCCACCAGGTTTCAAAGGTAACCCGACCCGTAAGCGAGGGACTGGAAGCCAAGTACCGAAGTCCCTCGCTAACACTTCGGGTTTTCTTCAAGGCTGGGTCGTAAAAAATGCTGAAGCTTCGATCGAAGACGACGCACTGCTAATCAGTCCTGCAGGCCGCCAGCCGTTTATCGCCAATGCCAAAGTGCAGGCAAACGGTCCCGTTGAAGTCAGTCTCCGAATCCGGACACAGAAAGACGGAGCATGTCGACTGCAGTGGCGAACTGAGGGGCAGGACAGCTTCCCCGAATCCGGACAACGTCAGTCATTCGATGTCGCTGGAGGGGACTGGCAGGAGTTAAGTGTTCCGCTCGACGTCAAAGGTCGCCTCGTTCACGTGCGACTCTACATGTCGGACGCAAAGCGACCAACGGAAATCGACTGGATCGAAATCGGCTCGAAAGACGGCAACACGACAGATCGCAAACGCTGGAGTTTCAGGAGTTCGAAAAGTCCCGTCACACCGAAAGAGATGCCCGCAGAGTCCTCCCGCGCACCGACGAAGCCGGCTCGGGAACCATTCAGCTTCAGCGAAGCATTTGACGACTTCGATGCAACTCGATTTCAGACGGAGATTCCCAACAAGAAAACGGAAGTCCGAAATGGCGTTCTCTGGACACGCGGAGAAAGCGGTGGAAAGTACCCACCGATGGTGTATCTGGGGGTGGATGGAAAAGATCTGGATATCTCATTCCGCTACCGTCACCTGCAGAACGGTGGAATGGTGTGGTTCTTTGTCGATGGGGATGACGGGTTCGGCAGCGTCGACCATATGCTGCGTGTCAAACTGAATCGAAGTGGCGTCCAGCTTCAGATCGACGCGCATTCGCTGGATCCCAATCATCCGGACCGCCAGAACAATGGTCGACCGGCAGACAAAGTCAGTGGTGCTTACCGCCTGAACATAAAGTTTCCTCAGGACGACGTTGATCTCTCAGCCAACGTCTGGCGTAAAGTCACGCTTTCATTCCGTGGCGATACGGTCGCGGCCTCTGTTGATGGCAAAGTCTGGGCCAGGACACTTAAGCACGTCTGCTTCAACGAGATCAAACGCAAATTGCTATGGATGCAGAAAGGCGGCGACGAGGGCATCGAAATTGACGACATCAAGATAACGGAGTTCTCTCCGCCGAACGCAGTTCCCGCGGCCAAGCCGCGAGCGGGTGGAACGTCACGCTCCCCCAACGTCCTTCTGATCCTTGCAGACGACCTCGGCTACGGCGAACCTGGTTGCTACGGAAGTCCGGACGCCAGAACGCCAAACATGGATCGACTGGCCACCGAAGGTGTGCGCTGCACCGACGGGTATGCCGCTTTCCCGGTTTGTTCACCAGCAAGAGCCGCTCTTCTGACGGGACGCTACCCACACCGCTATGGACCGACTTACGAGGATTACTACGGTGGCGGCTCTCCCGAACTTGATCCGGAGAAACACCCCACCATTGGTCAAATGATGAAGGACGCCGGGTACCGAACCGCCTGCTTTGGTAAATGGAATGTCTCCAACCTGAATCGCCGTCGAGCCAATGATTTCGGCTTCGATCGCTGGGTCGGCCTGCATCTCAACCACGATTTCTATACGCACAATGTATTAAGAACCGGCGAGCTGGATATGTACAAAGACGGCAAGCCCTACCCGGACCGCGCAGGCACCTGGAGCGACACGGTCTTTGCCGACGAAGCGATCAACTTTATCAAGTCGAAAAGCGAGCTACCTTTCTTTATCTATCTGCCACTTCAGGCTCCGCACACCCCGATTCAGGATCCTGATACACCGATGGATCAGCCCCAGGAAAAGAATCGCCCAACACTGATCAAAATGATCGAGCGCCTCGACCTGGAAATCGGCCGCGTTCTGCAGGCGCTCGACGATCACAAAGTGGCGGACAACACTCTCGTTATCCTGACCAGCGACAACGGCGGTGAGCAGAAGGTGAGTCGAAATCTTCCGCTCGGAGGTGCCAAACAAATGCTCGAAGAAGGCGGCATCCGCGTCCCGCTGATTCTTCGCTGGCCGGGCGTCCTACCTGAAGGCACAGAGTTTTCGACACCTGTGTCGGCATACGATCTGACCGCGACGGTCGCAGCAGTTGGCGGAGCCGAACCAGCTCCAGGCAAACCCTTTGACGGAGTCGATCTGGTGCCGGTTCTCACTGGCAAGAGCAAACTCGCAGAGGATCGCCCGCTCTTCTTCCGTCGCCGCAAAGTCACCGCCTGGAAGGGAGTGAACTACATTCGCCAATCGGCAGTTCGCCAGGGTGAATGGAAATACCTCCGCACCTACAAACCTGTCGGTTCCGACAAGTACAGGTCGGCCCTCTACAACCTGAGCGATGACATCGCCGAAGAAAACGACCTCGCGGCCGCCAACCCCGAGAAGCTGAAGGCTATGAGCGACCTGCTGGAAACGTGGGAAGCGGAAATGGCCGAAACAGCAGAACCGTTTAAGAAGCCGGAGCCACGGCGAAAGGGCGGCAAGAAGAAGACCGAGTGCAAATGATGAGAATCGTCCTGCCAGTCATTCTCGCCCAGGCGCTCGGCGGCACCATGCCCATTCCATCAAAGACAACTTCTCAAATAACCGGAAGAAGAATGAAGACTCGATTCGCACTGGCACTGTGCCTGATTTCACTCGCCGCCTCAGCATCCGCCGATGTCGATCAGCCCAATATCATCATCTACATGGTCGACGATCTGGGGTGGAATCACATCGGCGTCGACAAGGCAACAATGGGGACGCACGAAAAGCAGTATGTCACACCGCACCTGGCGCGTCTGGCGAGCGAAGGTCTGAGTTTTACACACGCGTATGCCCAACCAAACTGCGCCCCAACGCGAGCAGCCATGTTGTCCGGGCAATACCCCGCGCGAATTCATAACAACGTTTATGTAGTCGGCAATCTCAACCGCAATGGCAAGGGCGGCATCAGCAAACAGAAGGCGAAGTTCCTCGGACCAAAACAAAGCGAAGACGTCGCGGCAGAAGCGATCACGATCGCCGAAGCCCTGAAGAAGAACGGCTATGCCACCGCTCACATCGGCAAGTACCACGTCGGCGGCCACAAAGGCAAAGCGACAATGCCTGAGAACGTCGGCTTCGACATCAACATCGGCGGCTTCTCACAGGGGCACCAACCGAGCTGTTTCGCCACGAAGTCAAATGGCGCCTGGCGATTCAAAGGCGTTGGCATGGGGCACTTCGATCGCTTCGGCGAGCCATACAGTGAAGATTACATCAAACGGCGAGCCCTGCCTCCCGAATTGGTTGGCACGTCCAAACACATCAGTGATGCGGTTGGCGACGCACTGGAAGAAACCGTCGGCAAACTCCACTCAACTGGCAAGCCGTTCTACCTGCAGTTTCATACCTACGCTGTTCATGGGCCGGTGAAAGCGAGGCCCGATCTGAAGAAAGCGTTCCAATCGAAAGGCGCGAAGCAGGCCGAGTATCTGGGATTCATCGCGGGCGTCGACGAAAACGTGAAACGCATGCTCGATCTCCTAGACGATCCAAACGGCGATGGCGATAAGTCAGACAGCATTTCGAAAAACACAGTGGTGTTCTTTACGTCCGACAACGGCGGCACTCATGCCCACAACCTGCCGCTGAAGGGAAAGAAAGGCATGTTGACCGAAGGCGGAATCCGAGTCCCGCTGATCGCACGCTGGCCAGGCACAATCCAACCGGGAACGGTCAGCCATCGCAAGGTTCATTGCCTCGACTTCTATCCCACCTGCCTGCAGCTAGCTGGCAGCAAATGGCGCCCAGATGCAGAACAGCACCCCCTCGACGGCCAACCGTTTCTGCAAGTGCTTCATAATCCGGATGCTACCGACAAACGCGATCCGATTTTCTATCTGTTTCCTGGCTACATGGATTCACGTGCTCAACCGACAGTCGTCGCGATCGATGACATCGAAGGCAAACGCTACAAGGTCTATTACTACTACGAAGCCGATGCCTGGGAACTGTATTGTCTGACGGACGATCAAGGTGAGGCAAATAATGTGATTGAGTCACAACCCGAAATCGCTGCTGCTCTATCAAAGAAGACTTACGACTGGCTGACTCAACAGCATCCCACCTGGAAGCCGAAATACCCTATCGCAAAAGCAACTGGTCAGCCTGCCGGACCACCGCCGCTATTCTCCGATTAGTCTTTCATAAGAGTTAGGTCATGAAGACAATCATCTGTATCTGCATCGCACTGTTGATCGTCACACCTGTCGCTGCTGGCGAAGACTTCGTCGACGATTTCCGTAGCGCGGAACTTGAAGGTCGACAGGCGGAACGTGGCGAGTGGCAGTTTCACAACGGAGTCGCGAGCTGCGTTGCCGATCCGGTTCTCTACAAGCAGTTCAAGAACCACGGGCCGATCCTGAAGTGGCCTCGCCAACTCAACGACGCCACGATTGAGTTCGAGATGAAAGCGGAGAATTGCGGGCGCGTTGTTTTTACACTCAATGGCGACGGG
>PBTE01000165.1 GCA_002726515.1 Planctomycetaceae bacterium | reverse complement strand
TGAGTTGCATTGGGCCACGTCCTGTCCTGGTTGCTTACCTGGATAACTATGACACTTTTCAACACAGGAGATTGGAGGTCCTCCCCGGCATGACGGGCTGGTCTCAGGTGAATGGCAATGTCCGTTTAAGTTGGGACGAACGAATGCTTCTGGATGTCTGGTATATAGATCACTGTTCACCAGCGTTAGACCTGAAAATAATTCTGCTGACCTGGTATGTCCTTTTCTTTGGTGAACATCCAAACTACAAAGCAGTCGAGGAGGCAAAGAGGCATGCGGAATGTCTTAATCGGAACAGTTGATAGTACACGGGTCGCCATGGAGGTGCTGGTTCAACACAAAATGCCTCCCAGTGCATTGTGTACGCTGCCCAAAGAAAAGGCTTCCCGGCACTCTGACTTTGTGGACCTGATCCCGTTGGCTCAACAACATCAGATACCCGTTGTAGAAACTTCTGATTCCAATGCGCCGCAATTTCTGGATCAGATTCGCGCGTTGGAGCCCGAATACTTGTGGGTGATTGGCTGGTCGCAGATCTGTCGGCCGGAGCTGCTTCAGGTACCTCGAAAAGCGGCCTTGGGATTTCACCCCGCGGCCTTGCCTCACAACCGTGGACGAGCGGTGATCCCCTGGACGATCCTGCAACGTGCTACTTCGACGGGAGCGACCTTGTTTTGGCTGGACGAGGGTGTGGACTCCGGTGATGTTCTAGCACAGCAGACCTTTTCCGTAACCGCTCACGAAACAGCCCGCTCCCTCTACAACAAACACCTGGAAGCGTTGAATCAGCTTCTCCAACAGACATTGCCGCTGCTGGCTGAAAACCAGGCGCCACGAATGCCTCAGGACCATCGTCAAGCGTCCTGGTGCGCTAAGAGAACTCCGGCAGACGGACTGATCGATTGGAACCGGTCCGCAGAAGATGTTTGGACTTTGATTCGAGCTGTCAGTGAACCGTATCCAGGCGCCCTGACTTACGATGGAGACCAACGGTTGATGATTTGGGAAGCCGACCTGGTGGGGGACGCACCCTACTGCGGGCTTCCTGGACAGGTCCAGGCCATCACTGACAACGGCGTGCTCGTGCAATGTGGAGACAGTCGGCATGTACTGCTGCGAACCGTCGGGCTTGAAAACGCGGCAGCCCTGCCGGCTATCGAGGTGCTCAAGATTCATCGTAAACTGGGAATCGACCCGGGTCGCCTGCAGACGCAGTCGATCCTTTACAACCGAAAAAATCGCGGCACATAACCCGAGACTGACAGGGTAAGTAGATCCATGGCGAATCAGCGCATCCTGGTACTGGCTCCGCATCCTGATGACGAACTTTTGGGCGTCGGCGGCACAATGGCACGCTGCGCGGCGGAAGGTGCCGAAGTCTACGTCGCTATTCTGACAAAAGGATATCCTCCTCAATTCACGGAGGACTTCATCGAAGCGGGACGCCGAGAGGTTCGCGAAGCACACCGTTTACTCGGCGTCCAAGAGACAATCATGTTGACTCTGCCGACGGCAGCCGTGGACACGCTGCCTCAACGTGACGTCAATGGCCACATCCAGGATATTCTGGCACAGACAAAACCTGACACGGTCTACATTCCATTCGAAGGAGATCTTCATCGCGACCACCAACTGTTTGCGCAAGCAACCCTGGTGGCAACGCGACCCTCCTGCCCCAACGCACCGACTACCCTGTTAGCCTACGAAACGCTCTCCGAAACAAACTGGAATGCGCCTTACCTACGCCCGGCATTCCAACCACAGATTTTTGTCGATATTTCAAATTACCTGGACAAAAAACTCGCGGCTATGGAAATTGTCAAAAGTCAGTTACAAGATTTTCCCCATGAGAGATCACTGGAAGCATTGCAAGCTCTAGCACGTTTACGCGGGGCAACGGTGCATCGGCATGCTGCCGAAGCGTTTGTACTGATTCGACAAGTTGTAGATAGCGACAACACCGCGTAACATCCGACGCAAGTTTTGGAGCCAGAGAGCCCGAAGGATGTTTTAGGAGTTATCGGGGAAGGCTAAATTCGTCTGTCGGGATCGATGTTCAGGCAGCCAGCTACTTTTTCCAAGTCACCAACCACCTCTTGACGAGTTTTCCATTGGACCAACTTTCCATTATTGTTTCGGGAGGAAGCCGCGGACTAGGTATCGCAATTGTGCAGCATTTGCTAGCCATCGGGCACAACGTTGCCACGTTCAGTCGGCAAAAGACGTCTGACGTCGAAGAACTTGAAATACATCCCGAGTGGAAAGAACGGTTTTACTATCAAGCCTTCGATGCACGGGATGATGCCACCTTAAGAAATTTTGTGAATCAAAGCTACGAGCGGTTTGGTGCCATCAACGCCCTGATCAATAATGCTGCAGTTGCTTCAGACGATGTACTGGCAATGACCACCGACAAGCAAATCGAAGAAATGCTGGACATCAATCTCAAATCTGCCCTGATCCTGACACGTGAATGCGTGCGTGTCATGATGCTTGCGGAAGGTGGCAGCATCATCAATATTTCTTCCACAGCAGGCCAGCACGGAGTGGCAGGGTTATCGGTCTATTCCGCCACCAAGGCCGGGCTAGCAGGAATGACTCGATCTCTGGCTCGGGAATTGGGTGAACAAAACATTCGCGTCAACACAGTCGCACCGGGTCACCTGGAAACAGATATGTCGGCAGACATCACGGAACAACAACTGGTACAAATCCTACGTCGCACACCGCTTGGACGATTAGGACAAGTCACGGACATTATTCCTTGGATTATTTTCCTTCTCGCACCACATGCCGAATTTGTCACAGGTCAGGTGATCGCGATCGATGGTGGTGCCTCGAGTTAGGGATGCTGGCTCGACCCTATTAAAATCAGCCCGGGCAAAGGGACAATTGTGTTGCAACTGATCGATCCCAAAGCAGACATTGAAATAAAATCTGGAAATCCTGTTCGATCCAAACGCGTTTCGCGCGGCTTGTCCTCTACCCGGCATCATGTACCTCGCCTCCCCTGTCTGTCAGGCACCCATTACCGCTGGTCCCGTTAAAATCGCTACCGCCAAAAGCAACCGCCTCGTGCCGAGCGCCAACACGACGGAAATTCCAGACACGCTCCCCCAGGAAAGTTTGTGACCAAGCAACGCATTCTTCTCACGTTCGGAACTCGACCCGAAGCCATCAAAATGGCGCCGGTGGTCCAGGAGTGCCAACGCCGGTCGGACGAAGTCGAGTTGATCGTCTGCCTCACCGGTCAGCATCGCGAAATGCTGGACCAGGTCACCAAATATTTTGGAATTCAGGCCGATTGCGATTTGGAATTGATGCAACCCGATCAGACTCTTTCCGACTTGACTGCGCGTTGTCTTCAAGGTGTCCACGCCACGATCGAACGATTCAATCCTCACTGTGTCGTCGCTCAGGGAGACACGACCAGCGTCCTGGCGACAAGTCTGGCTGCGTTTTATCAGAGCGTACCGTTGGTCCACATCGAGGCTGGATTAAGGACCCATAATTTGCAATCCCCCTGGCCGGAAGAAATGAACCGACGCGCAGCAAGTCTCCTTGCGCGGCTACATTGTGCGCCGACCCAACGTTCCGCTCAGAACCTGTTACAAGAGGGAGTTGCCACCGAGACGGTTCACGTGACCGGTAACACGGTCATCGATGCACTCCTGTGGACTGTCAGCAAGGAACGTCAACTTGATGAACAGTGGAGTGCCAAATACTCAATGCTCGGCAGTCAACGGGTTGTCCTGGTGACCGGACATCGACGAGAGAACTTTGGTGCAGGATTACAACAGATTTGTCGGGCGATTGCCGATTTGGCCGACATGTTCCCCGAAGTCATCTTCTTGTATCCGGTCCACCTTAATCCACGTGTCCAACAGCCCGTGCATCAACTCCTGGGCAACTTGACGAATGTGTACCTCATGCCTCCCGCGGACTACCCGGAATTTGTCTGGCTTATGGACCGGTCCTACATCATCTTGACGGATTCCGGAGGCATTCAAGAAGAAGCACCATCGCTCAAAAAACCTGTGCTGGTGATGCGCGACACAACCGAACGGCCGGAAGCCGTAGATGCGGGAGCGGTAGAACTCGTGGGAACTTCCCCCACACGCATCACGGAACGACTGTCTGCACTTCTTACCGACAAAAAAATCTACTCCAGTTTTCAGATCACGAACAATCCCTACGGTGACGGCCAAGCGGCAGCGCGAATCGTGGATCTTATCTTGCAGCAAGTCTGGTAAGAATGACACCTTCGCGGGAAGAGAATCACAGACACCGTTTGGCAAGTTACAGCCAATTTGCGCCAATTCATGCAGAATGAAAAGGTAAGCTAAACAGAAGACAAACACAGACAGACGTCGCATGGCGGACTGGTCGAACAATCGCTACAGGCCATCCATCACCCGGCGTCAACGATGAATCACCAATTCCTGCTGGTCTCACCCGGAGCGGTCGATCGGCTATCGGCAGAGTAGAAAGTGCAGCAGTTATTCCAAAATTTACGAACCGGTGCATTGGACCTGACCAGCGTTCCCTGTCCGCAGGTAGCTCACGGCCATGTTCTAATTCGATCCCGTTCCAGCCTTATTTCGCCCGGCACCGAACGCATGTTGGTCGAGTTCAGCCGGGCGAGTCTGATTGCCAAAGCGCGTCAGCAACCAGACCGGGTCCAGCAGGTGCTGGATAAAATCCGCTCGGACGGGTTGCTCCCGACCCTGGAAGCAGTCTTTGCACGGCTTGACCAACCAATGCCGCTGGGATACTGCAACGCGGGTACAGTCGTCGAAATCGGGCCGGGCGTAGCGGGCCTGGAAGTCGGGCAGCGAGTAGCCAGCAATGGACCTCATGCTGAACTGGTTCACGTCCCGGAACACTTGTGTGCCGCCGTTCCGGACGAAGTGCTAGACGATCACGCGACATTTACCGTCCTGGCAGCCGTCGGTTTGCAGGGTATCCGGCTGCTACAGCCAAACTTGGGTGAGTCTGTCGCCGTGATGGGATTAGGTTTGGTAGGACTCCTTTCGGTCCAGATGCTGGTTGCTGCGGGAGTGCAGGTCGTAGGAATTGATCTCGACCCGTTTCGCCTGGAACTGGCAAAAAAATTCGGTGCCACACCGATCCAAGCAGACCAAACGGATGTCGTACAAGCGGCTCGTAGCTGGAGCGGGGCGGGAGTGGATGCCGTTCTGATCACCGCCTCCGCCAAGAATGATGTCATCGTCCACCAGGCGGCCCAAATGTCTCGAAAACGGGGCCGCATCGTACTGGTGGGTGTCGTCAATCTGGAATTACAGCGAGCTGACTTTTACGAAAAGGAACTTTCCTTTCAAGTCTCCTGTTCTTATGGGCCGGGCAGATACGATCCACAATACGAGGAGCAGGGGATCGACTATCCGTACGCTTTTGTGCGCTGGACAGAACAGCGTAATTTACAGACCGTCCTCCGAATGATGTCCCAGGAACAGCTTGATGTGGAATCGCTGATTACCAAGCGATGGGCTCTCGCAGACGTCTCCGATGCCTATCAAGCACTCACTGACGATCGTACCCAGTTGGGAATGCTGCTTCGTTATCCGGAGGCAAATTCGCCTGTTTCCCACTCCGTGGTAATAGAAGAAGCACGCAATTGCAAACGGGAAAATCAGGTTACGATTGGTTGCATCGGAGCCGGAAATTTTTCGCAGCGAGTACTTTTACCTCAACTGAAAAAACTGGAGGCTCAACTGATCGATATCGCCAGTGTCAGCGGAGTCAGCGCCGCTCATGCGGCCAAGAAATTCGGGTTCGCAAGATGCACCAGTGATTATCGCTCCATCCTGAACAACGACCAGATCAATACCGTGTTCATCACGACACGTCACGATTTGCACGCTTCCCTGGCAGTAGAAGCCTTAGAGGCTGGAAAACACGTTTTCGTCGAAAAACCTGTCTCCATCGACCAACCCGGCATCGAGTCGGTACGTGAAGCCTGGAAAACCCACCCGCAGCTTCAGTTCCTGGTAGGGTTCAATCGACGATTTTCCCCACAAGCTGTAAAAATGCAGGAATTACTGCAGGGACGCGTTGGCCCGATCTGTGCCAGTGCCCTGATCAATGCCGGTCAAATTCCAGCGGACCACTGGACTCAGAACCCTGAAACCGGTGGGGGCAGGGTGGTCGGCGAAGTTTGCCACTGGATTGATTTATTTCGGTACTTAGTCGGGTCACCAATTATCAAGGTTTATACCTCGCTTGTTGATCTTCACTCCGGTACGACGCCCTGCAGCGACCACGTCTCCGTCGCACTTAACCATCAAGATGGATCCCTGACAACCATTCAATATTTCGCCAACGGGCCTCGTAGCTTTCCCAAGGAACGGATTGAAGTGTACTGTGACCAGCGTGCTCTACAACTGAATAATTTCCGCGTGCTACGGGGATATGGCTGGAACAAATTCCGAACCTGGAGGCTTTTCCGACAAGATAAAGGCCATGCGGCCGAGGTCAGTCAGTTTCTGCAGGCCATTAAACAGGGAGGCTCACCGCTGATCCAACCCGAAGAAATCTGGAATGTCAGCAGTGCTACACTCGCTGCCCAAGAGTCCATGACGACTTCGACACCGATGGAACTGACCTGAAGCGGAACGTCGAGAAAAGCGGCAAGCAGTCCTAACGCAGGGGATTCGACTTCGTCAGCCGGTTTCTGGCTGGGGTAGCATTCGATTCGGTGCGAGTGGCTGCCCGCAGCGGATTTTTGCCGTAGCGCGATGCTTTCGTTTTCTTACGAACCGGTTCCAACGCAACAACCTGTCGGCTCGCCCTGGATCTCTGTCTTGTCTTCTTCCTGACCGAATTGCCTCGAAGAGCTTTTCGTGACTGCCAGGAGACAACTGTTGATCGGCTCTTGCCAAGCGGGAATCGCCCGCGGGTCTGCGTGGAAGTCTGAGGCGCGAGGATCTCATCTTCTATGATGTCATCCTCGTCGAAATTGAGGTCCAGGTCCTGCTCAAGATGAAGCTCGAGGTCCTGCTCAAGATTAAGCTCCTGGTCCTCCTCAAGATTAAGCTCCTGGTCCTCCTCGAGATTAAGCTCCTGGTCCTCCTCGAGATTAAGGTCCTGGCCCTCCTCGAGATTAAGCTCCTGGCCCTCCTCGAGACCGAGGTCCTCACCTATGTCGACATTGAGGTCCTCTGCTGACGGGTCATCCCTGAACGGATTGGTGCGCACATCGTCTACGAGTGGTGGAAGAACCGGTGTGACCGCAGCGCCAGGAGCAGGACGAGATCCTGACCCGAATCGCCGCCGGGGTGTTATGGTTAGCTCGTCCTCTTCTATGGGATCGGGAACGTCGACTTCGATGTCTTCCAGATTGGGAACAGTTCTAGGTAAACCTTCTTCCGATTCCCCGGGCCAACGACGCCAGTTGGTGTGATAGTACCCAAACGTGCGAGGACTAGTAATACAGTCCCCATTCACGTGATAGGGACATCCCTGGCAAACTTCGCAGTTCGGACATGGTTCAAATTGCCCCGCCAAGGAAGTGCTAACCGCACCCACACTCAAGATAAGGAATGGCAACCAACTCCACTGATTCTGGGGTTTCCGTTTGCACATGGCGATTTCCTTACTCAATCGAATGAACCTTCGTCACAAGATAGCGTACCGGTGCAATGGCCAACGAATTTGGTATGACCAGCACATTCGGTATAATCGGCAAATCTTACCCGAACCTTTGACTTGGATCATTGAATAGTTGACGAGGTGTTTTCCCACGCATTTCCAGGCTTCTTCATCCTTCTTCCAAGAGTCTTGCCAGGTGCTCGGAGAACAATCCCTAGAAGTAGTCGGCTCAAGTGCTGCTAGCCGTCTGGACAGTTAAATGCCTTGTATACAGCACTTTCGTTGACACTCATGGCCTGGCGTCCAAGAGCGGAAGAAGAAGTTCAGGGTGGATGCTAGCGACAGGCGGTCTTTGTTCAAGAAATTCTTCCTCCGTCAAAATGGGCTGGTCGCGCGGATCCGGGGTTGGTCCAAACCATCAACAATCATGACACGGGAGCGGTTTGGTTGAGATCCCCGAACCTCCGGGTAAAGTGGCACGTCGGCAGCATCTTTCGATCTGGACGGACCGGACTTGGCAAATCACCTTGAACCATCGCGACAGGCTTTAAGAACACCGCCACTGCCGGGTCATCCGCTCGTCTCGCAAATCCGTAACATCATCCTGTTGCTATTCACAGTCACCATCTATGCAGTAGCTCCGGTAAAAGGGTTTGGATGGATTCTCATGTTGTCAGGTATCGCGCAATCCCATGAGGATGAAAAGGCGTTTCGCATCGCTTATCTGCTCACGTTCCTGCTAATCCAACAACCCTTCCCCGGACATCGTAACGTTGCTCATCGAGCGTTAGGTGAACTCCTGGTGCTTCCTGGACCACAATGCGCGTGTTACGGCCATGATTCCCAATAATTCAATCGCCTCTTGAGCCAGAACTGTTTCGACCCCAACTCAAAAGTGAATAAACAAACAGGACTTCATGATCCGTTGAGACCTCTCAAACCCGCCCCGGGGGCCACGATTTGGTTTCGCTGCTGCTTTTCTTTCCTTGGAAACAGAAAGTTTGTCTGAAAAACAGTATCTCTCCGACGGACTTCCTGTTCACCGGCTTGTCCGGCTTATCAAGCTTGGAGTGATTTTCAGGAGCCCTGTTCCGTCCACTCCGCTCATCCGGGACGTCACCCTCCTCGTTCTCGTTGTCTCACTACCCGTTTAAATTACGGACCATTCGGCAACAAACGTTTTATTTGAGAAACATCGGCCGGCAAGATTTGTTTGGTTGTTGACACATCGAGTCTCCACCGGATTTCATCTCAAGACACGGAGTAGTCCGTAAAACCTGTCACTGCAATACCTTGCACATGACACTTTGAAACCATGTAAAACTTCATCCGTTCGGTACGCGGTGTGCTCCTAATTGTTGGACGTCGTTTTAACGCTCGTATTCCTTTAGCTTGCCAATTTCCAGCACGGAACCACCATGAAGAGTAGCCCGCGATTATCAGCATTCCGCCGCCGTGGAGTTTTAACTCTTGAATGGATTTTGTTGATTACCGTCCTGGTGATTGGAATTATCGGTGGTGTGGCTGCCGTGCGAAACGCGGTCATTGGCGAGTTACAAGACCTGGCCGAATCAATTTCGGCACTGAACGTCAAGCCAGAAGCCGAATGTATTGACGAAGGAGCTCCCGACGACGGAATTCCGGGGTGTTAATCCCCTCGTGGACGATGTAACAGTCCTGCATCAATTCGTAACTGATTTCGTGACACTTTGGAGTAAATCTCCTGAAATCAGTCACTCCTCCCTCGGCCGGAATCGCCGATTCGACAACCAGTTTGTCACATTCAGCCAGAACGAAAGTTTTGTCTTCCTCTACCCGATGTGCATTTATCGCGGTAACTAAGGCGCAAATTCTCTCACGGGTAGATTGGACCAGCACCTCCAGTCGCCAACGCTCTCGCTTGAAAATACGGCTGGGTATTTCCAAATCCTCATCGGACTAGCGCTTCGGCGACGACGGGTTGCAGTTCCGGACCTTTTCATTCTGGAAGCGGGACATTATGTTTGGAGGATAACTTAAGGGTCCAATCCCGACAGGAGTTCGAGTCGCGGACTCTTTCAAAGTTCTCCCTCGCACAACGAACGAAACGACTCAAGAGCGCCACATTTCAGCAAATTCATCACTTGAAGTACTTCGATGCGGGCAATCTACCTCGACTACAATGCCACCACTCCCATCGCTCCCACCGTTCAGGAAGCCATGGCTCCGTTCCTGTCGGAACATTACGGCAATCCATCCAGCCTTCATGCTCTGGGGCGTGCTTGTCATGAAGCCGTCGAGGATGCGAGAAGCCACGTGGCGGCCCTGCTACGTACCGACCCTCGAGAGATCATTTTTACTTCGGGAGGCACCGAAAGTAACAATCTGGCCCTGAAAGGCACGCTCTTGCGAGACCCTTCCTCGGTTGGTGGTCACTTGGTCATTTCTTCATTGGAGCATCCTGCGACAGTCCGTCCGGCTCGGTTCCTGGAACGGTTAGGGTATAGCGTCTCCGTGGTGGGATGTGATATCCAAGGCACCATTGACCCCCAGGAGGTCAAAGAAGCACTGCGTGATGATACGGTTCTGGTCAGCATCATCCACGCCAACAACGAAATTGGCACGATCCAGCCCATCCGCGACATCGCCCGAATCTGCCACGACCGGGGAATTTTAGTCCATACCGACGCAGCGCAAAGCACCGGAAAAATTCCTATCATCGCTGATGAACTCGAAATTGATCTCCTGTCGATTGCCGGTCATAAAATCTACGCACCCAAAGGAATCGGCGCGCTGTTCGTACGTCGTGGAACGGCGCTGGAACCCCTGATTCACGGAGCCGACCACGAACAAGGAGTACGAGCCGGAACCGAAAACGTTCCTTATATTGTGGCCTTGGGGCAGGCGGCTTTACTGGCAGCGAAAGCCAGCGACGAACTTCACGACAGGCTTACTGATTTGCGAGATGAACTTGCTTCACGCTTGGAAACGGTTCTCGGAGACCGGCTGACTATCAATGGTAAGGGCGGCGAGCGGCTCCCCAACACTTTGAGCGTCAATTTGCCTGGTGTGAGTGCCCATGCACTACTGAATCGAATTCCCGATCTCTGTGCGTCGACAGGTGCGGCATGCCACAGTGGAAGTGACGCCGTTTCTCCCACCTTGGCGGCCATCGGTCTTACTCCCGAAACAACTCGTGGAACTGTTCGTTTGAGTGTTGGTTGGTACACTTCGCAGGAAGACATTCAGCGAGCCGCCGAACTTTTGCTCGACGCCTGGGAAAGTTTGTCGAACAGCGAAAGCTAAACCTCGCCCCAAGTCAACAGAGCCCCGTGTTAGTCGCACGGCGAAACAAATGGGAAATAACGCTAACGACTCTCGTCTCGCCACCGCTGTGTCAGGGCTTGATCAACACCTGGGTGGCGGTCTGCTCCCTGGAACCCTTACCGTCATCGTAGGATCCACAGGAATTGGGAAAACTCAGTTAGGAATCCAATTTGCAAACGCCGGGGCCAAACAAGAGGGGCGACGTGGAATCATTTTCGACATGTGTGCCCGCGGTGATTCTCAAAGCCATCTGGAATACGCTCAACGTATCGGCGATTGGAATCCGATGGTTGCTAGTTCGACTGTCGATTGCGACTGGAACCAGTTTTTTTCTCCCGAAAGGAAACACGGAGAGTATTTGCAAGTTTTCCAATATAAAGGGCGTCGAGTTACGCGCGATGACTTGGATTTCGACACCTGGAACCAGTGGCAAGCGGATCTCAACGCGCGCCTCGCTTCGGCGATCGCGTTTTTCTACGGCAATTTCTTGCAGCAGGTGCGGCGTGTTGTGGTCGACGGAGTCGAGCCCAGTAATCGGCCTGCTGACTCGGTGCAAATCCACCTGTTCGAATACGTCTATCATCAGGTTCTTCGCAAGGACCCAGAATGGGTCGCCCGCGATCTGTTTCGACAAGATTACCGCTCTTTTGCGCAACTGGCGTCAGAAAACACGTACAACCCTGACAAAATAGGATGCCTGTTGCTCTGCACTTCCCATGAAACCATGCTCGACGACTTGATTGCACGGCCACTCGAGCAAGGAGATGTGTTGTCCAATGCCAACACATTGATCTACATGGGCCGAACTCGACAGGGTACCCGGCTGGGTAAAGCCCTGTACATCGCCAAGCACCGCGGAAGCGCCTGCAGCGACCACATCATCCCTTATCATATCGAAGAAGCAGGTCTAGTCATCGACCAAAATCCATAGCGAAAACCAGACAATAACAGTAAGGCTCGGACTGCTCCGACCTACATGTCACCCTGCAGTTGGTGTGCCTGCGCCATCGCCTGTTCGGCAGCTTGAATGTACCGCTGATTGTCGGCAGCATTGTCAACCGCCTGAGATGCCCTTTGGCAGGTGACACTTAACGCGGTGAAATTAAATGCATCACTGGGGTCTAACTCGCAGGCCCGCTGCCCATGCTGAACAGCCTCTTGGTGCCGTCCGACCCTTCCATAAATCACCGATAAGGCGAGATGGGCCAGCACAAAAGACTCGTCGATTTCAAGGATTTCGAGAAGTTTGCTGATCGCCTCCTCATTCTGGTTTTGGTCCTTCAGCTTGCTAGCAGTGCTGTAAAGTTCGTGCAACTCAGCCATTTCAATACCTCTGGTTTAGCCCAAGTAAGCCAAGCAGGATACCACTGCCCGGGGCGAATTTCGAGGGGTGGCTGAAAGCCTGATGCGATTTTGCCTTGGCCCACGTGGCCGGGTAAGTTGCTACCTTTTCTGAATGAGGTTTTGCACCATCTCGCCCGGCAACCGAAACGGTAACGAATTTCAGGCTCGCATGACAGCAGGCGGGTAGCACACCTCCGCAATCCCCGATAACGGAGCGGCCCATCGGGAAAGCTGGAAAACGGATCTTTGATATTGAACAGACTCTACCTGGCTAGCACTCATTTCAAGTGACCCGGCTACACACATTGGGGTCCTTTGGCCGAAGAATACTCTGGCTGCAACTCACGGTAACAAGTGGTCTCCGTTCGTTAACCGTGACTGAACTGATGGACTTGCAGAAATGACAGCCACGGTTGTCTGCGGATGCCAGCACTTCTGATCATTTTCTGCATTCAGCACCTTGGGGTTCCACGAGTCGTGTCAAACATTCATCCACTGGCAAGCGTTCACCCGCAAGCTAAAATCGGCTGTTCGGTAACCATTGGCCCTTTTTGTGTTGTCGAAGAAAACGTGGTGCTGGGGGACGGGTGCCTACTTGGCAGCCACGTTGTCATTAAGCGTGGTACAACCTTGGGAGAAAACAACCACATCGGGGACGCCGCCATCTTGGGAGGTCTCCCACAGCATGTCCAGGCCGGGAATAGTAACGGGCACTTGGTTCTCGGCCGGGAAAACACAGTTCGTGAATTCGCAACGATTCACCGTGCTCTGGACTCTTCCGAGAAAACCATGATCGGCAACAACTGTTTGATCATGATAGGCGTTCACGTTGCTCACGACTGTCACGTGGGAAATCACGCGATCCTGGTGAACAACGTCATGTTGGCTGGACATGTCGTCGTCGAAGAACGTGCCTACCTTGGTGGAGGGACTGCTGTTCACCAGTTCTGCCGCGTAGGGAAGCTGAGCATGGTCGGGGGCATGGCACGAGTCACTCAAGATGTACTGCCGTATGTTACTATCGATGGAGCATCCACCAAGGTGGTGGGTCTAAATCTGATCGGACTGCGGCGTTTCGGATTTAATCAAAACCAGATCGCCGAACTTAAAGAAGCTTACCGCGTCATCTACCGCCGCAGTCACTCATGGGAGCAGGTTACTCCGATGCTGGAGACGCAATTTCCCCAAGGACCGGCTTCGTTGTTCGCGCACTTCATCCGTGCTTCACAACGCGGCATCACTCCGGAGCGCAGGGGCACACAGCACACAACCCTGAAATTTCGTGGGAACCATGAGCCAGCAGTTGCACAAGCCAACACGCGTAAAGCGGGTTAGCGTCTTAAGCTTCGATCGAAACTCTGTGTTCGGATTTGCTTTGTAGCCCGAAACGGTAAGCCGACACCTGAGGAAACGAATTCACCGGCCACAGAAAAAATTGGCTACGTGGCAAACACCGTGTTTTGTCAGCGCCGATTGCACCAAATCGGCCTCAACGACGTTTCAGTGAATCGGTTGAAGACCAACGCTACACAGCTACTCTTGGCAGCAGGTGCGTGAAACCCGTGTGAACCCAATGGGATCCACTTCCTGCAGCAACAAGCCCATCGGAGTCAGGAGAAGAAGGCCTGGATGTTTCTAACTGAAGTTCTGAAACCATTATGTTAAAACGACTTAGGAAAGTGGTTCCAAGTTCAAAAAACAGCAGCGCCGCCGGCTGGAATCTCTGGACTTGTTCCCTAATTCTATGGTTTTTGCAGGAATGTTTTCCTTCTGAGCTTCTAGCCACAGAACTGAATTAGGATTATACTCATATTTCGCTTCTATTCGGGAAGTTACGTACTCCGTGTAGCCACGCAACCAAAAGGGAGGGTGCTGCCTATGAATTTTTGAGTTGCCTCATCGAGGAATGATGAGGTAAAGCGTTACGCGTAGAGTACTGCTTGAGTTCGGCGACTTGAAATCCGTAATTATCCATTCTTTCCATCGTCGACCTCCGTTTCGACTTATTGTGGTGTGAACTGTTTGGGAAAAAGACACACCTTTGATCAGCCAATTTTTCTTTCATAATTGGGGAAATATTATGAAACGACGTGGTTTTACACTTGTGGAACTGCTGGTAGTGATCGCGATCATTGCTATTTTGATTGCACTGCTGCTGCCAGCCGTTCAAATGGCCCGAGAAGCCGCTCGCCGAATTCAATGCGGTAACAATATGAAGCAAATCGGCATCAGTATGCATAATTACCTAACTTCATTCCTTATGTTTCCCATGAACTGGGGTGACGGAGTTCAAGGTGAAGGGACTATGGGGCACAGCATATTCATCCCCATGCTGCCAGGCCTGGAACAACAGGCTTTGTATGACGACTTCCATCAAATGTATGCACTTAATGCCAGTGGAAATTGGGGGAACAACAGACCCATCCTCTTCGCCGTTATCGAACCGCTGCTGTGTCCCACGGACGACACGGAAAATGGTACGATGGACGGGCGAATATTAGGATTTGATGCAGGTACACGCTATGGTGTCGCCAACTACATGTGCCTCGCCGGCGCAAGTCCGACCGCGTATGGGAGAAACTCGACCATAAGTGCCACGAAGTGTGATCCGACTGATACCCTCAATTGTCCCACCGGATATATGGGTATGAACTGCGCCGCCGGTGGACCCTGTAGTTCTCCAATCGCCCAGGGTACGGTTCAAACCGGAACCTTGTTTACGACTTCAGACCGTGACATGCGGGACGGAACGAGCAACACTATCGTTTTCGGAGAAACGATCCCCGAGCTCAACAAGTTCGCTATGACGATGAGTTGGCAGGGAGGCCCGGGCGAATGCGTAACCCCCATCAACCATTATAAGAGCTTTCCGAAGACTGGCTCGCAGTCCTTTCTCAGCCAAGGTTTAGATACGAATGCAGGTGTCAACGGTTGCCGCGGTGCCATGAGCCGACACCCGGGCGGTGCTAATTTCCTGATGGGTGACGGAAACGTGCGTTTCCTCACCGAGTCAATCGACATGGGTGGCCTCTATGGTCCCCTGGCGACGATTCAAGCTGGCGAAATTCTTCCCGAATTTTAAATCTCCGGGAAAACTGTCGGACATCATCAAAGCTCTCGTCACCGTCAGGTGCCGAGGGCTTTTTTTTGGCACCACAAAAATAATCCCCAATCGCATTGCGCTTCTGACACGATACGCACCAACAGGCGTTCAGAACAATCGACGAACTTCACTTCGGGGCGTCACCAGGTTGAAAGAAAGCCATGTCGAACATGCCATTGTGAAATTCTGCCAAGCACCTCGGTCTGACAATCTCCGATTCAAATGCCGGCAAATCCGGCCCGTGCCACACTCTCCTCTACAGAATGACTACGCGTCACGGATTTATCGGATACAACCAGTGCTACTTCTTGAGTGACGCCTGGGCTGCAGCCAGGCGTGCGATCGGTACTCGAAAAGGCGAACAGCTCACATAGTCCAGTCCTACTTCATGACAAAACGCGATCGACCTGGGGTCTCCTCCGTGTTCTCCACAAATTCCAACCTTTAATTCCCCATTGGCTTGACGGCCCTTCTGGAAGGCCATCTGAATGAGTTGTCCCACACCGGTCGTGTCCAGGGACTGAAACGGATCCCGTACCAGAATTTCCTGCGAAAGGTAGTCCGGCAGGAAGGTATTAACGTCATCACGGCTGAAACCATATGTAAGTTGTGTCAGATCGTTGGTTCCAAAACTGAAAAAGTCGGCGTCCTTTGCTACTTCATTCGCTGTCAGTGCAGCTCGAGGCACTTCGATCATCGTACCGATCAAAATATTCAGATTGCCACGAAACTTTTTCTTTTTCTTCACGTTAGAAATAGTATGTTCAGCTAATACACGCAGGGTCTTGAGTTCCTTGTGGGTACCGACCAGGGGAATCATGATTTCAGCACGTGCGTCGATTTTTTTCCTGCAGCAATTAACGACCGCTTCAACGATCGCAGTGACTTGCATGACGAGAATTTCGGGATAGGTAATGCTCAATCGGCACCCACGGTGTCCCAGCATGGGATTCGATTCGCTTAACTGTGAAACTCTGAATTTGAGCTTGGCAAGTGGAATCGAAAGTTGCTTGGCAAGTTCTGACTGGCTCTTCGAATCATGTGGTAAAAATTCGTGGAGTGGTGGATCAAGGAGCCGAATCGTGACCGGTAATCCGTTCATCGCCGCAAAAATCCCCTCGAAATCTTTTCTTTGAAAAGGCAGCAACTTGCCGAGTGCCTTTTTACGGGTCTCTTTCTCCTCGGTCACAATCATCTGTCGCATCGCATTGATTCGCTTGCTTCCGAAAAACATGTGCTCTGTACGACACAAACCAATACCCTCCGCACCGAACTGGCGTGCACGCCGCGCGTCGGCAGGAGTGTCCGCATTGGTTCGCACGCTCAATCGCCGATGTTTGTCAGTCCATTTCATCACCCGAGCGAAATTTCCGGACATTTTGGGGCTCATCGTTGCCACGGAACCTGACATCACTTCGCCCGTTGAACCATCGATGGACAGCGTATCTTGATGTGTAAACGTCCGGCCGTTCAGGCAGATCGTTCGGGACTTTTCGTGAATCTGAACTTCCGAGGCTCCCGCCACGCAGCAGCGGCCCCAACCACGCGCGACGACTGCAGCATGACTGGTCATGCCACCAGTACTGGTAAGAATTCCCGCGGCGCTGTGCATTCCATCGATGTCTTCAGGACTCGTCTCCTTGCGCACCAGCAGGACGCGCTCACCTGCTAGAGATCGTTCAACCGCTTCAGCCGCAGAGAATGCGAGGCAACCCACAGCAGCTCCTGGCGAGGCCGGCAAACCACGAGTCAAGACATCCGTTTTTTTCTTTGCACTCGGATCGAAGCTGGGAAGCAGAAGCTGTGTCAAATCGCCAGCGGGAATTCTCAACAAAGCGGTCCGCTGATCGATCAAACCTTCCTTCACCATGTCACATGCAATGTTTACGGCCGCCATTCCAGTACGTTTTCCACTACGCGTCTGCAACATGAAGAGGTGGCCGCGCTCAATCGTAAATTCAATATCTTGCATTTCCAGATAATGATTTTCCAGTATTTCCTTAATCTGCAACAATTGTTTATAGACCTTCTTGTTCCAGCGCGGCATCTCTTTAACTGGCTGAGGAGTTCGGATGCCTGCTACTACATCTTCGCCCTGCGCGTTCACCAAAAACTCCCCATAAAAATTCTTTTGGCCGGTGGAGGGATTACGTGTAAAAGCGACTCCTGTTCCCGAATCTTCACCCATGTTTCCGTAAACCATTGACTGAACGTTAACGGCCGTTCCAAGTAAGCCACGGATGCCCTCGACTTCGCGATAGCGTACAGCCCGTGACGTATTCCAACTTCCGAATACCGCTTCGATTGCCAATTCCAATTGTCGATACGGATCCTGCGGAAAGGCCTCACCGACATGCTTCTTGTAGACCTTTTGATAAGCTTGACACAGCTCAACCATTCCTTTCGTGGGAACCTCGGTATCCAGCTGAACACGATACTTACGTTTGATTTTGTCGAAAGCCGCTTCGAACAACTTGTGCTCGACTCCCATCACGACATCGCCAAACATGTTGATCAAGCGCCGGTAGGCGTCGTGCGCAAATCGCTCTTTTTTGGTGGCTGTCGCGATGCCCACCACCGACTGATCGGTCAATCCCAAATTCAAGATGGTGTTCATCATCCCTGGCATCGAAACGGCAGCCCCCGACCGAACAGAGACCAGCAGAGGATTTCGGGCGTCTCCGAACCTCTTGCCGAGCTCTTTTTCGAGCAACGACACTTTTTTCCTGACATCTGCCATGAGGCCCCGAGGTAATTTCTTGCCCGCCTGATAGTACTGGTCACAGACTTCCGTCGTAATCGTGAAGCCGGGTGGCACGGGTAACCCAATGCTGGTCATTTCCGCCAAATTGGCCCCTTTCCCACCCAGGAGGTCTTTCAGGGTGCCCTTGCCCTCAGTGCGGATTTTTCCGAAGTAGTAGGTCATACGAGTATTTTTTCGCAACTTGGCTTTCTTCGCCATTTGATAAACCTTTCGTTCTAAAAAACGTCTGCGACAGGTGTCTTCACACTTCCCATGTCGATGCGGTCCACAACGCAGCCTTCAGGCTGTCTAGCCAATGCAGTGGTCAAGCATGTAGGATTCTTTCGAGACAGCAAGCCTTCCAGCTTTTCTTAAGAAAAATTTTTACTGCTGTGGGTCCACCGACAAGGCGCCCCGGCCCATTCGGCCAAGAGCATGCAGACTGCCTTGTTCCGTGTCAATGGAAGAGGAAAGAGAGAATCTTGCTCAGGCGTTTGGCGGCAAGGAGTTTAGCAGTATCGCTTTCTACCGTCAATCGAAACGAACCAGGGCCAGCGCGGTGCAAACATCGAGAAATCATGCTTCAATTGGAGTAACCGTCTATCGGTCCCAATTTCATCGCGCGTAGATTCTCATCGTGCCTAGATTCGCAGTCAACGTTTTCATGGCTCCAATAAACCGCAAGAGACAAACGATCTTTTTCTACGCGATTGGTTTCGAAGCGTTTCTCGCCGTTCTGGCCGTTGGAGTGGGTTGGCTGATCAACTACCACCCTATCCGAAATCTCCAGGCTACCTGCTGCGCTGAAAAGATCCCGGCCGAAGAGGTCTTGTGGGGATTGCTGGCTGTGTTCCCCATGTTGCTGATCCCGTCAGCTGTGGAGTTGCTGAACTGGGAACCGTTACAGGAAATCAAACGATTGTTGGAAGAATTTGTTAGCTGGCTCTGTGCGGGCCGATCAACACTAGAGTTGGCAGCGATTTCGGGGGTGGCAGGCTTCAGTGAAGAATTGTTGTTTCGCGGCACCCTGCTGGAAGGGATCCTTCACTATTTTGACTCCAGTTGGCTAATCCTCGTTGGATCCAGCCTGCTGTTCGGTTTAGCCCACGCAATTACCTTGACCTATTTCATCCTGGCTACAGGTGCTGGTATTTATTTTGGAGTCCTGGTAATGGCGACGGAAAGCTTGGTACCTGCAATGGTAGCGCACAGTGTCTACGATTTCGTTGTACTGGTCTATATGACACGGCGAATGCAACAGCATCAATGACAAACGGCGGACCGAGCGTTGTTTGCCCGATCCGCCGTCTGTTAACCAGAACACTTTCCGAGTGAAAATGATCTCTGAGTAAGGTATCAGCCCACGTTGTCTTTATGTGCCGCAGCAAGAAGGAGCCGGACAACAAACCGTAACGGGAACCTGTGTGCATACAACTCGTGGTACACATCGCGTCACTGTGTAAGGAACGCAGCGTTTCACACACTTCTTGACTTGAATCGTCTTCTTCGTGTGAACCGGCTTACACACCGAATAGGGCACACGCTTGACTCGCTTTTCAGTTACATAACGACAAACTTTGTAAGGAATCTTCTTGGTTTTACATTCCTTAATTAAGCGGCACACGCGATACCTACAGACCTTGGTCCTTTGTTCTGGAACCATTTTACAGACTTTGTAGCTGCAAACCTTGGTCCGCTGTTCCGATACCATCTTGCAGACCTTGTAGGTGCACACCTTGGTCCGCTGTTCCGGTACCATCTTGCAAACCTTGTAGCTGCACACCTTGGTCCGCTGTTCTGGCACCATCTTGCATACCTTGTAGCTGCAAACCTTGGTGCACTGCCGAGGAACCATCTTGCAGACCTTGTAGTTGCAAACCCTGGTCCGCTGTTCTGGCACCATTTTGCAAACCTTGTAGGTGCAGACCTTGGTCCGTTGCTCCGGTACCATTTTGCAAACACGATAGGTGCAAACTTTGGTCCGTTTCTCCGGTACCATGTGACACACCTTGTAGGTACAAACCTTGGTCCGTTGCTCCGGTACCATCTTGCAGACCTTGTAGGTGCACACCCTGGTTCGCTGTTCTGGCACCATTTTACAGACTTTGTAGGTACAAACCTTGGTCCGCTGTTCTGAAACCATCTTACAGACTTTGTAGCTGCAAACCCTGGTCCGTTTCTCAGGAACCATGTGGCAAACCTTGTAGGTGCAAACCTTGGTGCGTTGCTCCGGCACCATCTTACAAACCTTGTAGCTGCAAACTTTCGTGCACTGTCGAGGAACCATTTTGCAGACTTTATAGGTGCAAACTTTGGTCCGCTGTTCTGGCACCATCTTGCAAACTTTGTAGCTGCAAACCCTGGTCCGTTTCTCGGGTACCATGTGGCACACTTTGTAGGTACAAACCTTGGTCCGGCACTCTGGCACCATGCGGCAAACCGTGTAAGGGACCTTCTTCTTGCAAACTTCGCGTTCGTAACGCACGCAGTTGATGGTCTTTTTTCTGACTTCCGGCACCCACACTTTGCAACACACCTTGCGGGGAGGACACTGACGGCAAACGACCCGGCACTTACCCGGTACATAGCAACAACGACAGCAGCAAGGGTCCCAAACCCAACATCCCGGCTCCTGGACACAAGTTTTGACCACAGGACCAGGAACTTCCTTGACCCGAGTTTTCCAATGACCGCAGCAAACATTGATCGTTTTGGTGTAGTGGACGGGCTTGCAAACCGTGTGACACACTTCGCGGTAGCGAGTCTCCCGAACCGGCTTGCAAACCGTGTAGTTGATCGTCCGCTCACGGGTCTCCCAGCAAGGCTTGCAAACCGTGTAGTTGATCGTCCGCTGTTTGGTCTCCCAGCAGGGCTTGCAAACCGTGTAGTTGATCGTCCGCTCACGGGTCTCCCAACAGGGCTTGCAGACCGTGTAGTTGATCGTCCGCTGTTTGGTCTCCCAGCAGGGCTTACAGACCGTGTAGTTGATCGTCCGCTCGCGGGTCTCCCAGCAGGGCTTACAGACCGTGTAGTTGATCGTCCGCTGTTTGGTCTCCCAGCAGGGCTTACAGACCGTGTAGTTGATCGTCCGCT
>PBTE01000231.1 GCA_002726515.1 Planctomycetaceae bacterium | reverse complement strand
CCGGAGATAGTGAACAGTAGGATCCTCACGAACGAACGGTGCACACTTTCCTATCATACTGCTAAAACGTGATCCTTGAGTAGCATTTTCAAT
This sequence comes from Planctomycetaceae bacterium, assembly GCA_002726515.1. Taxonomy (GTDB): domain Bacteria; phylum Planctomycetota; class Planctomycetia; order Pirellulales; family Pirellulaceae. The sequence goes on along the minus strand of PBTE01000231.1, from coordinate 7,403 downwards.
AATTGCCGCACTTCCCGTCAGTCGGAAGTTTACAAAGTCCTTGTTTGCTCCACCAACATTCAAGAGAACATTGCGCGATGGCGTGAGAGTCGGTCCACTGACCAATTCACCCGTCGACGCACACCCACCCACAAACAGGGCAGCGGCAAGTACGGTTAGGAGAGTTAGTTTAGTCTTCATGATACAGTTATCGTGTTGGGTTCCAATCGGGTTAACGAGTGCGTTTTTACACTCATGAGGGTAAGGTGGCAAGGGGATGTTAGCGTCTCTGATTCATGTCAGCGCAGCCAGTTTTTCCTGACTCCGCCATGCATGAATAGTTTCTCTTCTGCACTAGCCAGCATCAGGGCAACGGTTGCGTTGCCGATCGGGTGATGGGTATTACTATTCGCTCTGCCCCAGGGTCACTGGCGTTTCTTGGAGAACATCCACTGGTAAAGCTCGGCACTTCCGTAAACGACACCCCTGGCGCCATGGCCTTCGTTGGGGTGGATTCTAATTTTTGCCTCTTTGCCACCCGCTTTTTTAATTGCCGCTATCATCCGTTCGGATCTCTCGGCAGGAACCACTCGGTCTTTGCCTCCGGCAAATGCAAAGACCGGGACTTTGGCCAGGTTGGTAGCCCACTTGTCCAGATTTGGGGTCACATCTTTCGGACCGCCCGGGCCGATACCTCCGGAAACAGGCGCGATGGCCGCAAAATGCTCGGGGTTGTGCCCACCCCAAATCCACGAGCCATAACCGCCCATGCTGTTGCCAGTGAGATAGATTCTTTTCTCATCTATATTGAGTGTTTTTTTCAGATGGCCAAGGAGAATGTTCAGGTGGGCAGGGACCCAACCTCCGTTTTCCCGCGCTCTCTTGCTCGCCTGAGGGGCGACAACGATACCGGGACTTTTTTTGAATTTCCCGATTCCTTTCCACACTTGCCCGGCCTGCCCCCTGACTTTCTGGATGTTATCCCCCACACCGCCGGCTCCATGAAGATAGATTACGAGAGGCACCGTGTCCTTGAGCTTTTGCCTTGGCGAGAACACCAGATACTCCGGATTCAGCGACTTGGCTTTTTCTGCAAGGGCGTTACTCAGTTTCCCTACAACCGGGCCTCCATTTTGAGCAAGGGCCGAATCGGCAATTAACATGGATGACATTAATGCCAATAGGAACTGCTTCATGCCGAAATCTTACTCACCCCGCACCAGGGCTGCAAACTTGAACTGCTGAAGCGAGGAGTTAGGGTCGGCGCATGAGGCAGACTATTTTCATGTTGATTATGACTCTTCTGTTTGCCAGTGGGTGCGGGCCTTACGACCCTCCTCCCTCCCTAAATAAGCCAACGAAAAAGAATCTCCCCGTGGAAAAAGAAAATCAAAAGCACCTCCGGATTGTGTTTTATGATTTTGACCAGACTCTTCCGGTAATGCACATTTTCAAAGAGACTGCCGGAGCCGATGATGTATCAAAGAAAAGCGACCAGTTTTTTGTTGATGCATTTGGAGGGGAAGAACGCGTTGCACGATTGAAGAAGCACTTTGAACGACTCACTCAAGCAGAGGTTAAATGTTCAATTGTCTCCTATGGCTACAGCGCTGTGATAAAAGAATCACTCATCCGTGTCGGTCTGATCGATTTTTTTGCAAAAGATGCCATCTTTGGTAGGGATTCAGAAGCCCTCAAACGTTTCAGGATGGCTAAACACAAAGTTATTTCCGAGGAGATGGGTTCGGGAAATATTGGCCATGAAGAGGCCATCTTTGTTGATGACAGCAAGGAGAACATCGAAAAATGCGCAGAGGCTGGAATTTGCCGAACCCTGCATGTGCATGAAAGACGCGGCCTGACCGAGAAGAATCTGGTATTTCTGGAAAACGAATTAATGAAGAAGTAAGTGTGGCATTCATGCAATCCCGCCCACCTATCCTCAAGGACTTTCACGGGAAGGAATGAGGCGGCAATGGCGTTGCCAAGTATGCTGAGTCAAGCCACATTAGCGAGCCTTACCCATAAAAACACGATTTATCCTTTGGTTGGCCGACGCAAACCAATCACAACCATTGAGTATTGGGATAGGACAAACACGGAGAACACAGGACTGGGGGCAATAACTTTTATTTCAGGGTGTTCCATTTTTTGAGCGACCAACACAATAGAGTTTTTCAATCCGCTTTCCGGAAGTTTCTTCAGCCACACGGAGAAATATCCGGCCGCCGCAAGCCACTGGCGTGGCAAAGCCCTCACTACCCATGGTGATTTCGGCGACGGACTCAAATTTTTTTGGATTGGCCTTGAAGATGAACACGGTGCCGGTCTCGTTGACGGCATAGATGTGGTCTCCGGCAAGGGTGGGCGAGGCGCTGAATTCGCCCTTGAGCCGGGCGCTCCAACGGGGCTTGCCCGTGGCGACGTCGCGACACCACGCCACGCCGTTGTCGGTCACTAGATATAGAGAGCCCGCGTGGACAAGCATGCAGGGGACATTGGCGATGTTGCCCTTTTCGCGCCACATGAGTTTGCCGTTGCCGCGCGCGTCGAAGCAGAGCGTTTCCTTGGTGGGATAACCACCGCTGGCAAAGACGAGTGTGTCGGTAAAGGCCATGGTGCTAACGGTCTGCACGGAGGCACCCTTTTGCGACCACAGCAGCTGGCCGGAGGTGGGGTTGTAGCTGGTGATCTTGTCGCCACCGGCAATGAGCAGTTGCAGCCGGCCCGCGACCCGCGCGACATTGGCGGAGGAATAGGATGGCGTGCCCTGGCGCGGAGTGTTCCAAACAACTTTTCCCGTGCGCCGGTCATAAGCAGTAAGGAAGCCGCCGCCCATGTTGTCGCTGGCAATGATGACATGGCCGTCGTGAATAAGCGGTGAGGCACCAAATCCGAACTTGGAGGTGAAGGCGCAGACCTTCTTCTGCCACAGCACACGGCCGGAAAAATCCAGCGCGGTCAGCCAGATAGCCTTGTGGTTGAGGAAAACGGTGAAGAGCCGTTGCCCATCGCTGGCGACACTGGCAGCGGCATGCGAGCACTTCTTGTGGATCTCCGTCTCGAACCCGCCGCGATGCAGCACTTTTTGCCAGCACGGCTTGCCGGTGGCGCGGTCAAGGCACAGGATAGATTGCGTCTGGGCTTTTTCGTCGGCAGTGGTGAGCAGCACGTTCGGGCCGACAACCGTGGGCGTCGAGTGTCCCCGGCCGGGAAGAGTGGCGGTCCACAGCACGTTTTTTGTCCGGCTCCACGCAACAGGATAGCTCGCGCCGTTGGCCACGCCGTTACGGTTCGGGCCGCGCCACCAAGGCCAATCTTTAGCAGTTACCTTCGTGCCCGGCCCGGCTCCGTATACCCCCGGAGCCATCAGGGCAAGGAGCAACAAAGAAAAGTTACGAGTGGGTGAATTTATCACGATTATTTTCAGAATTGTTTCTTGCCTTGCTTCGCCAAAATCCTACTCTGATTTCTCCTCATGGAAATGGAATTTTGCACCAGAACCCGTGTTTTCACGCAATTTGAAAACCGATGCCTGCACGTTCTTTTCTCAACATATATACAACAACACAACCTAAATTCTTATGAGTGAAATTCCCGCAAACGACCTGGCGATGGTCGAAAAGGCGCGCGAAGGGCGTGAGAAATTATTGACGGAAATCCGCAAGGTCATCATCGGCCAAGAGGAACTACTAGACCAGGTGCTGGTGGCGTTGTTTGCAGGCGGGCACGTGCTGCTAATTGGCGTGCCGGGATTGGCCAAGACGCTGCTGGTGAGCACGCTGGCCAAGACGCTGGATATGAACTTCAAGCGTGTGCAGTTCACCCCGGACATGATGCCCAGCGACATCACCGGCACGGAAGTACTGCAGGAGGACAAGGAGACGGGCCAGAAGCAGTTTGTGTTCGTGCGCGGACCGCTGTTTACGAACCTGATTCTCGCTGATGAAATTAACCGCACACCACCCAAGACACAGGCGGCGTTGCTGGAGGCGATGCAGGAGAAACAGGTGTCGGTCGGCAAGCAGACGTACAAGCTGAAGGAGCCGTTCATGGTGATGGCCACGCAGAACCCCATTGAACAGGAGGGCACCTATCCGTTGCCTGAGGCGCAGATGGACCGCTTCATGTTTAATATTTACCTCGATTATCCAAAGTTCGATGAGCTGAAGGAGATTGTGAAGCAGACCACCGCAGGCGGCCTGGGTGATCCGCAGCCGGTGCTCAATGGCGAGGACGTGATGACCTTCCGCCAAATCGTCCGCCGCGTGCCGATGAGCGACCATGTGCTGGATTACATCGCGCGGATCAACGTCGCCACCCATCCGAACCGCGAGGGAACATCGGAGTTTTGCAAAAAATATCTAGGATGGGGTGCCGGCCCGCGCGCGGGACAGTACCTTGCACTGGGAGCAAAGAGCCGCGCGTTGCTGCGCGGACAAATGCAGGCAACAGTTGAAGACGTGCGTGCGGTTGCCCACTGCGTTTTGCGCCATCGAATTTTCACCAACTTCACCGCGCAGGCGGAGGGCATCGAGACTGACCAGATCATCGATCACCTGTTGGAAAAAATCCCCGCTGAGTCGGAGAAGGTCAAGGCAGCGTAACCGGTTTTCCCACGCACCTCATGGCTGTTTCATCTCCCATGCAGTTGCTCAATCCGGATATCATCCGGAACCTGAGCGACATTGAGTTGCTCGCCCGCCTGCTGGTTCAGGGCGCTTACGCCCACATGCACCGCTGTAAGGACTACGGCTACAGCGTGGAGTTCGTGGATCATCGCGAGTATGTGCCGGGTGATGAGCCGCGGCGCATCGACTGGAAGATGCTCGCGCGCACGGAGCGCTGGTACGTGAAGCGCTTTGAGATGGAATCGAACATGGACGTCGTGTCCGTGGTGGATACCAGCGCCTCGATGGGTTACCGGCCCGATGACGACAAACGGATGAGCAAGCTGGACTACGCGCGCTATCTCGCCGCCGCTCTGGCTTACATGGTCAACAAGCAGAATGACGCGCCGGGCTTCATAAGTTTCGCCACACAAATTCGCGATTACTTTCCGCCCAAGCAGGGCCAGCGGCACTTGTTCAGCATCCTCGCGCGTCTCGCTTCGCTGGAAGCCGCTGAGGCTACGGACCTCGGCAGCGTGCTGCAGCGCCTCTCGCTGCGCCTGAAGCGTCGGGGATTGGTTGTCCTGTTCAGCGATTTTTACGGTGATCCCGAGGCCATTACCGACGGGTTCAAACAAGTCGCCGCGCGCGGGCATGAACTTCTGGTCTTCCATCTTGTGGATACCGACGAGCGCGACTTCCCTTTCCGCCAGCTCACCAGTTTTCGCGACTTGGAAACCGGCACGCAACTGCTCAACGACCCCCTCCTAGGCCGGCGCGTTTATCAGCGGCGGTTCAACCAGTTTCAGGAAGACATTCGCGAAGGGGCCAATGCCGCAGGTGGTGACTACCGTTTCATCACCACCGCCGACCCCATTGAACACGTCCTGCGCGATTACCTGCTCTATCGCCGCCAACAAAACCGGTGAATTGGCTAAACCCAGCGATGCTCATTGGCTTCGCCGCACTTGCGGTGCCGGTAATTTTTCACTTTATCGCGCGGCACAAGTTCCCCATCCGCGATTTTCCCTCGTTAATGCTCCTGCGAAAACGCGAACGCCCCAATGCCCTTTCATGGCGCCCCATTGATTTATTTCAGCTTCTGCTCCGTCTCGCCGTTCTCGCGATTCTGGTGCTTGCCATGGCGCGAGGCTTTTCACCGGAGTCCAAGGAGCCTGCGCCGAGAAATCTCGTTATCATTCTTGATACATCCACCAGCATGAACCTCCCCACCGATCCTGCTGCGGACAAGGATCTTTCGAGCCTGAAACTCGCACGACAAAAGGCGAAAGAAATGCTCCGCGAAATAAAACTGCCCAGCCGCTGCGCGCTGGTGGCCGCTGGCACCGAGGCAAAAATTTTAAGCCCTCTTGGAAATGCGCCTACAAAAGCCATCGCTGAACTGGACAAGATTGAGACCGGGGCCGGCGCGGGGGACAATCTGGTTCGCGCCATTGCCCTTGGCGCGGAAATGATACGAGGCTTGCGTGAGGTGCGTTCGCAAATTGTCATTTTTACGGATGGGCGCGCCCACTCTTTTGGTAAACGCCATCCACGCGACCTCCGAGAAATTGCTGAACTAAAACAACAACTGGGCGATCACCTTGATATTGTGATGGTGGACCTGGCCCAAGGCGGGGCGGAGAATCTTGCCATCATCCAGTCCGCCGTTAAGGGCCGGGTTCGCCTGGGCCGGGATACCCACGTGATGACGCGCGTAAAGAACTACGGAACCAATACCTCCCTCGCCCGCGTTGAACTTAGCCTTGCCGGCGAGAAAGAACCCATGGGTCGCGAGTTCTCGCTTCTTCCCGGAGCTGAAGCGGTGGTGGATCTTACCGCGCGCGCCGAACGCCGCTTGCCCCAGCCCTTTGCGGAAGTGAGCCTGCAACTACCAGAGGGCGAGGGCGCAGCAATCCGCAAGATGAATGATGCCAACAGTGCCGACAACCGTTTCGATCTTCCCTTCATCACCGAGCAAGTCCGCCGCATTCTCATCGTTGACGGCACGGATGCCGCCGGTTCCGGCCTAACCGTTTTGCCGGGGCAAGAACCGGGTAAAGTCGATCTTGATGATACCATCAATGGCTCGCGAATACTTGAGTTTGTTTTAAATCCCAGTCGTGAACTGGGCCTTGCCTACGGCACGGGCCTCCGTACAACACGCATTCTCCTTGAGGAACTGGGTAACGAGACGCTCAGTAAATATGACCTCGTTATTTTGTATGATGTCAGTGAACTCAGTGATGAGCGTAAAGTGGATTTACACACCTTTGTAAAGGAGGGGCGCTCCTTGCTTTTGGTGTGTTCCGCCAGCCTCAACGCGCTGAATTTCAACAACAAGCTGGCCGCAGGTGACGATCCGCTCTCACCAGTGCAGATTGACAATGATCTCAAGCTCGACCCCGGATCAGTCATTCTTTTTGACACCAAGCGCCATGACATCGAAGGCATTCCGTACGTGCCGCACGCATTAGTATCGCATTTTTTAAATCTGCGTAGTGGCGACCTTTCGCTGGTCAGCTTCAATACCCTGCGCGGAGTGCGCGGCTTCTCGAAGGACGCGCGCATCCTATTGCGTGATGACCAAAATCATCCTCTGATTATTGATCGTCCCCTGGGCGATGGGGTTGTGGCGGTGACAACGTTTGGGATGGAACTGGGCCGCGGCAACCTCGCCATGTCACGCGTGTTTCCGCTATTGGCGTGGACATTGGTGGATCATTTGACCGGCCAGTTGAAAGTGAAGCCTTCGTTTTCCCTCACCGCTTTGCGCGCAGTATCTCTGGATGTATCGGAGCCGGGATTTGCCTT
>PBTE01000164.1 GCA_002726515.1 Planctomycetaceae bacterium | reverse complement strand
GCGACGGCGCGCACATTGGTAGGAGCCAGCTATCATGTCGATTCGCGTCCAATGTCCTGATGGGCATGTATTCCGTGTGAAAGACAAGTACGCGGGGAAGAAAGGGCTCTGTCCGCACTGTGACGGCGAAGTAGTCGTACGGGTGCCCGATTTGCCTACGTCGAAGCCGACTTCCGGTCGCAAGACCTATCACATCGAAGACGACCCGACCTTGGTCTACGAAGATCCCGATGGTGAAGGATCCAGTAGTACTGGTTCGGATCCGGGGTCGGTCGGCACGTCGGCCCTGCGACACGGCAAACGATGTCCCAAGTGTGGTCAGGAGTCACCGATCTGGTTTGCTAGCTGTCAGAAGTGTGGCGAGTTCTTTCAGGATGCGTAATGGAAAACAACGGCATGTGAAGTTTTCCGAAAATCCCAGAGTCTGTGTCGTGTCCCGAGGTTGACCCGCACTTCGTTGGAATTCTCTTGTAGACGGCACCTGCTTTTGCTAACGTCCTTTGCCAGTCGGTTCGAATCGCGTAATCAACGAACAGGGATGTCATGCGATGCCACGTTTATAGGCCGGAACTGTTTTGCCAGGAATCGATCGGAACGGAGGCAACGGCTTTTCAACAATTGCAATCCACACCGTTGAATACGGATGTCAACTATCTGGCTGCGCCTTGGAGTGTACTGCTGAATCGGGAACGTCGGCGGTTGAAAAACGCACCGCGGATCCAGTTGGACGGTGGATTTACCATTTGCCAACACATTGATTTTGAGCGAATCATACCGATTTGTCGTGGCCTGGGACTTGACACTCTGTTCACTCCGCATGTGCCTCGCGGCTTTTGCCTCAGCGGCCATGACCGTTGCTGGATGCGACACGGGGTGATGAAGACCCTGGCACAAGCTTCGGGCCTTGAAAGTCGTCTCGCTCTGCAGAGAGTTCAGGGCCCTTTTCGAGTTCTACCGTTTCCGCATCTATCCATACACGGAGTACAGCCGGCAAAGAAGAGCATCTGGTATTCTTTCATAGGCTGCAACACGCACGCCACGCGGACTGTTTTGTTTCAACTTCCTGTGCATCGGCAAGCCTTGGTTCGAGAACGTCAAGTCTGGCATTTTCAGGCGAGTGAAAGGCTGCAAAAACTTTTTAAGCGTGAGTACCAACACGTACTGGCCAGGACTCGATTTTCCCTGTGTCCACGCGGTACGGGACCCAGTACACTCCGTTTTTGGGAATCGCTACAGGCGGGTGCTATTCCTGTCTTGATTTCAGATGACATGCAGTTGCCGGCAGGTGTTGATTGGCAGCGAAGCATCGTCCGTATCGCGGAGCGGGATGCGGCTCAAGTGGAACGCATCCTGGCCGATATTCCGTTGCGGGAGGAGCAGGAACTGCGACGCGAGTGTATCGCCGCGTATCGACGTTTTTCCGGCGATTATTTTGTCAGTTGTATTCGCCGTTTTTATTGCGAGCCATCCGGTGATGAATTGCCGGTTGCGGATTTTCAATCGGAGGGGACGCTGCCGCGAGCGCAAGTCAGCATCACGCATGCTTAACGGGGCACCTGTTCCCGGGTTCCAGTCCGCACGCGAGGGACGCCACGGTGTGTGCAGCTGAACAGGGTCAGCCACTTGATCACCGGGTCGATGTTTTTCCGCGGGTGACACGTGGCGAAACTTCGCCCGTTTAGCCCAGAATAAGGTAAAATGTGTCAGGAGGCGTGCGGACACATGTTGAGCCCAATTCGATCTTTGGAACGTACCGTTTTGGCGGTCTTAGTTTGGGTGGTTTCCTCGGTATCACTGCTGGGCGCTGACCCCCTGACGGAAGCGCGTCATCAACTTGTCGCGCGGGAGTTGATTCCCGCTGGAATCAACAATCCCCTTGTGATTGCCGCCATGCGAAAGACTCCGCGGCATGAATTTGTTCCACCGGCCAAACGGAAGCTGGCATATTTTGACATGGCTTTACCGATTGGTGGTGGTCAAACAATCTCGCCACCATACATCGTCGCCTTCATGACCGAACAACTTGATCCACAACCGACGGACCGGGTGTTGGAAATCGGCACGGGTAGTGGATACCAGGCGGCAGTACTCAGCGAATTAGTGCGTCACGTTTATTCCATTGAGATCGTGGAGAGCCTGGGTCGCAAAGCCCGCACTCGGCTCAAAAGACTCCGGTACAAAAATGTGCACATTAAGATTGGGGATGGGTACGAAGGCTGGCCCGAGCATGCGCCCTTTGACAAGGTAATTGTCACGTGTTCTCCGGAGAAAGTGCCGCAACAACTGATTGAGCAATTGGCCGAAGGTGGCTCGTTGGTTGTTCCTGTTGGCGAACGTTTTCAACAGCAACTCTGGAAATTTACAAAGGTTGATGGAAAGCTGAAACGCGAGAGTTTACAAACCACGTTTTTTGTTCCCATGACAGGTCGGGCGGAAGAGTTGCGTCAAATATTGCCGGACTCGAAAAATCCCGCGTTGGTCAACGGCAGCTTCGAAGAATTATTGGATGAGTCGTCCCTGCCGCGGGGTTGGTACTACGTGCGTTTGGGCCAGGTAGAGGCGACACCTGATGCACCGGTGGAAGATCGCGTCATGAAATTCGCGAATTCAACAGCGGGCCGGAACGCTCATGCAATGCAAGCCCTTGGTCTGGACGGACGTCACATACAGGAAATTGCGATTTCGTACTGGATTCGAGGCAATCGCTTGCAAGCGGGGAGATTTGCCCATGAAAGGCCCGGTTTCATTATCGAGTTCTACGGTCACAACCGGGCCCCGGTTGGTTTTGAACAACGAGGAAATGGGTCGGGTAGTTTCGCCTGGAAACAAGAGAGCGAGCGAGTACAGGTACCCACTGCTGCTCGCGCGGCGGTGATTGGCATTGGATTATTTGGAGCGACGGGCGAAGTCTGGTGGGACGACATGCAGATCAAACCAACAGGATTTCGACCCTCCACGTCCACCAAAGCACGGGCTGTTGATCAACCCTGAAATGCAGCAGGTGATGTTGCTCTGGGACCGCTTTACGTTTTCTTACAAACGTTGCCCTGGTGTTCGGGTGCGGGCGATACTTGCTTCGACTGTCCCCGCTCGTCGGCAGGCTTCTTCGGACTTCTGCCGACTTTAGGCTTGATGAATTTCCCACCCGAATTTCTCCGGCAGGTGACTCACTTCCGCTAGACAGGGCGCACACGTTAGTCCACAATTGGTTCCTCTAACTGACCCGAGTGAAGCATATTGCGGACGCTTCCGTACAGAGAAGGCGGGTGTGAATGACCAGTTGCTTTTGTTTTCCTACCACATGCACAGTATGGGGGCCGGTGAAGCTGCTTTTTCGTTGGGGAATTGATCTCTATCTACTTGGTCTGGCAATGGCCGTGATCACGTGTCCATCTGCTTTGATCGCGCAGGCAACGGCGGTCGAGTCAGAGGTCCATCGGCGGAACTACATATCTCAAAAAATCCGCCTGCACACCGATGTTGAACCGGACCGGGCGAAACGCATGCTCCGTCGTATGGAGAAGACGCTGCGCCGCATCTCGAGCTATTGGCGCACTCCCCTGAAAGGGAGTATTGAATGTTACGTGGTGGAAGACATCAACCGCTGGCCCGAAAACAGTTTTCCCAACCCGTCTGCAAGAGCACTGATACAGTTCGTTGGTGGTGTCACTCTCACCAAAATGCAGGTCGACCGTCGCAAATCGGAACTGAAAGCGATCGTTTACGCAACACCTGCACCAGGTGTCGTTGAACACGAAGTCGTCCACGCCTATTGTTTTCAGACCTTTGGCAAACATGGTCCGGATTGGTACAAAGAAGGAATGGCAGATGTTGCGGGGCGCTTAGCGGACCCTCGTGGTGCCGCACGTTGCGCGTTAGAAATCACCAGTTACCTGCGTGATCAGACGTTTCGCCCGGTGGACGAGATTGTGAACTCCGGTTCGTTCACTCAGCCACTCATCGACATTAAGAATCGTCTTGCCGAAGTGACGAAAAATTCCGTACAGACTTATTTGGCTCCCTCACTCAGCGTCTGGGGAGCACCGGAAGACGAGATTTTGCAGAATGTCCAGAGTGCGTATCGATGGAGTTGGGCGCTGTGTCATTTTCTCGTTCACAACCCTAACTATTCACAGCGTTTTCGCGCTTACGGACAGGGGCATCTGGATGGCAACGGGATTCAATTCGCTAAATGGTTTGCCGACGTTCGCAAAGAACTTGACTTCGAGTTCGATTTTTTCGTCAGGCATTCGCGCCCAGGCTATCGGGTGGAATTGTGTAACTGGGACTGGAGTCTTCCCCGGTCTCCGCTCAAAGAACGTGCTTTTCTGAACGTTTCTGTCAGGGCGGCGGCTGGTTATCAGGCAACCGGGTGCAGTGTCTCCGCAGGAGAAATCTACCGCTATCGAACGTCGGGGAGATGTTGTTTGAGTCAAGACGGCGCGCCTGTTACGAGTGCCGGAGATCGGAGCGGTAGAGGTAAATTGGTCGCTGTGGTCATGCAGAATTACAAACTCTCCAAAGAAATCGAGTTGGGCGAATCAGGCAGTTTTTCGGCTCCCAGTTCGGGCCATCTGTACTTGCGCTGCCGAGATGACTGGGGCAGCCTGGCCGACAATTCCGGGAGCCTGCGCATTCGTCTTCTGGCCCGGCCGGCGAGCCCATCGCCCGGTCTCAACTCTAACGCGACTTCTGAGCGATTGCTTGAACCCGTGGCTAATCGGGTTTCAAGGAAGTGAATTCCGTTGGTGGTGTTTCACGGAATCAACGTGCGACGGTGTAGTCGCAATTTCGAAATCCGGGCGGTGAAGACCGGGGTTTTCGTTGGATAGGTCTGTCCGGCTCTTCACAAAAGACCCGAATTTTTCCGATGTTCCTAGCCGAACTTGAAGCGGATGCAAGCATGCGATTTCCAACCAAGATTGAGATTTTATCTATCTGGGAAACGACATGCGCAGACTGGCAGTCATCGACTCCGCCTGGTTTTACAATTCGAAACCTCGGCAGGGTGCTGCTGGAGTTCGGGAATCAAGTCCGGCTCCTACTAACCAGCGGAGCAGGACAGTGCCCTGAATTAGAACACTGAATTGGAACGCATGGCTATCAACTGATTGGGTGGGTTCCCGGTTGAGTTGCTGAAACGCGGATCGACAGTGGCACCAACCCACTTCTGTTCAGGTGGAGGCGGGAGTACACTGGTGGAAGTTGCTCGATCCTGGTACCTGGCAGTCATCGCGAGATTTGTTTCGACGACGGTCAATACCTGAGCTACGGGAGGGGCGAATTCAAATGGTTTTCCGGAACCCATGTATTGTCCCTGGTTTGTGAGCCTTTGTGACTGATTGGAGCGACGTTAGCGGAGACTCTGGCCCATCGTGACGACCATTCGAAATGACGGACCAGGCAAGCACTCAGACATTCTCCGGAACCGCCAGGTAACCTTTCATGAACACACACTCCCCCCACAAGGTTTTGATGCCGATCGGCGATGCAACGGAGACCGTCGACACGATCTATCCCTACTACCGGTTGATTGAAGAGGGATTCCGGCCGGTCGTTGCAGCTCCGGAACGGCGCACCTACCAGATGGTGTTACACGAAGTCAAACCGGGGTGGACGATTACTAAAGAATGGGAAGGCTACACGATCGACGCGGAACTTGCTTTTGCCGAAGTGAATCCCACCGAGTACCTGGGAGTTTTCTACTCGGGTGGCCGGGCGCCGGAGTACATCCGTTACGACGAACATTTAGTGAAGATCACACGACATTTCTTTGAGGAGAACAAGCCGGTAGGATCCGTTTGCCACGGCGTGGAGATTCCAGCCTATGCCGGGTGTGTGCAAGGCCGACGGATGACGACCGTATCTAAATGCCGCTTCGATCTGGAAGTTTGCGGCGGAATCTACGTGGATGAGCCCTGTGTTGTCGACGGCAACCTGGTGAGCGGCCGCACGTTCCATGATCACGGCTACTATATCCGGGAATGGATCAAGTTGCTGGTCGCTGCCCGTGAAAAGCTTGAATCATCGTGAGATGCTAAGAGATGAGGGCAGGGGTACAGTCGAGCATTGTCACTCCAAATGACAAAACTCGGCAAGCATCTTCTACCCAGTTCTTTCCGTGACAGAACGGGAGCAGGTTTCCTATTCGTACGGCCAGGGACCGCCCCGGGTCCACAAACCACCATCCACGTAAATGGTTTGTCCGGTAACAAATCTGGCAGCTTCGCTGGCCAGGAAGACCACGACATCTGCCACATCGCCGGTCTGGCCGACGCGGCGGAGAGGCGTTTCCGGCGCCCACGTGCTGGCATAGTCGGGAGCCTCAAGTTTGGTTCTTTCGATTTCGATGGCTCCCGGAGCCGCACAATTCACGCGAATTCCGAGCGGCCCTAACTCGACTGCCGAGACTTTGGTGAGTTGTTCAATCCCGCCCTTGGCGGCACTGTAGTCCACCAGGTGAGGAAAAGGGACGGAATTGGCGCCTGACCCGATGTTGATGATGCAACCACCTCCCGCAGACTTCATCATTCGACCCGCTTGTTGAGTGCAGAGGAAAGTCCCTTTCAGATTCGTACGGATCGTGCGGTCCCAATCTTCCTCCCGGAGCTCCAGCAAAGGAGCCCAGGTTTGCACGCCCGCGTTGTTGACCAGCAGGTCAAGTCTTCCTGCGCTCTCTTGCACCACCTGAAAAATGTGTTGGACGTCGTCCGCCAGGCCGACATCTCCCTGGAGCAGGTGACAGTCGACGTTTTGCTTTCGGACCTGGTCAGCTGTTTCCTCCGCTCCCTGCTGATCGCTGCGGTAGTTGACACCAATGTTCCATCCGGCGGTTGCCAGACCGAGTGCGATCCCGCGTCCAATTCCTTTGCTGGCGCCGGTGACCAAGGCAAATTTTTCCTGCGGATCGAATGACATGCCAATGCCCCTTTCGATGTCGATTGGGTACCAAACGCTTACCAAGGATTCACCAGGAGGTTATCACGAGCGGGAGCGTTCCTCAAGCAGCGACCGGCATCTCAAAAAGCTCGGACGGGGATTGTCGATCCTGCAGGGCGTCGGTAAGTTATCTATGGTCGGTCGCTTCACCGATCAATGCAAAAACAGGCCCTCCTCGGTATCCTTGACTTACACGAACAGCGACAAACGCAATGCATGATTTTGATTACGAAGCTCCGGTGGATCTAGACACGGCTTTGCGATTTTTTGCGGAACGGAACGGAAGTGCCCGGGTCCTTGCTGGAGGCACGGATTTAATCGATCAAATTCGCCTGGGACGATACGCGCCGGATCTGCTTGTCGACATCAAGAAACTTCCTGAACTCAATGTTTTGGAGTGTCAGGAAGGGGGTTTAAGGCTCGGAGCGGCGGTTCCCTGTAGCGAGATTTACCGGAACGAAACGGTTGTTTCCGGCTATGAAGCGCTGGTCGACAGCTGTCGCATCATCGGTGGGATCCAGGTCCAGAACCGTGCCAGTGTGGGCGGCAATTTGTGCAACTCGGGACCGGCAGCCGATTCGCCGCCGTCATTGATCGTGCTGGGAGCTCGTTGCGTCATTGCCAGTGCTCAGGGCCAGCGCGAGGTTCCCGCCGAAGAATTTTGTACAGGCCCCGGGGAAAATGTATTGCAGCAGGACGAAGTACTGATCGAAATACGTTTTTCTTCCCGGCCCCCGCGGAGTGGTTCCCACTATCGGCGTTTCACTCCCCGTAACGAGATGGACATAGCGGTCGTAGGTGTGGGAGCCTCGGTAACCCTTGATGAAACAGGCGAAAGATTCGTCGACGCGAGAATCGCGCTGGGAGCCGTGGCTCCCACTCCTTTGTTTGCCCGGGAGGCGAGTGAATCGTTGACCGGTCAGCCGGTGAACGACGAAACCATTGCCCGTGCGGCTGAACTTGCCCAGCAGGCAGCTCGGCCGATTGACGACATGAGGGGTACGAAGGAGTTCCGAATACATGTGACCGGAGTTTTGACGCGACGAGTTCTCGCGGCAGCTATCGGCCGGGCACGAGGAGAAGAAGAAGGAACGAGGATCGGACACTAGTACAGGGGTTGAGACCGTTCGAGCAGATTCAGCAGTTTATTCCCGGATGAGAGATAAGATCCATGGCGAAGAAACGAATCGTGACAACCACGATTAATGGCAAAGAAACACAGTTCCTCTGCCAGCCTCGGCAGACGTTACTGGAGATACTGCGGGACGACCTCGCTTTAACCGGGTCCAAGGAGGGCTGTTCCAACGGCAACTGCGGGGCGTGTACGGTGCTTTGTAACGGAAAGGCGGTCAACAGTTGCCTCATTCTGGCTGTAGAAGCGGAAGGGGCCGAGATTGAAACGATCGAAGGAGTTGCTCCTGTCGATGGATTGGACTCGCTCCAGGATGCCTTTCTGCAACAGGCGGCTCTCCAGTGCGGGATCTGCACGCCGGGTTTTATTATGTCCGCCAAGGCGCTATTGCAGGAACAACCGGATCCTTCAGAAGAAGACATTCGCTTCAACCTGGCTGGCAACCTGTGTCGTTGCACTGGTTACGACAAGATTGTGCGGGCGGTTCAGGACGCAGCCGCGGCCCGTCAGCAAGTGTAATCATTGACAGAAGGTAATAATTTATGGCCAGCACGTCCTACAAAGTGATCGGAACACGTCCGATTCGTCACGATGGGACCGATAAGGTGACGGGTCGCGCTCAGTTCGGGGCTGATATTCAGCTGTCCGGCATGCTTTTCGGGGCCATTTTGCGCAGTCCCCATGCGCACGCCCGCATCAAGTCGATCGATATTTCACAAGCTGAAAGCTATCCGGGGGTGCATGCGGTCGTCACGGGTACCGATCTGCCTGAGCAGCAACAAAAAGTTGCCCATCTGGGCGAGGGGGATGTTAATCTCTACCACCTCAGTCAGAACGTGTTGGCTCGTCAGAAGGTCTTGTACAAAGGCCACGCTGTGGCTGCCGTTGCGGCTGACGATATTCACATTGCTCAGGAAGCAACTCAACTGATCAACGTTGAGTACGAAGTGTTGCCTCCCGTGCTTGACGTGCTGGAAGCCATGCAGGATGAAGCCCCCGTTTTGAACGACGACGTGCGAACCGATTCCATGGCAGGCGAAGAGTCGAAGGATCCGACCAACGTTGCCAAGCATTATTTTTATGAGAAAGGGAACATTGAAAAGGGTTTTGAGGCGGCCCATGTGGTGATCGAACGGGAGTATCGTACCTCCACGGTGCACCAGGGGTACATTGAACCACACAATGCGACTGCGCTCTGGAACCAGGATGGCCAGATCACGATCTGGACTTCAACGCAAGGTTCATTCATGGTGCGTCAGCAGATGGCAGATCTGTTGAAGCTGCCGGAGTCAAGAATCAAAGTGGTGCCGATGGAGATTGGCGGTGGGTTCGGAGGAAAAATTTCCGTCTACTTGCAGCCGGTGGCCGCATTGCTGTCCAAGAAATCGGGTCGGCCCGTGAAGCTGGTCATGGATCGAGCTTCTGTATTCGAAGCAACGGGGCCCACACCAGGTTCCTACATTCGCGTTAAAATGGGTGCCGATCGAGAAGGTAAACTCACCGCGGCCGAAGCATACGTGGCCTTCGAAGCGGGCGGTTTTCCGGGGTCGCCGGTGGTCTGTGCCTGCATGTGTATCTTTGCTTGCTACGATGTGCCTCATGGCCGGATCAACGGTTACGATGTTTGTGTCAACAAACCACGCTCGAACGCTTACCGGGCTCCCGGTTCGACGCACGCCGCCTTCGCTGCGGAATCGGTGGTGGATGAGATCTGTGAGCGACTGGAAATGGACCCCGTCGAATTTCGGCTGAAAAATGCCGCCCAGGAAGGTACACGTCGCGTGGACGGAGTGCAGTTTGCACGTATTGGAATGAAAGAAACCGTGGAGGCTATCCGGGACAGTGAGCATTGGAAGTCGTCGCTGGAAGGGAAGTACCGTGGTCGGGGAATCGCTTCTGGTTTCTGGTTCAACGTCGGTTTGAAATCATCGGTTACCGCCATGCTGGCTGCCGATGGCACGGTCTCGCTTCTGGAAGGCTCGACTGACATTGGGGGGACTCGGGCGAGTTTGTCCATGCAACTGGCTGAGACCCTGGGAATCGCTGCCGAGGATATCAAGCCGGCCGTCGTCGACACCGACAGTGTGGGATACAACGATGTCACCGGTGGCAGTCGTGTTACATTTTCCACGGGGATTGCAGTGCACAATGCGGGTCTCGAAATGCGCCGGCAGTTGATTGAGCGCGTGGCAAACATTTGGGAGGTCAAGGTCGAGGACGTCCAATATGAAGACGGCAAGGTGCGAGGGCCCGGGGGGAAAGAGTTCACTTTCCGAGAACTGGCCGCCAAGATCCACGCAACGGGCGAACCCATCACCGTCAAGGGAACTTCAGGTTCGGAAAATCAGGCTGGCGCGTTCGGAACCCACTGTGTTGATGTCGAAGTTGATCCGGAAACGGGAAAAGTTGATGTGCTCCGGTACACGATCGCACAAGATTGCGGTACGGCAATTCACCCGGCGTACGTCGAGGGACAAATGCAGGGAGGAGCAGCCCAGGGCATTGGCTGGGCACTGAACGAGGAATATGTCTACGACGAGCATGGCGCAATGCGGAACGCGACGTTCTTGGATTATCGCATTCCGACATGCTGCGATTTGCCGATGATGGACACGATCATCGTGGAAGTACCCGACCCACAGCATCCGTTTGGGGTTCGCGGTGTGGGTGAAGTGCCAATCGCGCCCCCTCCGGCGGCGCTGGTGGCGGCGATTTATCAGGCGGTGGGTGTCCGCATGCGCGAGTTGCCCGCATCGCCTCCTCGATTGCTGCACCAGATTCTGCAAAGGTGAAGCAGTTGAGTAGTTCGAAGATTCCCCATCCGGCCGGAAAGGTTCGTGGTGCCGCTCGTCTACATTCCACCGTTGTTGAAATCATTGACCAACGGCCAGGAGATCGTCGAAGTTTCCGGAAAGAATGTTCGAGAAGTGATTCAGGCTGTCGAAGCGATCTATCCAGGTTTTGCAGCGCGGATTTGTGACGGAGATGATTTGCGGTCCGGTTTGGCAGTCACGGTGGGGACAAAGCTTGCGACCAACGGTTTACGTGAAGTGGTGGATACCGACAGCGAGGTTCATTTTTTACCCGCTATTTCGGGCGGGTGATGTTTTATGCGACCTTTAGCAAAATGGGTATTGGGTCGAGTACGGCTGATCGTTCAGATCGTGCCGGTTCAGTCTTCGGAAGTCCGCTAATACCAGCGACGCTTGTCTACGACGTTCAGCAATTCCTTGCCTTGTGAAAAGCGGCGGATATTTTCTGTGACCACCTGCATGTGTCCTTCTGCGACCTGCACCGATACTGCCGCCACATGAGGAGTGATGACAACGTTCTCCAGTTGCCACAATGGATGTTCCGGTGGCAACGGTTCCTGCTCAAAGACGTCCAGCCCCGCGCCGGCAATCTGGCCCGTTTCCAGGGCGTTGACCAAGTCGTCCAGGTGTACAATCGCCCCGCGGCCGATGTTGATCAGAAAAGCGGTTGATTTCATTTGCTGGAACTGCTCTTTGCCGAACAGGCCGACGGTTGCGGGAGTTTGTGGTGCGGCGATCACAACGAAATCGCTCTCTTCGAGCAACTGACTCAACTGGTCCATCGGCCAGAGTGCCGCGATTGCGGAGCAGGCAGCATCCGGCTGAGGATCGACCGCGACGATTCGCATTCCGAAGGCAACACCGCGTCGTGCCACTTCCGATCCGATCCCACCCAGGCCGACGACACCCAGCGTGGCGCCACGTACCGGAGCGCAGCGCCGATCGGCGTCCCGGACCACGCTTTGTCCCCACGTTCCGGTGATTTCCACTTCCAAATCACCAATTGGTTTCCATTGGCGTGCAGCTTGCTGCCGCACATAGAGGTGTAAATTGCGACTGAAACACAGGATCAGACTGAATACGTGTTCCGTGATGACTTCGGAATAGATGCCTCGCATATTGCTGAACACCGATTGATGATTGATCAATTCCGGGAACAAAATATGCTCCAGACCGGCGAAAGGACATTGAATCCAACGTAGTTTGGTGGCTGCCGCCAGCATGGAAGGCGTGACATGTCCATAGAGAGCGTCCGCGTCTTGAATTTCACGAGTTGCTGTCGCCTCGTCACTACAAGCGACCACTTGCATCTCATCGGCAGCCTCTCGGATCCGTTGCAACCGCTGCTGGTCGACGTTCGGGTGAATGATGAGTTTCATTGGATGTCTACCTGGAATCAAGAAGGTTTGTCAAAAAGGAAGAAATACTGGCCACTCCTGAAAAACTGATCCACTACGTGCGGGCAATGAGTGAAGAACGATTCAATCAACTTTCCAGTCGTGCGACAAAATCAACAATGGCTGAAACGGCCTGGTCCCAGTTTTCCGTTTCGCTGCTTCCGGAAAGTTTACGAGGCTTGAAGCCATGATTTCCATCTTCCAGCCACCGAAATTCGAGGGTCGGCGGCAACTGGTAGCCGGCCACTTCGGCACGACTGCCGAACGCGTCGCGTTCCCCTTGCAGTATGAGCGTCGGTGTTTTCAGCTTGCGGAGATGTTCAGTTCTCAGTTTGTCGGGTTTTCCCGTTGGATGGAAGGGATATCCCAGGCAGACCAGGCCCGCGACTCCTGCTTCGTCGGCCACCAGGCTTGCTATGCGACCGCCCATCGATTTACCGCCAATCACGAGATTCTCGTTCCCCAGATGAGCGATGACTTCCCGCCAACAGCTGCGCAACATCGGCTCTCGATCGGGCGGTTTGTTTTTGCCGCTGAGTTTGCGCTGGGCCATGTAAGGAAATTCGAAACGCGCCACGCGAATTTTATGGGACGCCAATCCGTCTGCGAAGTACTCCATGAAGGGGGACTCCATGCCGGCGCCGGCTCCATGGGCAAGGGCAACCTGTTTCGATGACAAACGCGGTCCGTTGTAAATCAGCTTAGGAGAGGAATTCATTCCAGCTAACTGCTTGAGGAACTTTCAGGTACCGGAATCCTGGTTGTAGCACTTCTTCGAGCGACCGACCACGAAGCTCCCTCGGCCGCAATTGTAGACCAAGGGTCCTGCATCCGGCACGTTCAATCGACCGGGGAGAAAGTTCTGGATGTTGGAAGGCTCGCGATCTGTTTTACGCTCGATGAGTCCGTCTGAGTGGGCAGCTTGTGCTATGCGTTTAACGCCATTTCGACCCAGACCTGCGTATCAATTCCCAGCCCGGTTCCCGCCTTACAAATCCGTGACCAGGTCGTTTCATCAATCATCACGCCGTCTTTTCGTTGTTGTCGGGCGTTACGAAATTCCCATTCTCCGGGTAGCAGGATTTCACCGATTTTCGGATCAATTCGGCTGGACTGTACGTGGCGGGCGAGAATTTCGACTTCGTCATAGTAGGCATCCAAACTCGTGAAGTGTTCGATCCGATAGACGGTGATCAAAACTCCGTTGCTCTTCATGATCTTTTCACCGTTGGAAACTCCCTGGCCACTGAGCGCACCACCAAGCAGTTCGACTATAAAGCTCAGACATTGGCCTTTGTACCCCGCGACACCCCCCAGCGGAAGAATCGCTCCGTTTTCATAGTAGTCATTGGGATCCGTGGTCGGATTTCCATGTTGATCAATCAGCCAACCCAGCGGGACCTGCTCTCCTCGATTAAGGGCTACTCGCAACTTTCCTTCGGCTGTTACCGAGGTTGCCATATCGACCAGGATCGGATCCTGGTTTCGTCGAGGTGCTGCGAAGGCAATCGGGTTGGTCGACATCTTGGGGTCGAGACCGCCGTGGGGAGCAATCTGGCGTCCGAGCCTTCCGGCGTTGCAGAAGACAATTCCAATCATCTGCTCTTGAGCGACCAGGAGAGGATACGCCCCCACTCGTCCAATGTGACTGGTGTTGCGCAGGGTGACCGTGCCGGTGCCGTGTTGCCGCGCCTTCTCGATGGCGATCTTCGTGGAGAACTCAGCAGCCACCTGACCCAGGATGCCGTCACCGTCAATGACGGCCGTACAGGGCTTTTCATCGACAACTTGTGGCTTTCCCCGCGGGTCGAAGATACCCTGCTTGATCTGGTCCACGTATTCGTACAGGCGGATGACGCCGTGTGAATGATGCCCATACAGGCTCGAGTCGACCAGATGGGCGGCAACCGCCCCTGCATCACCCGGGGAGCACCCGGCAGCTTCGAACAATTGGGAACCGATGTTCAACAGACTTTCGGCGGACAACTGTGGCATCTGATCTTTCACCCGACGAGGAAGGTTTCTCCACGAACCACTCCATAGTAAACAAGTTGCCAGCAGTTTGATAACCACCCAGGACAAACCTTTTATCAAGGTGGTTGAGAATTCACTCGATCTAGGTCAGAATCAATCGTCTTCTTGTCGCGGCGATAGTCGGCCTCCACGATCGTCCTTCATCGGACTTTGTTTTACTTGCGATGAAGTTGAAACCGTGGTGGCACGAACACCATGTTGCGTGCAAGATCTTCGCCATTTCCACGAGGTTTTTTCGAAAGTCGAATATGTCTACATGGCTTGGCTTGACCTGGGTCGATTGGTCGGTGTTGTTGATTTACCTTGTTCTCGTCACCTCAATCGGCATCTGGTCCATCACGATGGTCCGAAATGTAGGCGACTTTTTCATGGGGGGGCGTCGCTTTGGCAAATTCTTCATGATGTTTTTTGCATTCGGATCGGGGACTCATAGCGAACAGGCGGTCAGCGTTGTGGCCGGTACATGGCGGGCAGGATTAGCCGGCATCTGGTGGCAATTCCTCTGGTTGTGGGCGACCCCGTTTTATTGGGTGATTGCCCCGGTTATGCGGCGCATGCGTGCCTTGACCACCAGCGATTTCTTCGAAGCGCGATTTGGAACCAGTACGGCATCGTTGTACGCGGTTTTCGGGATGATGATTGCCATCACGGGAATTGGTGGTGGACTCTACGGCAGTGGAAAAATGGTGAATGCCCTCACGGGTGGCGAACTCGAGGTTGTGGCCGAGCAGCTTGAGTGGGAAGTGGTTCCTGAAGTCAGTCTGCGGCCGTTGGATCTGTCATTCCGGAGCCTGCAGGGCTACGAGCTTGCGATTCTTGCCATGGCCGCTCTGTTTCTGGCCTATGGTTTGGCCGGTGGTTTGGGGGCGGCGATCATTACGGACTTCATTCAAGGGATTCTCACGATTGTGTTTTCCTTCCTGTTGTTGCCGTGGCTGTTGATGAAGGTGAATTGGTCACTGGATGCCGGACACCTGATCAAACCGAACATGTTCGACTTATTTGGTCGGGCCGATGTGGCTGAAATACTTGGCAAAGAATCGATCAGCGTGTTTTACGTTTGCATGCTTTCACTGACCGCTCTGACCGGTATTGTCGTCCAGCCACATATCATGGGTGTCTGCGGCGCGGGGAAGACCGAGTGGGAAGGTCGGTTTGGTTTTACTGCCGGCAATTTCATCAAACGGATCTGTACCGTGGCCTGGACCTTCATCGGTCTGGCTTGTGTGGTGTGGTACTTGGGGGACAACAGTCCCTTGCCGGACCAGCAGAGAGACGAGTTGAAGGTTGTGGCGCAGAACGACTTTTCCGGGCTCACTGAGGCCGAGCGGAAGGAGCACTTAAGTGTTGACAAAGAATTTGCCGACGAGTTGTTTGGGCGTGCTGCTTACGATGTCCTGCCAGGTGTGATGCCCGGATTGGTGGGCTTGTTGCTGGCATCCATGTTGGCGGCAATCATGAGCACTTGCGATGCGCAAATGATTGTCGCAAGCGGATTGTTTACGGAAAATATTTACAAGCGATTTCTTCGGCAAGATGGCACCCAGCGACACTACTTGTGGGTGGGGCGAGCGGCATCGATTGTCATTGTCATCCTGGCCCTCTTGCTTCAAACGACCTTCACGGATGTGATTCATGCTTTGCAGGTCATTATTAAGACTCCGGCGGCGATCGGAATCAGTTTCTGGTTTGGAATCTGTTGGCGGCGCTGGAACACTCCGGCTGTCTGGGGATCAAGCCTGGTCTGTTTTGGCACCTGGTTCTTCGTTGCCAATTATCCGGACCTGGTCGCTCAAGTCGACAGTCTTCAGTTCGTGATGAACAAAAATGGCCAGGTGAACACGGCCTGGCAGATCTTCATGTACCTCACGGCCGGAACTTTGGCCGGGATTGTTCTCAGCTTCATCACGCCCCGAATTTCTCCAGAGAAACTCAATTATTTTTTCCGCCTGATGCGTACCCCGGTTCGCCTTGGTGAAGTGGTAGCGAACCCCTGTACACTTCCCGAAGATCCACTGCCTCCGGTTCCCAAATGGTTTCATCACCCCGACATTGAGATTCCTCGTCCCACCCGGCTTGATGTGGGAGGTTTTCTCCTCTCGTGGTGCATTGTGGGCCTGATTATTGCCGGTGTGGTATGGTTGGCATCCTGATCAGCCCCCGCTGGCCAAGGTCATGATTTCCAGTTGGTCGCCGTCCCGGCAGGCGATGGTTGCCGCGGCGTCGG
Organism: Planctomycetaceae bacterium; assembly: GCA_002726515.1. Lineage (GTDB taxonomy): Bacteria > Planctomycetota > Planctomycetia > Pirellulales > Pirellulaceae. The sequence continues at coordinate 9,086 of PBTE01000164.1, read as the reverse complement.
CGGCAAACTGCTGCTGGTTGTGCAGGATGGCAAAATAGGAGTAGAGTTGCCCGGTTTCTCCCAGCAGACGCACTCGCAAGTCAGGATGTTGTGAGCAGAGGTGCTCCAACAATTCCTGTAACGTTCCTGCCTGCAGTTGAAAATGCCGTTGCCCGTTGGCAAATTGGGAAAGTCGCGGTGGAATGACCAGTTCGACCGGCATGGCCCTCACCCAACCTGGTTCAGGCCTTCTTCGACGATCATTTCATCCAGCCGGCTGTTGACTTTTTGTTTGAGTTGCGAAAAAAATTCAGGTGTGTTGAAGTGCGGCAGCTCGATCTGAGGATATTCTTCGTGGACTTCTGCCGGCATGTCGTAATCCGCGTCAGTCATGCCTACTTGTCGTTCTAACTGGATCGCACGCAGGAAAGTTCGTTTGATGATCCGTTCCAGTTCCGGAACCTTCATCTCGATCCCGGTGACGGCCGAAAGTGCGGAGCATATTTGCTCGTGTGTCATACCGGAAAACTTGCAGGCTCCCAGGAAATCATCTCGCAATGTCATGTAGCCTTTGTTAGTGATGGCGTCGACCCAGTAATCGAGTCCGGTTTCTCGTTCAAGCAGCAACAAAAACATCGTTCGCATGGACATGTGCCCACCTGCGGTGGCCCAGGGATAACCAGGGTTGATTTGCGGCAGGTAGGCAGGAAATTCCAGGCCCTTGCTGTGCATGGCATACGACTCGGCGTGCAACTGTTCTGACAGGCGGAGTGTCCCTTGGCCCAGTTCTTCGAGTTGTCCGGTACCAATTTTCTCCACGATGTCACACGTCTTTTCATAATCACCGTAAGACAGGCCTTCGGCAATCGGACTTTCCGGATTGCGGCGATTGTATTCCATTGCGAATGACAGGGTTGTCCCACAGGAAATCGAGTCCATGCCCAGATTGTCCACCTGTTCAATCAGTTCCAACGCTTGTTCGATGTTGAAGATTCCAATATTGGAGGCCAGTAAATTGAGTGGTTCGTAATCGACCTTGGCTCGAAAGTTTCCCGCCTTTCCATCTTCACCCACATCGTAGACATTTTTGTGGCAGCTGATGCCACAGCGATAGCAGGATTCGTCTTTGACAATGTACGGACCTTTTTCCACGTTGGGACGATACAGCTGTTCTGACTTGTTACTGCCAGTCGGTACGAAATTCATTTCCGGCATGGCGTGGACCGGATCGAGCGCGGCATAGTTGGCCCAGGTTCCCCCTCCGCCATTGTTCTTTTTGGCATCGCGAAAGCGACGGCTTCCTTCTCCACGTGCCACTTCCTGGTTCAGAATTTTCAAGGCGGATGGTTGTTTGCCACCCCGTCGATCGGGTGTGTCGGCCACGATGGCCAGAATGTTTTTCGATCCGAGCATGCTTCCCATACCACCCCGGCCGCAATAACGCGCTTTGGGGTCGCCACTCTTGAGTTGATTTTCTGTTGAAAGGGCGACGGCCGCGTAACGAACGGTCTGGTACGTTTCTCCTGCTGGACCGATGACGGCAAAATGAGCGTCGGCATATTGCTGGTGCAGCCTTTGGATCTTGTCATTGACCAGCAAGCCCACCAAATCGGATGCGTCGACGAAATCGATCACTGTCGGACCGTCTTCTTCACTTCGGTGGATATGAAGCAAAGTGGGACCAGCGCAGCGACCCGTTAAAACCAGTTCGTCGACATCCAAGTGCCGGAGCTTTGTCCCGAATTTTCCGCTGCCCGTCGACCACATGGCCGAAGGCATGCCACTGAGAGATCGTTTCAAGGGCGAGTAGGCCAGAAAGTAGGTCCGCAGTCCGGTCATGAAGTCGGTGCCGCTGAGGACTCCCAGATTCAGGACCAAGCTGGCGCCGGGGTCGTAGGCGTCCTTTACCGATTTGTTTTCCAGAAACTTGAAACCGCGCGCGATGCCACCAAATACATCTTCGTAGTCTTCGCAGGTAATGTTTTCCGGATGCACTTTGCCGAGCGACAGATCGACGTTGTATCTGGCGAATTGAAAGTCAGTAGGAGACTTGGCTTCCTGGTCGCCGTTTGAGTCTTTATTTTCCGCTGTTTGAGACATGAAGACCTCTGCAGGGGCAAGGTGGAATGCGGGCCCGATCCAAGCTGCGAGTATACCAAACGTGGCAAACACGTGGAATCAGATGTCCCGCCGAGAGCGAACCGGGACTGACAAGGTTCCCGGCCGGTCCACAGGATGGGACCTTCCTAAGTTCCTTTGAGTAGTTGTTTTGCCCAAGCAGCAGCACCCATCGTTGCTGCATCGTCTCCCAATGCGGCAGTAACGACGTGATAGGAACCCTCGAAGGACGAAAGCACGGTTTCGAGCGATCCTTTCCGAATTTCTTCGGCATGCAGGTCTGGCATCGCTTCAATCAAACCACCGCCCAGAACGACAGTATCCGGTGCCAGGAGATTGATGACACTGCCAACAACCCGTCCCATGTGGCCGGCGGCCAGGCGGACAATGTTTTCGATCTCGACGTCTCCTGCAGCAATCGACTCGGCCAACGCTCCGCTGCGGATATTTGTCAGGTCCGTTCCCGCCTTTTGCATGAGATGCGGTGCGTCACCACGGCAGGCTGCGGCGGCTGCCGCTGCAGCAGTGACGAGTCGGCTGGCAACCGCTTCGAGGCAGCCTTTTTTTCCGCATCCACAAAGCGGGCCGTTGGGGATTGCCTGTACATGGCCGATTTCAAAACACGATGCGGTTTTGCCTCTCAGGATTTGACCTTCGTAAATGCACGCACCACCAATTCCTGTTCCAGGAAAAATTCCCAGGGCACAGCGGGATTCTTGGGCTGCTCCGAACTGATATTCACCGTAGAGGCCCATGTCGACGTCATTGCCGATCACCACGGGGATGCCCAATTCTTTTTCCATCAAGTCCCTGAGAGGGACCTTCTCCCACCCCAGGTTGGGTGCTAATTCAAGGATCCCCGCCTCCAGATTGAGGGGGCCTGGAACTCCCATGCCCATGCCGCCGATGGCCGCGAGTGACACGCCGGCTTCCTCGAGAGCGATCCGGACAGTTTCAACGATGCGTTTCACCCCTGCCGAGACGCCTTCATTGGCTTTGGTTTTGCGACGCTCCTTGCCCAGCGTTTGAAAATGTTCGTCGAAAACTTTGACCTGCATTTTCGTCCCGCCCAGGTCAAACCCAAGCCAGTGCTTTGACTCTTCTTTTTCAGCCATGGAAATTACCGTTGTCCCGAAGTGCTAATGGGTGAATCGATGTCTGTTTGCACACGGTTATGTTGGGGTGCAACATGAGGTCCAACTCTTCACGAAAGCTTAACGAGTCCTGACAATTCGTGGTGGTTGGTTTGCCGAAAACTATTCACTTGAGGATACACGACGGGAGTTGCACCAAGGGGACGGTGGCGATCACTGCAGATTTACCCGCTCCTCGGTGCGGGGTACTCAATACGCAACCATGCCCATGCGAAACTCAACACAACCTGCTCGAAAGGTACGAATTGCCCCTGCGGCCATTCGAAAATCCATCGAGTTCATGAAGGTGTTGCCAGGGTTTGGCGGCGTTTTTCGATCTCGCTGAGTACTGCGTCACAACCGTCGATGAAGTTTTTGCGAAAACGTAGCAGGGGTGCATAGCTGGCAAACTCCTGCAGAGTCAATCCGTCGTCATCATAGGCGCGGCGGAAATCGGGAATTTTGTCTCGCAATTCTGCGATGACGTCCGGGTCGTCGTCCGCGTCGATTCGATTAACAATCGGCGGATCCAATTCGATTAACTCTTCGAACGTACTCCAATTAATCGTGATGTGTGTGTCACCACCGATCCATTCAGTAAAATGATGGGTACCGCGGGCGCCCCCACCCAGCATGATCGTATCGTAGCCGCGCTCCTTGATCACGCGATATTGCTTGCGCATCGCGATGGTGCCGGCCTGTTGGACCAATTCCGGGTCGATGTCGATATTCTGTGTGGCAACCTGGTGCTGAATCTCTTCGTCATAAATTCCCGTGATATGCGTCAGGTAAAACGGCGGGGACTTTCCACATGCGGACGATGTTCTGGCGTAGGCGTCGCACATGGCAACGGCCTGGGCAACCGAAAATACTTCCGTGGCACAGATGGGGATATTGTGTTCAACCAGGCGTGTCATGGCTTCGATTCCAGATTCAATGACCGGAATCTTGGCCATGTAGTTAGCGCCGACTTTTGCGTGCCGTAGTGTGGATTCGATAATCATGTCGGGTTCTTCGTCCCGACGTGGGTCGTCCTGCATCGTGACGAATCCTTGCCGGCCGCCACTCTCTTGGTAGAGCGGTAAAAATTCATCCATGAAGCGACGACTGATCACTTGATAGATTTGGTCGGCGGCTTCGCCATTGTCTGCGACCTCTCCCACTATGCGATCGATAACGGGAGTCATATACTCGGGTTCGGACTTCAACAGTTTCGAACCGTATGCGGGGTTGGTCGTGCCGCTGATTGCTCCAGCTTCAATGGCCTTTCGCAGGTCGGCAAGTGTTGGATTGTTGACCCAGACTTGGGTACCCGTCGCTGCCACTCGATGAAAGTAGTCGTTGGCCATCTTCTGGTCCTCCCTTCCAATAGGCGATAGAAGTTTGTGTAGCACTTGACCAGCGGGAAGGCGTGATCCTTGAATCCGCTGTGAGACACCACTGCCGGTATTATACTGATTTTGTTCGGGACATTCAGCCCGGCTTGGGCGGAAAGGGACCAGAATGGTCGATCCGGATCCTCAACCCCGGCACGGCATCTCTGTTGTCGACACGCAGTACGTGCGGCCCAGGATGAACGCCAGCTTCCTCATCGTGGAGGGTGGACGAGCCGCTTTCGTCGACGTGGGTACCTCGCACGCGGTACCGTATTTGTTGGCCGCTCTCGACGAGAAAGGGCTGGGAGTCGCGGAGGTCGACTATTTGTTTTTGACTCATGTGCACCTCGACCATACCGGTGGGGCGGGCCAACTGATGCGACATTTTCCCGCTGCGCGGGCTGTTCTTCACCCCAGTGGAGCGCGGCACATGATCGATCCGGCGAAACTTGTCGAGAGTGCCAAGACGGTGTTTGGCGAGCAACAGTTCCAGCGTCTGTTCGGTGAAATCCGGCCCGTTCCCGCTGAACGAGTTCTGACAGTAGAAGATGGAGAAACGCTTGAATTTGCCGGAAGGCCTCTGGAGTTTCTCCATACGGCGGGACATGCCCGCCACCATTTCTGCATGGTGGACGAGAAATCCTCCAGTATTTTCACTGGCGACACGTTTGGACTCTCTTATCGGGAATTGGCGGGCTCTCAGGGAGAATTTATTTACGCCAGTACACCGCTGCCTCAGTTCGACCCGGCTGCGGCTCACCATTCGATCGACCGCATCGCGGGCTTTGATCCGAAGGCCTGCTACCTTACCCACTACGGTCCGGTTTTTGACGTCCATCGTCTGGCCGGGGACCTTCACGAGAGCCTCGATCGATTTGTTTCGATTGCCCGTCAGTGGTACGATCATCCCGAAAGACACGACAGGATGTGTAACGCGATGTTCGACTTTTTGTCTGACCGACTGTCTGCCCAGCGGGTGACCATCGATCCAGTCCAGCTCCGCGCGCTGCTGGAAAAGGACATTGAAATCAACGTTCAGGGCCTCGAATTCTGGCTGGAGAGGGAGTCAAGACAAGGATAGCGGGTAGCCCGATGGGGCTCGCGTGGACTTCCTTTTCTGCGACCGGCTGTTGGCGTCTGCCGGTTGGCAGGAGCCAACTTTCTGCGATTTACACAAACTCGGCCCGGGTCGGCTTGATGGTCAAGTCGGGTACATGGGCACGGGCGGGAAGACCGGCGATCGTAACGACCATCTCTCCCACGTCGTTCGGTTGAAGAATGGTTGCCCTGTGTTCGGCGCTCACGGCCACCGGGCGTTTATCCAGCAACGGAGTTTCGACTTCGCCGGGATAAATGTTTGTGACGCGTATACCCAGATGGCGCACCTCGTTTCCGACCACGGTGCCCAGGCCGCGCAGGGCGAATTTCGAGGCATCGTAGGCCACACCTCCCAACTCCCATGCACGCAGGCCGGAAATCGAGTTGATGTTGACGATCAGGCCATCTTCCTGCTTGCGCATGTGGGGCAACACGGCTCGAATGCAGTTGTAGGCCCCGGTGACATTGATCGCCATGACTTGATCCCACTGTTCGGGGTTCATCTGTTCGACACTGCGATTTTTGATGTTGGTTCCAGCCGAGTTGACCAGGATGTCAATTCGGCCCCACTGGTCATAGGCCCAGTCAACAAGCTCTTGGACAGAATCACGTTGAGCGACATCGACCGAATGATACGAGATACTTAACTCGCCTGACCACGATTCGGCCGCCTCTTGCAACGTTTCGGTGCGTCGGCCCGCGATCGCCACCTGGCAGCCGGCAGTTGACAGCGCCTGGGCGATACCCAGTCCAATACCCGTTCCGCCTCCTGTAACCAATGCCGTCTTACCTTTTAAATTCATAATGGAGATCCTCGAGAGATGAACGAGCTCTACGGAGACCGCAGAGAAGGGTTGTTTTAGTTCAGCAGCTTCTGGTCAGCAAACAGGGTCAAGATATCCCGCAGGTTCTTCAAGCCAAATTGTTTTCACACGGCTGGATTCCGTTAGGCTGCCAGGAATGTTGGGAAACAAGGATAAAACGTTAACGAAGACCAGGGGAGTCTACTGGAATTGTCGTCGAGTGCAATGACGGCTGCTTCTGTTTTTTAAATTCTGGAAGTCGGCGAGCAACGGACGACGTTTGCCCGGTGACACGGTTGTAGTTGTTTTTGTGGTGTGGTTCAATCAACCAAGCGAAGGCCCTGTTTTCCACGCTTGCAGGAGTTCTGTATGAAACGTTTTCCGGCGTTGGTGTTGTTGGTAGCGATTTTGGCATCCATAGGCGTGGTGTTTTTTTGTCCTCATGAGCCAACTCGTCTCGCGTCGCAAAAAATCGCCTCGAGTCTGGTGATGCCTTGCGCTATTGTTTGGATTGGCCTGCTGGTCGCGAGTGTGTGGAGTTTTTGGTGCCGAGTGAAGACCGTCGGTTGTTTCTGCCTGGCGATGTTTTTGATGCAAACGTTGGGAACCAACGAACATATTTCTCAAAAACTGGCTCAATCCCTGGAGCGGGAATTTTTTCATGCCAAGCCTCTTACAGCGCAGCGTTTCGATGCGATTGTCGTTCTGGGTGGGGGGACCGGAGAAGGGGTCCACGGTAATGCTCAGCTCAAGTCATCGGGTGACCGACTGGCGTTGGCTGCCCGCATGTTTCATCGAGGTCTTACGGATCACGTCTATTGCTCGGGAAAGTTATCAGGTGGTTCGGGTGACGGAAAACAGGATCCGGGTCAGCAGTCGGCAACGATTCTACAGGATTTGGGTGTTCCGGAAGACAAAATCACATTGGTTGGAGGCTACAACACGTTGGGCGAGATGCAGGCGTTGGCCGGGCTCCTTCCAGCGGAAGAACGAATCGGGCTGATCACTTCCGCCTGGCATTTGAATCGGGCGTTGCGGTTGGCACGATCTCAACAACTGACTCTCGAACCCCTGCCGAGTGATTTCATCACCACGCCCTCTTATGCAGCCTCGTCTTTGTCGTGGCTTTGTACATCGGCGGCGGGCCGTAGGACGGCCAGGTGTCTCAAGGAATATCTTGCCAGGTGCTTTGGTCGTTGACGGAGGGTTGGACAGCAAACAACCGGCCTGTTTCTGTTGAATCGAATTCCTGCCCTCGTCCTCGACCTTTTCCTCTCGCGATCCTTTCGTTGCAAACCGACGACGATTGACGCATTGAAAAAATCACAGTATAGTATCGTGAAAAATAATTCAGGAGATAAAGCTGCGATGGCTGCTGATGGAGTGCTCGCCAAACAAAAGGGTCTGGGGCAGACTGAGCGAAGAGACAGCTGGTGGGCAGGGCAGGCAACTTTTTTTACCGGGCGAGACGCGCAGAGATTCAGGCAACGAATCAGTTCATCAGATCGCTCTTCTCGGAACCTGCGGTCGCCTCACGAAATCAATATGATGCGGCCTGCGGGGATCGCCGTTTGGAGGGCGCCGCAGATCGCGCGAGAAATGTCCAAGTCTCCTTTTCCGGGTTCCACATGCATGTCGATTAACGAACAGGTCGTCCACGGCATACCGGGCAACCGCGAGTTAGTCGACGGCGATATTCTCACCGCGCCACCGGCGGACGAAGATGAACTCAAATTGATTGATGTGGTGGCGTAGTTTGAGTTTGACATTCGTTTCACCGCGGCGGGGGCAGGTCAGAAATGCGACGGGTAACCATGAATAACGAGATTACCTATCCCGAAGGCGAGTTGGTTACCGCCAGGGAACGGGCGCAGCGGCAGTGGAAGCTCGACGCCATCAGCACCGGAACGGGTGTCTTTCTCGCGCTGTTCATGTGGGGACACATGTTCTTCGTGAGCACCATCCTCACCGGCGAGCGGGGGTTCAACTGGATCGCGGACGTGTTCGAGCATTACTGGCTGGCTCAGCCGACGGTGGTACTGGTGACGATCGTGTTTTTTGTCCACTTCGTCACTGCCAGTCGAAAAATTCCAGCGAAGCTGGCGGAACGGCGGCGCCTTAAAAAATTGGGCGACGATATCTCAGGCAGCCAGTGGAACATCTCAAAGGAGGATCGCAAGGAACTCGAGAAGGTGCGGCCGCACGAGGAGACCAGCCTCTGGATCTGGCAGGTGCGTTCCGGGATGATCATTCTTGCTCTCGGTTCGATTCATCTATTTGTGGTGGGGGCAGATGTCGCCCAGCGCACTTTCAACCTTGGCTCGGGGCTGGGCATCAATGCCGCCGAAACCATGGCGCGAGTCAAGGACGGCATGTGGCTGCTCTACGCGGTACTGCTCTACATGGTCGAACTGCATGCGGGCATTGGTCTTTATCGAGCAACCGTCAAGTGGGGCTTGGGGTCGCGGATACCCGTCATAGGCTCACGCATCACGCGGCGGATGGCACACATCATGGAGAAGGTGGTTCTCTGGTTTTTTCTCATCATCGGCTTCATCACACTGCTGGTGATGGCCGGT
>PBTE01000163.1 GCA_002726515.1 Planctomycetaceae bacterium | reverse complement strand
TTCCTCTGCCTCCAGTACTTTCTTTCTCTCCTGGCGCTGTTCCTGTCTCCTTTCAACCCAACGAGCAAAAAGATTTGCTCTGGAGGGAAGTGTCTGTTTTTGACTGTCCTTCAGGCTTGTGTAGCCTTGTGAAAAATCGCAACCAAAAAAATCGTCTTCGTCTGAGTCATCAACTTGTCGTTCGATTTCGCGTTGGGCAGCAAAAAATAAAAAGATGCTGAGCAGAACCAGAACAAACCAGGTGGGAATCGGACCAGCGGGACCTGCGTCGCGTACCAGCCAGGCGACGACAAAAAGCCCCGCCGCAGCAGATTGTGCACCCCTGGCAATATGACGTGTCGCGGTCACTTCAGTCATTTCGGGCCAGAAAAAGAGCAACCCGGAACGGAGCACACGACTCCCGTCTAGCGGGAAGACAGGGAAGAGATTGACTAAAAACAACAGCCAGTTGATCCAGAAGCTCAGTTTCAAGAGAAGGATAAGAAACGGGCCGTGTGCCACTCCAACAGGTTTGAGTGGATGGAGTAGCTGTAATAATCCACCAGTACCTATTGCGAACAAAAGAGGTGCCGCGGATGCTAGACAGACGAGCAAGTTCGCCAAGGGGCCGGCTGCTGCACTTAATAACTCGGATTTGGGCCGCTGGAAGATATAAACGGGCCCGATACCACCCCATGGGACCAGGACGACGTGGTCGACTGACGCGCCCATGTTCAGGGTGAAGTGGCAATGACTGACTTCATGGAGGAGGACCGAGATGAAATGGATGACCAAACTCAATCCGGCCAGCCAGACATATTCCTGCCCATTCAATCTCTCGTTTGCCTGCCAGCCGAGGAACATCGTGAAGGTGGCAAACAATAAATAGAAAATGTGGATACGAACTTGAATGCCCGCCCATCTTCCAACTCCTACGCTCCATGTTGCGTTGTCACGCATCTGGTTTCCTGCTGGGACTTTAAAGGTGGTAACGCCAGTCACACACCAAGTTGTAAACCGGGGGAAAATGCTGTCAGGTTCTCGGAACGAAAGACAGTTCTCGGCTCACCCCTCTTTTTATCTTATCAACGCTCTTTCAGGCAAGCAACGAAAATGCCTGTCGTTCACCAGGATGGTAATTTCCTGTCATACTCCGCCTGTTGACGTTTATCCGGAGTCCGTAAAGTAGAAGAACCGCTGTCGTTCAACGTCTTCAGAGTGATTGTTTCTCTAGTTTGTTTTTCTTAATTGTACCGGTACGAGGTGATTCGAGTGGAAATACGAGATGAATTGCTGTTGAAAACTCGACGTTTCAACGTAGTCAATGCTTTTCACCAGGTCGACGCGAACACTGTGGAGAGTCGGGAAGTCATACGGCATCCCGGTGCGGTCACGGTTCTTCCGTGGGTTAACCAGCAGCAAGTCTGTCTTATTCGAAATTTTCGCATCGGCGTCGGGCGGGCGCTGGTGGAGTTACCCGCAGGAACACTTGAGCCGGGCGAATCCCCCGGCGTATGCGCTCAAAGAGAACTTGCCGAAGAGACAGGTTTCAGCGCCGCGTCATGGCGGAAATTGCATACCTTCTACTTGTCCCCGGGAATTCTTGACGAACGCATGCATTTGTTTCTTGCCAAAGAAATGACCCCTGGACCGTCAGCCCGGGAACAGGGCGAACACATTGAGAACCTGATTGTGGACTGGGAAGAGGCGTTGGACATGGCCGAAACCGGTGAAATTCAAGATGCAAAGACGTTGTTGGGAATTTTGTACTTCGATCACCTTTTGCGGCTTGGCCACCAGTAAAGGAGAATCACTCACCGTTCCTTCCACCCCGGATTTCGGTAGAGTACCTCCGCCAAGTATTCGGGTGACCCGGGCTGTGCCGGTGGCCGTTCGCGGTGCCAGTCTCGATGGGTTGGCACGTGTTCCTGGTGAAATGGCCAGGGATCAAAAGGAGGGAGTCCCAAGGCCAGGGAAAGTTTGTCGGATACCAGGGAAACATTTCCTGCTCTTGGTGGCATTGGACCAGCTTCAATCCGGGGACAACCCATCAGGTAGCGAGGATCGTAACCACCGATGCGATTTACGACTTGGGCAATTTCGTACAGGCTCAAACGTCGTGGGCCCCCCGCATGATAAATTCCGTGCAAATCACCTGCCAGCACTTGATGGAAAGTCCGGTTTAAACAATCCGTGTAAGTTGGTGTACGGATTTCGTCAAAGTATAACGTGGCAGGCTTTGATTTTTTAAACCGTGATTGAATCCAATCGATGGCACCAGCGTGGCCATTGAAACTGACTCCCATTGGCAAAGAAATGCGAAGAATACAGGCGTCGGGGCGGGCTTCCAGTACCCGTTCTTCTGCTTCTACCATGGTCGTTCCATAGACCGTCACAGGATCTACAGGATCTTCCTCGGTGTGTCCTCCGGAACCTGTTCCCGCATAGACCAAGTCGATGGATAAGTGAACCAGTCTTGTCGAGGAGTCCCGCAAAGTGGTCAACAAATTTTCCACACCTTCGACATTGGTTCGCCAAGCCAATGCCGGGTCCAACTCGCACGACTTGAGTGCACAATTTCCGGCACAGTTTAACACTGAACGAAATTGAAACTGGTCGAATAAACGATTTAATCCGTCTGGATGTTCCGCGTTGCAAGCGACGATACCTGGTCCGTACAGGGGCCAATTGTCCTGCTGCCGAATCCCGACCACCTGCTCGCCAAATTTCTCGCGAAAATATCGGAAAGCATTGAAACCCGCGACTCCGGCAATTCCTGTCACCAGCAGCGGTAAGGCCAAGTCGGGAGAGGAGTTTCGCTCGCTGACTTTCCAACGGTCTGTTGAACTGGCCATGGTCTAACTGCTACCAGCCGTTGTTTAAGGGAGGTAGGTGCGATGGAGACGAGGTGGCAAGCGACAAAGCATCTCGTAGCACGTTGATTCAGCCTGACCTGCCAGGTGGTGTAAAGCGCAAGCAGATGTGTTGTCCCAGTTGATGACTCGCACCACGGTTCCCACGGGTACCGGACAGTCCGTCAGATCAATCACAATCTGGTCCATGTTCACTTTTCCCAGGATAGGAACGGTTCTCCCTCGCGAAGATTCCAATCCAAGCTCAACAGATCCCCGTCCACTTAAAGCCAAGGGGTAACCATCGCCGTAGCCTGCTGGAACAACTCCTAATAGACTGTCGCGCGAGAGGCAATACGTACGATTGTAACCAACCGTAGTTCCTTGTGGATACTGCTGAACGTGCACGACCCGACTCAACCATCGTACAATTGGTTGAAGGTCGATGTGCTCGGCCGGATCCGTCATGAATTGCGGACCGTACCCATAAAGGCCCAAGCCGATTCGCACCATGGATTGGTGGAAAGCCCGGCCACGTAACGTTGCACAGGTATTGGAGGCATGAATCAGCACATCGGCCGGGAGGAGTCGTTTACAGTGTTCCAGTACCTTTCGAAAAAGGTCCATCTGGTGATTCGTGAATTCCGGATCATCATCAGAGGATGTGAAATGGGTGTACACTCCTGCGACTCGAATTCGTTGATTCAATTGATCGAAGCTGAGCACGCGAGCGAACTGTTCAGGGTTGAGGCCCGCCCGGCTCATGCCGGTATCAAGGTATAAGTGAACAGGCATTTGGCATTCGAGTGTGCGTGCCAACTTGTCGACCGCCAGAAGCTGATCTTCATCGTGTATTGTCAAGTGACACTGTCCGCTCTTGAAGGCGGGTTCCAGACCCTCCACTTCAGCTGGCTGCCGCACCGGCAACAAGATGATCAGCGGTGTCTTCAGTCCGGCGTTGTAGATTTCTGCCGCCTGGGCAGGGGAATAAACAGCCAGACTGTCGATACCACCATTTTCGAGGCGGTTTGCCAGCGGTACGGCCCCCAACGAGTAAGCATCGGCTTTGATCACTCCGCAAATCTTTACGCCATCCCCCACGACTCGCCGGAACAGACGCAGGTTATTGTCCAAACGTCCAAGATCGACTTCCAGCCAACTTGTCTGCAACACGATTTCAGTACCTCACGGGGCTGGGCTCCTCAGTCGCCAAGGTCCGCATTCTAACATTCTTTGTCTAACGGGTTCGCAGGGATCAACCCCTACACGAAACAAGTCACTCGTTTGTCGCGGGGGCCGTGGGCAACTGATCTGCTGTGTCAAGTTCTTCAGTTGAGGATGATACGGCCGAGTCCAAAGTCATTAAAGGCAGGAAGACCAATCGCTGAAAGTGTGCAAAAATGTAATAGAAAACAGGCACGAGAATGAGAACTAACACGGTTGCCAGCATCAAACCAAAGCACAAGCTGGTCGCCATCGGAATGAGGATTTGTGCCTGAAATGACGTTTCAGCCAGGATGGGCATTAAACCGGCGATCGTGGTGATGGAAGTCAATAGGACCGGACGAAATCGACGGCGCCCTCCGTGCAACAACGCGTTCTGAAGAGCCATTCCTTGGCGTAAATTACGGTTGATGCAGTCGATCAGTACAATCGAGTCGTTAACCACGACTCCTGTCAGGGCGATCAAGCCGAACACGCTGAACAGAGTCAGCGGCATTCCCATCAGCGAATGGCCCCAAATGGCTCCAACCGTTCCGAAAGGGATGATCACCAGAATCAAGAGTGGTTGTAAATACGAACGAAATTGCAGGGTAAGTAACACAAACATGGCAAACAGAGCGCACAAGAACCCAATCAACAGACTATTCAAGGATTCACTTGTTTGTTCCTGTTGTCCTTCCCATCGGATACGGATTTGTGGATATTCTTGCCGCATTTGCTCCAGGAATCCTCCAGGGCGTTTCAAGTCCTGAACAACCTTCCGCGCGTTTTGCTTCGAAGTATCTACGTCGGCTGTAATCGTGATCGCCCGCAACTGGTCGACGCGGTTGATTTCAGAATAACCGCGCGCCACTGTGATCTCCGCCAGTTCTGTCAGAGGTAACTCAGTTCCCTCCGCAGTTCTAACCCGAATCTCTTCGAAGTCTGCCAGTGAGCGGCGATCGGTTTGGGGATATCGCACCATTAATTTCACCTCGTGCCGACCTCTCTGGAGACGCATCACTTCTTCGCCGTAGTACGACGCGCGGACTGTTTCGGCCAGCGTGGCCAACGGCACGCCCAGGGCCAGCGCCTTTTCCTTGACACGTAGTTGAAACTCCCACTTGCCGGGTTGTGAATCGTCAGCAATGTCAAACACCCCCGGATAACTGGCTAATTTCTGTTTGTACTTTTCTACGACAGTTTCGAGTGTTTCCATATTTTCTTTACGAGCCAGCAGCTTAAATTCGATGGGAGTGCCACCCGGGCCGAATTCGGGAGTCCCGAATTTCAAACTTTCTGCCCCGGGGAAGTTACCCGCTTCCTCTCGCCATTCCGCCAGGATCTGTTCGCTGTGAACCTTGCGCTGGGAAGAGTCGACCATTTCGACTTCCACCAGGCCCACGTGGCTTCCGACCGCACGCCCGTCCGGACCCATTATGCCCGGCGCACTCACGCTTCCTACAGCTCGATAGATGTAACGCACCAGCGGGACTTCGGGCGTGGAATGTCTTCGATTGATTTCCTGAATGGCCCTCTCCAGCCGCTTGCACGCCTGATCGGTTACTGTGCCGGGCGTGCCATCAGGATAGAGAATCCTCGCTTCAATTAAATAGCTGTCAAGTTCGGGCATGAGCACCCAGGGAGTAATTCCAGATTTCAAAAACCCCCACGTTACCAGGAGGATCGCAAATGCAGAACTCAAGACAATCGGCCAACTTTTTAGAGACCAAGTCAGGCTTGGAATGTAAACCTTCTGGACGATCCATTCCAACAGGTAGGCAGCGTGTCCGTTGCACCATGAGAAAAACTTGCTGAGTGGACGAAACGGATAGAACACGAGGCCAATCACTACAAACAAGAGACTACGCTCATGTCCCAAGTGGCAGGGTAAGATGAAAAAGCTTTCTAATAGTGATATGATCAGCATGGCGATCACAGCCACCGGCATTACTGCAATAAATTTTCCCATGATTCCCGCCACAAACATCAAGGGAACGAATGCGATGATCGTGGTGCAGACCGAGGAAGTCACTGCCGGTAACACTTCATAGGCTCCTTCCACGGCTGCGCTCTGGAGATCCGGATTACGAGAACGATGAGCGTAAATGTTTTCGCCAATCACGATTGCATCATCGACGACAATTCCCAGCGCCATCAGGAACGCAAACATGGAAAGCATATTCAGTGTATGTCCTGAATAGATCAAAACGATGGCTGATCCGAGTACGGCGGTGGGAATGCCCAACGAGACCCAGAATGCGAGCCTCAATTCGAGAAAGATGGCTAATACCAGGAATACAAGGACCAGTCCCTGTAATCCGTTGGTGGTAAGCAGTTCCATTCTGTCGCGCACATTGACGGATTGGTCGTACCATGTGCTAATGTTGTATCCGAAAGGAAGCTTTTTTCCGGCGATGTAGTGCTTGACTTCTGCAACGATATCGAGCAGGTCTTCACTCGATGTGCGATCGACGGAGATAACCAGCGCGGGCTTGTTGTTCACAAAGCTGACCGCAGTTTCGTCGACGAAATGGTCACGCACTTCGGCGAGGTCGCCAATCGTATGGACAATTCCCTGGGGATCGGTAATTAACGGTATGTCGGCAATTTCTGTCCCCAGTAGACGTTTGTTCTTGCCGCGTAACCGTACTTCCTGAGATTCTGTTTTCAGAGAACCCCCGGGAAGTTCAACGTTTTGCCGCCTTACGATTTCGGCCACATCCTGAAGAGACAGGGCGTACTGCCGCAAGGTGGCCTCGGAAACCTCGATGTCAATCTGGTAATCTCGGGCGCCGGTGGTATTTGCCTGCGAGACCGTGGGAAGCTGAAGCAGGTCCTCGCGAATTTCCTCGGCAATTTCACGTAAACGCAACTCGGCCAGCAGTTGTTTTTGTTCATCCACATCAGGTGTTCTCGGACCCGTGATGTTGACGCGGATGGCGGGCTGGCGCAAGGTAATTTGTTTGACTTCAGGGTCTTCAGCCAGTTCGGGAAAACTTGGTATGCGATCGATCACCGACCGTACTTCATTCAAGGTTTTCTGGACGTCTGGAACCTCCGGGTCCAGTTCCAGAATGAGAAACCCGGTTCCCTCACGGGCAATGGAAATCTGTCGTTTGATGCGGGCAATCGGACGGACTGCTTCTTCCATCTTTTGGCAAATGCCCTCTTCCACTTCGCCCGGTGAAGCGCCTGGATAAGGTACAGAGATGAGAATCATCTCGAGCTCGAACTCCGGGAATACCTCGCGTCGCATCAGGGCCAGACTGGCTGCACCCGTCAGAAGGACCGCGACCATGACAGTGTTCATAGCGGGTGCGTTCTGGATTCCCCAGGCTAGTGACTTCTTCATGTTTGATCCGGGGCTGTCTTTCGCAGGTCACTGGGAACCACTTCTACCGGCATCCCGTCGTAATCACCGGCGATGGGGGTCGTCACTATTTGAGCGCCGGCGGTCAGTGTGCCGGGTTCCGCTATGATAAATGCTTTGCCGTGTTGGACGCGTACAATGTGTACTCGCTCAATCGATAATTGATTTTCCACGACTGTCCAGATGAGGTTGCCCGGTTTGATGGCGGACTCTGGCATCGTGATCAGCGAAGTTTCCGGTTGAACGTGCAGGATTACCGATACGTACATACCTCGAACCAATGCCTTGGGGCCGGTGAGGGCCGCGTTATCATCTGACGAATGAACCACGCGTGGTTTGTCTACCAGGATTCGACAGGGGACCGTGCGGGTCCGCTCGTCCAGGCCAATACCGTCGTATCGAGTGAGGATTCCTTGCCAAAAGTACTCGCGTCCCTCCAGTTCATAGACCACCGTCGCGGCAGTAGGCGGTAGTTGATAATCGCGGGCTGCGGATTCGGCGGATCCGGGTGCAACATCTGCCGGGGAGTTCAGGAGCCAGTAAAGCTGATCCATGCGCAACGTACATTTCACCTCGACGGCAGAGGTGTCCTCGATCGTGTACAGGTTTTGACCGCGCTGTACAAATGAACCCTCTTCGACGTCGTCCGAAACGATCATTCCTGTCACGCGGGATTTGAGTTCCGTTCGCTGCAGGTTGAGCTGTGCTTTTTCCAGGTTGGCCTGAACAAATCCGTGGGCCGCCTTCAGTCGGTCGCTACTCGTGTTCAATAACCGTTGCTGGTTAATAAGGGTCATCAACCGGTTTGTGGACGCCAGCATGTCGCGTTTCTCTTGGTCGACCTGCGAGTCAGTGATGACACCTGTCTTTCCGAGTGCCTCGTTCCTCGCCAATTCCTTTCGCTGTAAGTCGGCGTCTTCCCGAGCCAGTGAGATCAACTCCTCGACGTTTTCTATTTCGACTGTCAGTTCCCGTATCGTGGCCACGGATTGTTCGAGTTCCTTCGTGAGTTGCCGTTCCTCCAGTTGGTATTCCAGCGGGTCGATCCGTAACAAGAGTTGCCCAGTCTCTACATATTTTCCGGCCTGGCACCCGTCTGCCTTGAATGCAATGCGACCCGCGACTTCTGCAGACACGGTGATTTCGCGAAAGGGAACCACGGTCCCGTCCACTTCAATCTCCAATGCGCCGGTGTGCTCCTGTGCCACGACCACTTCCACCTGTGGTGGCCCCGGTGGGTCTACATGGCGAGGCTCCGATTTGTCTTGACGGATAAGTGTCCAAAATACGGCAACGCCTAGAAAGAGGATGAGCACTGCGATCAGAGTTTTAAAAATTTCTCGTGAGATGTCACTCATTACGAACTCGTATTTTCTATACGCCGCTCGGTTGAACTTTCCAAGCCAGAACTGGAGTGTCGGGAAGAAGTCAACCAGGAGTCCGGAGAGGACAGCGCGGCTAACATCAGGTCAGTGACGTGGTCGCCTAATTGCTGAGCGTCATAGTGTGCTTCACGCTCCTCTTTGTCGATCAACAGGGCTACCACTTCGTGTGCCACACGGTAGTAAAGACACTGTCCTACCACGCTGAAGGCTAATTGATGGCGTTTCGGTTGTGTTGTCGCGGCGGGCAGTAGTTCTTCAAGAATCCCCAATAGGATCTCAAACTGTGGCCGAAAGTAATTCTGAACCAGTTCTTGGCATGCCTGGGTAGGCTGCATGATTTCCCGCATCATGAGCCGCGTTTGCCATGGTGCTTCTCCCGTGCCCATCATGCGCGTGATCAACGTGCGCACAAATCCACGCAACTTTTCCGCAGGCGACGTTCCTGTTTGCCACTGCGGCTGCGGCACCTGTTCGATCTTGTTGCGCTGGGCTTGCTTTACCGTTTCGATGTAAAGCCGTTCCTTGTGGCCGAAGTGATAGTTCATGCTGGCCAGGTTGACGTTTGCGACCCGACAAATTTCACGCACGGTCGTATTCTGGTAGCCCTTTTCGGCGAACACCGGCCCTGCGGCATTCAAAATGCGAGTCCTTGTATCTTCTGCCACAACACCCTCCATCTCTGAAAGATCGCAGGCTGCGATTAAAACGCGCGTTTTAAACAATTGTATACTACGTGGTTCCGTTTCCCCGACAATTTTTCAGCTGGAGCGAATTGATTTTTCTGTCGAACAATTGCAACCTGTATTATTGCAAAGGTTTAGGTCGATGTTTCACCCGGATAAGAGGCGGGGCCAACGGGGGTGTTCAGCGTCGTAATTTGCCAATCCGGTGCCTCAAAGACGCTAGGTTTGTGGTGACAAAACCTGCGGTCACTGCGTTGGTTGTGCAGAAGATGTCGCGTCGGTTGCGGTAAGGGTGCCAGCGGCGGGAAGCAGACCAGCAGTGAGTTCGTTCACTTCGTCCGATGCGGATGATTCGACACAGGTGCAGAACACTCGCGACCTGCTGCAGATCCTCGTCCGCCGAGCAGGTGGTGTTCCGGCCGACTGGGGCGAGTTCACGCTGAAACGACTTCCGCTTTAAATGGTACGAAGGCTTGACCGCATTTCGGAAATGGGGACTTGATGCCGTTTTCGTTCGAGAAAAAAATTGACGTGCTGGTACCCACATGTTTCCAGCACATCGAGGGCCTGGTTAAAAAATTTACCCACACGTTCGGGTTTGTGAGCGTCAGCACCAATCACCACGGGAATCGACCGCCGATACATCTCGCGCAGTATCAGGGGCCCGGGATTCATTTCGGGAATCGTTTTGTTCAGTCCTGATGTGTTTAACTCCATCGCCGTGCGACATTTGGCGATGCGATCCAAGGCTGCACAGATGGGTTCCATGAGGGCATCCGGTTGCCAGTCGTTGGGCGTTTCGTTTTTGATAATGTCCGGGTGACTTAAACAATCAAAAAATCCTGTTTCCGCTGCCTGCGCGAGTAATTTGAAGTACTCGCGCTGATACAATACCGGATCACCCGTCCAGTAACGCTCGCGGAATCCCTTTTGATGGGGATGGACGGAACCCAAAAGGTAGTGGAAGTCGGCGGCCCGTACCTGGTTTTCCAACCAATGTTCGTATCCGGGGAAATAGTCGCATTCCAACCCGAGCCTGACGTCCATGGTTCCTGACCACCGGCGGCCAGCGCGGTCGATGATCCGTAAGTAGGTGTCAAATTCATCCGGCGCCATGCGGACCTGGGCATCAAATCCATCTGGCATCGGGTTGTGACACGTAAAGATGATGCCGTCCAGACCGGCCAGTTGTGCGGCTTCCACGTATTCTTCTGGTTCCCCCACAGCGTGTTTACACAATGGCGTGTGACAATGTGTTTCGTAAATGGCCACCAGAAACAACTCTTTCACTTTCCTGAATCAAAACTTTCCTACTTCGAACGAATCAGTTTTCATCATACCTGCCATCTAGTAACAAGTCGCGTTGAGTTTCGAGCACGATCATTTGTTTCGTAAAACCGATGGGAACCCGGCCTGAACCGGAATGACAGGAAATAGCCCAATCCTAAGCGTGTTGGACCGACGCCACAAAAGGCAGGAAAGAAAGGGACGGAGACCAACAGATGTCGCACGCGGGTATCGGGTCCTGATGTTCACGGGAAAGCTTTGCTGCCGCTGCTAGCAAAGTTCGGCGAGCATCTTCGTGGCGGTCATTTGGAGAAATCGTAAATCATTGCTCAGATCGATGAATCGAAATCCCTGGGCAATTCGTTGCCGGGTCTGCGTGCTGTCCGCAGTCGGAATACCGCAGGGCTTACCTGCCCGTTCGCAGCCTTCTCGAAAGCGCTGCAAGGCAGCTTCGTGGTCCGGATGGCCCATCTCGACCCCCATCGACATGGCCAAGTCACCCGGACCCAAAAATCCTATGTCCACACCTTCCACACTGGCGATTGCCTCTGCGTTGTCGATGCCTTCCAGGTCCTCGATCTGCGGTATGCAGAGGACCTGCTCGTTAGCAATTTGAAGGTAGTTGGGATGCAAGGTTTGGCAGCGGGCGCTGCCAACTGAGCGAGTGCCACCGGGTGGATAACGCATCGCCCGGGCCAACTTCTCGGCTTGTTGCGGTGTGCTGACATGTGGGAAGACCAGCCCCCATGCGCCCGCATCGAGTAGGCGGGAGATGGTCACTGGGTCATGGTCCCAAGCGCGTGCCAGGGGAATCGCTCCACGAGCTTCGATAGCGCGGAAGGTGTGCGCGACCAGTTCCAGGTCGTAGGGGGTGTGTTCGGTATCGACAGCCAACCAGGTGAAGCCAGCCGCTGCCATGATTTCTGCCGCCAACGGCGAGGCCAGGTTGAGCCAGGAGCCGACAGAGGCCTCTCCAGTGCTCAGGGTGTGTAGTATCGGATTTGACATGAAACGCGAGTTCTCGTAGACGGAAAAGTCGGGGTGACTGGACTCGAACCAGCGACCTCCTGCTCCCAAAGCAGGCGCTCTAGCCAGGCTGAGCTACACCCCGTTGTGAACGTGTACCGCTAGTGGCATGGTGATGATCCCGGATCATTCGTGGAGGTCCGATGTTCAAAACGGAACCTGGCCAGGATCCATCATTGTTAGAGTTTAGGCGACCCGAACGGCTTCTGCTAGCCCGCTTCGCTTTTATTCGACTCTCCATCGATCAGCAGGGACCACAACCGGTCAAACTCTTCCGCATTTGAAAAATGAATCAGGACCTTTCCACTGCCGCGACTATTTTTGCGGATGTCCACGCGCGTACCCAGGGCGGTTCTCAGTTCCTGTTCGAGGGACGTAATTTGATGGTTGCGTGATTTTCGGTTCCTCGGTTGAGTGTTTTGCCCGACCACATTCAGAGGTTCCTGATCCTCCTGATAGATGATCTCTTGAATCTGCCTTTCTGTATCGCGTACGCTCAGCCCTTCTCGTTGGATTCGTTCTGAGAATTCGACTTGCTGGGATTCGTTACCTAGAGGTAGCAGCGCACGGGCGTGGCCCGCCGAAATCTTGGCGCAACGGAGCGCGTCCTGCACTGCCGAGGGCAACTCGATCAAACGCATAAGATTTGCAATGGTGGAGCGATCGATTTTAAGGCGACTGGCCAGGTCCTCTTGAGTACAGTCATGTTCATGGATGTAGCGCTGAAAGGAGAGGGCCTTTTCTATCGGGTTCAGATCCTGCCGTTGCAGATTCTCGACGATTGCCAATTCGGCAACGAGCCGATCATCGGCCTCTCTCACCCGGGCTGGTATCTTGTCCCAGCCGGCATGGATGGCAGCCCGCAGGCGCCGTTCACCGGAGATCAACTGGTATCGTTCTCCCACCTGGCGCACGACCACCGGTTGCAGCATATCGTGTTCTTTCAGGCTTTCAGCAAGGGACGCGATTTCTGTCTCCGTAAAATCACGACGAGGTTGAAATGGGTTGTTATCAATTTCGTATACATGCAACACGATGTTGTCGTTTGCTGCGTTACTCTTCTCCCGAATGGCAGCTTCACGAGCTTCGTCCGAAGGAGTTTCTTCAAATGCTTGATCAACCTTGTGGGATGAGTCATTCACAGATCCCTCTGAAACTGATTCACCTAGCAAGGCCGCCAGGCCACGGCCAAGTCTTCTGTCTTTGGACACGATGGTCTCCTTCCTCATTCAAGTCCAACTTGAACACATTTCTTTTGCTTTGCAGTCGTTACAGGCGACCACTGCTGACAGGTGCAGGCACGACACGCTCGGAACGATCCGGAGATATTCTCGCGATTGGAATATCTCATTTCATCCGGCCAACCGGTGCGGGGTCACGTAAAATCAAGCCTCCAGAATTTCTAAACATAGTTCCACGTAGGCCCGTGCCCCACGTGAACGAGGTGCATATGACAAAACAGATTTTCCGTGACTCGGACTTTCGGAAACAGCCACATCACGGGGCACAACGGAATCAAAAACGATCTCGCCAAAAAAATCGCGAACCTCCGCGTCTACTTCGCGGGTCAATTCGAGAGAATCATCGTACATGGTCAACAAGATTCCACCGAATTCCAACTGGTTCTCTCGTGTTTTCATGACACGTTTTATGACTTCAATCATTTGCGTCAGACCCTCCATCGCAAAGTACTCGCACTGGATGGGAATGAGCACTTCCGTGGAGGCAGCTAATGCAGTTTGTGTCAAATGTCCTAGTGAGGGTGGACAATCAATCAATACAAAATCGTAGGCCCGCAAGCCTCCCTTCAAATGGTTTTTGACCCGTGCGGCATTGGTCTGGTCATTGCTAGCAAGTATTTCGACGTCTTGAAAACTTCTGCTTCCTGGCAGCAAGTCCAGGGAACATTCGGGAACTTTTTGAATTGTTTCTTGCAGGGTACGGGTGGACACCAGGGGGTGACGCTGAACGGGTTGTAAACCTAATCCCGAGGTCGCGTTACACTGCGGATCCAAATCGATTAACAAAGTGCGTTTGCCGGCGTGTGCCAGAGCATCGGCCAAAGTAATCGCCGTGGTTGTCTTGCCGACTCCACCTTTCTGATTTGCCACACAAAGTACCCGGCCCACAGTTTAGGACTCCCTGCACCCAGGCGTTCCAGTTGGACTCCACTCACAACGATGCCCGGTGTTCCGGCGACTCCGAATTTGCAGCACCGATGTCTGCCTGAACGCCATGGATCACAACAGAGGAGATTTTGTTTTTACGATCTCGTTACATTCGTCAATCCATCGGCCAATCGAAAGCAGGCAAATGAATCGATGCAAACAAGGTACTAATATTTGCGGTTCCTTCAGAAGGGCCGCAATTCTAACCGCGGCGGTAACGATTCGGAAATGTCAGTTTGCTGTTTGTTGATCAACAGAACGGATCTCGAATCGTTTAACGTTCCGGAATCTCACGATTTGTTCCTTTCACGTGAAATGGCCAAGTCTTCATCCTTGCCTGTTTCACGTGAAACGCCAACCTCGTCGAACCGGTAGACTTCACGCAATCTCGTTTCACGTGAAACATGGTAAACACAGCGAGACAAGGGGGACTGCTGAGAAGACATCAGGTTAGCGGATTGATTACCAGTCCACTGAGCAACTTGGGATAGAAATAGGTGCTTTTGGCGGGCATTCGTTCATGTCCCAGGCTGATATCCTGTACGTGTTCTAGCGTGGCAGGCATCAGCAAACAGGCCAATTCAAAATGACTGCCACTTCCGGATTGCCCGGTCGCATCACGGCCCGTGGCGTCTCCCTGCTCCAGACCGTTCTGGACTTCCGATGTATTGTGAACGTACATGGGCTGAGGAAGGTCTTTGTATCCCAGGAGTAAATCCATGACCAAATGATGGAGAAGACTTACCCCGAGCTGCTGCCAGTGCTCACTCCGGTTAGCGGAGATTTCCGCCATCTTTTGCTGGCCCGTGGTTTGAATTTCCGCCAACACCCATTTGTCATCTTCACGAGTGTAGAATCCGAGTGTCCCTTGATCCTGCTTTTGTTCGATTTTTTGCCAAACCGAGTTGGCTAATTGAGTCCCCGACCCCAATATTTCAACTTTGAAATAGTTTTCCAAGGCGGTCGCCAGCTGCTGGGAAGAGACCGGGGGCAGCCCACGAAACAGGCGGTGGGTTGGCAATACGATCATTCCCGGGTCACTCATACTGACGAACATTGCTAGCACAAAATTGCACGGGTGCTGTGAATCCAACTGACCGGCTTGGGCGAGTTGGTCACGATAGTCGCAGGCTGTTTCATAACGATGATGACCATCGGCGATAAACAGAGATCGGTCCTGCAATGAACCAATCAACTGACCAATGGTTGTCAAGTCGGTGACAGGCCAAATTCGGTGGACTACATCCAGGTCATCTGTCGCTTCCAACGGCAGGGTGTTTTGAATGGCCAATTCAAGCAACTCCTGACTGGTGTTCTCGGGATCACGATAGAGACCGAAGATCTGGCTCAGATTGGCTCTACAGGCGTTGAGCAGTTTCAAACGATCCTGTTTAGCGGCCGAGTGGGTCTCTTCGTGGGGATAGACGCAGCCTTCGCCAAATCTTTCGAGACGCAGGCGAGCCATGAAGCCTCGTCGATTGATTTGCTGTCCCTCGAACTCGAAGTTTTGGTGATAAACGTAAACGGCCGGGCTTGGCTCGCGAGCCAATACTCCATCGAGCCGCCAATTCTTCAAGAGACGGGCGGCTCTCGAATAACGATTGGTCTGGTCGTCATCCCCTGGTTCGTCTCGATTAAGAATCAGGCGGATGACGTTGGCAGGATGCCTCTTATAAAGCACGTCACGGTACTCGGCATCGATCACGTCGTAGGGTGGCGCCACCACGTCACTCAGTGATCCCACCTGTCCCAGATCGTAACGCAACCCGCGGAATGATTGAATCTGCGGCATGTCCTGAACCCTTCATGTTGATCAAGGTGCTCCGCCAGATCTGTTGGTGTTCGCCCCATTTGCCCACCCACGGACTCATTGGTTTCACCAACAAAACCGGGCTCCGGATGTTATGCCGGAGCCCGGATGATTTGTCAACGCAACTGGTGGCAATTGCTGCCGCAGAACATCAATAGCGATAATAATTTGGTTTGTAAGGACCAGCAATCGGAACACCCAGGTATTCCGATTGTTCAGGGGTCAACTCAGTCAAGCGGACTCCCAATTGGTCCAAATGCAAACGAGCCACTTCTTCATCCAGTTCTTTTGGCAACACGTGGACGCCCACCTCGTAGGTTTCGTTGTCACTCCACAAGGCCAACTGCGCCAGAACCTGGTTCGTGAATGAGTTGGACATCACGAATGACGGATGCCCTGTGGCGCAACCCAAATTGACCAACCGCCCCTCAGCTAGCACGATGACCGAGTGTCCATCTTGGAAGGTGTATCGATCAACCAGCGGCTTGATGGTTTCCTTTTGAATGT
Organism: Planctomycetaceae bacterium; assembly: GCA_002726515.1. Lineage (GTDB taxonomy): Bacteria > Planctomycetota > Planctomycetia > Pirellulales > Pirellulaceae. The sequence goes on along the minus strand of PBTE01000163.1, from coordinate 9,179 downwards.
CACTCTGATCATCCAGCCATGCCACGTCGATTTCCAGATCAAAGTGACCAATGTTGCAGACGATGGCATCATTGGGCATCTGTTGAAAATGTTTTCCCAGAATCAGGTCCCGGCAGCCAGTTGCCGTTACGAAAATGTTTCCTTGAGACGCTGCCTCGTCCATGGTCGTCACTTCGTAACCTTCCATTGCCGCCTGGAGTGCACAGATCGGATCAATTTCAGTCACGATGACGCGCGCGCCGTACGATTGCATGGAATGAGCACATCCCTTCCCTACGTCTCCGTATCCGGCAACAACCACGACCTTTCCGGCCACCATCACATCCGTCGCGCGTTTGATTCCATCTGCTAACGACTCGCGACATCCGTAGAGGTTGTCAAATTTGCTTTTGGTGACCGAGTCATTTACGTTAAACGCGGGGATTTTTAACTCGCCCTTCTCCGCCATTTGATAAAGGCGATGAACACCAGTCGTCGTCTCTTCCGAGAGCCCTCGAATGCCAGGGAGCAGCCCAGAATACTTTTCGTGGACGATCGCTGTCAGATCACCCCCATCATCCAAGATCATGTTCAAAGGCTGGCCATCGGCAAAATAGATAGTCTGCTCGATGCACCAGTCATATTCTTCATCAGTTTCACCCTTCCAGGCGTAGACTGGTACCCCGGTTGCCGCAATGGCGGCAGCGGCATGATCCTGGGTAGAAAACTTATTGCAGCTGCTCCACTGCACTTCTGCGCCCAGTTCGGTCAGCGTCTCGATCAGCACGGCCGTTTGTATGGTCATATGTAAGCAACCGCCGATTCGAGCACCTTTCAGGGGTTTACTCGTGCCATATTTGCGGCGCAGTGCCATCAACCCCGGCATTTCATTTTCGGCGAGACGTATTTCGCGCCGGCCCCATTCGGCTTCGGATAAGTCGGCAACTTTGTAAGGAAGTTTCTGATTGATTTCTGCCTGCGCCACCTTGCATTCTCCTTTTTCACATATAGTCGGTCTTTAATTTTGGGTCATTGCCTGTCCACGGAAAATTGCCTGTCCACGGAAAGTAGTCTGGTATCGCTCTGGCACCTTCCTCGACCGGGGAAACCACAATCAAGAGCGGGGTTTCCAGACTGGATCAAGGTGATGGAACCTCGCTCGAAAATTTCCACTGGGTCTCCCGGCATGCGGCAAACAATTACAGTATGATAGAAGGCGGCAAAGGGCACATACAAGCCCTATCTCCCGTGTTCTCTCCGCGAAGCCAATGACCTCGATAGGGCCGTGGCCTACCTGTGGTTCCATCTTTAGTTGTCCAAGCTCGCGAAAGCCGACTTGGCGTTGCTGACGAAGCGAAACAGACGGTCAGGATCTTTAACACCCGCCTCCGATTCAACCCCGCTGGCAGTGTCCACAGCATGTGGCCGGGAAGCCACAATAGCGTCGGCGACATTTTCAGGCGTCAACCCGCCCGCCAGGATAAGTCTGACACCATCCAGGTCTGCTCTCATGGTGTTCAGTAATTTCCAGTCGAAGACCCTGCCCGTTCCCCCATATTGACCGGGGTAGTAAGCATCCGTCAGAACCGAATGAGGCATGCACTGCAGGTCGACACATTTGGCCAGGTAGTCCTGTACTTCGTCGAGACCCGAATCGCGACAACGAAATGCTCGTATTACGGGTCGCTTGCCAAGCAAACTCAAAAATGGTGGTGGCTCATCGCCGTGCAACTGAATGGCTTCTAAACCAACGGTATCAAAAGTGCGACAGACGTCACCGGCTGAAGCGTTGACGAACACGCCGACACGGATGACTCCCCGGGGAATCGTTACAGCGATTTGTTTGGCGGTCTCGATATCTATAAAGCGTTGGCTGCCCTCGTAAAAATTTAGCCCAATGGCATCCGCGCCAGCAGCGCACGCCTTTTTCGCGTCGTCAGAATTGGTGACTCCACAAATCTTTATTCGAAACATGGCAGTTGCCGCATCTTCTAATCTAACTGAGCCTGTCGTGACAGCGTTCGCACGAGTTTAATTCCAAGCGGGCACTATAGTAAGAGCACGCCTGCGGCATTTGGAATGTCTTCCACCCCAGGTGCACCAAGCAACTGGAGATTGCCACGGGCGGTCCATTTTCATTTGTCTTGACGTAGCAGTCGTGTGCGTTGCCGTTGACTGTAAATCCTTTCAGTCAGGGACTTCGCAGATTTGTCCGGCTACCGGGAAAAAACGACCGAAACTGATTGCGGAAGCAACGACTTTCAGCCCCTGCTTGCAATTGCTTCGGGCTCCGGGACTTCCGCCAACTGCCGGGAGCTGCAGCCAGGGAAAGGTCATCTTAATATAACGGGATGAAAACGTCTGCAACAAAATCTTGATGTGGTATCGCCACCGCCCCCGGAGGCTGTTTTGCCCTTCCAGAAGGCGGTGCATCGTCACAGCTACTACAACCAGGCTCAAGCTAAATACAGCTGTAGGACGATCTCGACAAGAGGAGGGTATCTGATCTCCTCTTTCAATTTCTGAATTCAACAGGCAACTGCCCAAACTCACACGGACATCTGCAGACCGCAACCCTGACAAATCAAACACTGTTACACATGCCATGAAGGTTCACGGATCACAGTCCCCGGAGCGGAAACGATTATCGAGGTGGTACGTTTTCAGCGTCATTACCCTGTCTTCATTTCTCGTTATCCTCACCTGCTGGCGTGTTCCCTCCGGCCAGTTTCGGGCCCAGAGTGTCATCACGTTTCAGAATCCAAATACCGACCCTGGTGGGGTCCCGATGGACTCCGCACGTGCCATGTTCGTTCAAAAGACCGTGAAAGACTTTAACGAACAACTTCAATGTACCATGCAAGTCGATTCATGCGGTGGCTCGGAACAACAGTATTGCGATGTGCCCTGGTCGATCGCACAAAAAACAGACCCAGGAACTGGCCGAGGAGTCATCAACGTTGAATATCGAAGCAACGTGAGGAAAACTGCGCTGGAAAAGGCCGATTCCGTTGCAAGTCAGTATGTGGAATTTGCAAAGGAGCGTTTGAAAACGGCATGGGATGGGAGTCCGGCGGCAAGGGGCAAAAGCCTGGTTTCCCGGCGGCGAGAAGCCCAACGGGTTCAACAGAAGTTGGACGAATTTCTCCTGGCGCACTTTCAGGAACTCGAGGACGAAGCACAGAAATGGTCTGCCCGGGCCGATTCAACGATGTCTGAAACCGGAGCCCCGTTACCCACCAGTGAACCTGCCCCGGTACGACAAAACCGTTTCCAACAGGAACTCAATCCATCCTGGGTTGTTCTGAAGACCCGGATCGACGAAATGCAGAGACAGCTGACGGCGATGTTAAGAGATTACAATGACTCGCATCCCCTGGTTCGGTCCAAGATGGATGAGCTCGACGGTTTAAAGCTTCGTGTAGCAGAACTCCCGCAGTATCTGGAAAAACCCGTTGAGACACAGGCGGTTTTAGCTGTGCCTTTCCGTGCAACAGGGGCTGCCCAGGAACCCGACTTCGACCGGCTGCTGCGGCCAGCAGAGAAAACCGAGCGCCAACTGCAGCAGACCAAAGAGACCGTAGCCCGATTTCACCTGTTGCGATCCAATCGAGACAAAAGCTGGTACGATTTCCAGGAAAGTGTTCAAGTGGCAGAAAAGCTTGCTGCAAAGAAAACTTCATTCCTGGTGAGTGAGGAGCCAGTCTTCTCCATTCGGTGGGCCCGGATTGTCGAATCGAAGCAGGAGTTTCATTTGTGGCGACTCACGTTTTCTGCTTTGGCCGCCATCTCCCTAGGTGTTCTGTCTTTTCTAGTTTTTCCTCCTGCTCGATCAACGGATAAGCTATTTGAAGCGTCGGAAGTTGTTTCTTTGCTACCAATGCCAGTTGTAGGAATGATCACGTCAACATCCCTTCTACAAGAGTCGGCACCTCGGCGAAATCGGCATGTCAACTCGTGCGTTCGGTGGGCAACCCGCGTCTCAGAATTCGTTTTGGCATTCTTTGTTTTCTCGTTTATCTTTTCCGCCCACGTTGACAATCAATTTACGAGTCAGTACTTGTCTGACCCAGCTGGCACGTTTGTACAAGCTGTTCATAACGCCAATTAAAAGTGATCCAAACAGTAAAAAAGTTTGCTGCAACCGGCTGCTGGTGGAGTTCCGCGGATTTATCGGCCGATCTGACTGGTACTTACCCGGCTCACAGGCGGCTGTCGATACTCGATCTGTGAAATAGCAAATAACCGGCAACATCTGTCCCGAACACGGCCGAATGAATGGGAACAAAACCGAGGTTCGTTGAAGTAGAAAAGGAAATTTTCCTCAGAGTGCATGCAAGGCGTCGTGTGAACAATTTTCGAGTCCACTGGTAGCGGCTGTGCCGCGTGAGGATTGCTCTCCCATGTATGAATCGTTTTTTGGCTTTGGTCGTCGTCCTTTTTCTGCCATTCCGCAGGTCGATTTTTTTTACCCGGCCTCTTTTACGAAACAGGCGTATCAAACGATCATCCGTTGTGTGGAGCGTTCTGAAGGACCAGCCTTACTCGTAGGTCCTGTTGGTAGTGGGAAAACACTTGTCTGCCAGCTGGTTGCCGAACAGTTTCGGGATACATTCCAAGTCTGTCACTTGGCTAACAGCCACTTGTGTAGTCGTCGTGCCCTGTTGCAGGCGATATTGTTCGAGTTGGGACTCGAGTATCGTGGTCTGGAAGAAGGCGAACTGCGCCTTTCGTTGATCGACAGCTTGCGTCCCAACGAACAATCCCAGAATGTTTTGTTATTGCTGCTGGACGAAGCCCACACCGTGCCCACCCCGCTGCTGGAAGAGATCCGCATGCTCACCAACCTCGTCCGAGATGGTGAATCGCAAGTACGCTTGGTTTTGGCCGGGTTGCCCAAAATTGAAGAACGACTGGCCAGTCCGAAACTCGAATCTTTTAATCAACGGCTTGCAGCGCGGTGTTACCTGGAACCGATGAATCGCGAAGAAACCATGGAATATGTCCGTCACCAGGTTGGTTTAGCGGGACAACAAAACGAAGACCTGTTTGGTGAAAAGGCGTTGCGGGCAGTTCACGATGCGTCAAACGGAATTCCCCGGCTGGTCAACCAACTCTGTGACCATGCCCTGGTCATGGCAGCAGCGGATGGACTGCTGCAACTGGACGAGTCCACAATCCAGGAAGCGTGGTCAGATCTGCAACAACTTCCGGACCCAGAAAACTTCACGTCCCTTTCAGAAGAAACGACGACCGACAAGAACATCATCGAATTCGGTCGTTTGGACGAAGGGACTGTCTCTTCCAGCGCGGATGCCGAATCGTGGACGTCCGCTTATGAAACTGGTCAACAGGAACTCTGTCCGGATCAGTCACACAATTCAGAAGAGACTGCTCAGGGCTTCGACACAGCCCCTGCTGAGTCATGCGTCAAGGAAAACCCGCCGGCAGGTGAGTTAGAGACCGAGAGCGAGGAACAACAACACGATACAGAAAGTCGCTTAACTTTGGTGCACGATCCTTTTGGAGAGACCTTCGACGAGGAAGAAGTGGTGATCGACCGTTTCTTATCTTTGAATTCAAGGGAGATTGAATTCCCGAAGGTTAACAGCCAGGAAGGTCGAGAGTTCGGAGGCCAAATGGGTTCTGACACGCAGAATTCACTGGGACTCTATTGCGAACCTCCCGAAACAATCGATTCGAGTTATCAAGCTGTTCCCACGGAAGAGCCTGTTGGGCAGAAGGTGTCCACACAACTGGATCGTTCTGAAGACTTGGCCGTTAGGGAAAGCTTTCCACCCTCAGGCGAAATGTTCGGCTTCAATGTCGCAGAACAGGAGGCGGACCTCGTGCCGTATCGGTCCCTGTCGGAGTGCATTGAAACGCCGATAGCAGAAGAACTGGCGATGTTGCGAGAGGTGGAGGAAATGGCTCACGACTCGGCCAGCGCGATGGAACAAGCGACCGATTCGGAACCGAATTGGGAGACACTTCCGCCACACCGAAAAATCGAAGAGTCGATGCCAGGTGGCGACTCTTCCATGCGTCAGGAGTTAACCATAGAAGATGCCAACAAATCACCCCGAACTGATACCTGTCGATCGACTGATGTGTCCACAATGGGGCATCCCAGTGAAACGGAGTTTGTGGTGGTGGAAGATCCCCCGGCGCCACGGATACGTAAAACGAGTGTTTTGGAAGCTGATGCGCGGCGGCAGGAGTATCGGCAGCTTTTTGCCAAATTAAGGCGAGGGTAAAGAGGCTTGATATGAGCAGGATGCTCAATGCTCTTCAGCGGATAGCTTGTTCCACGAACGGGGTTTCTTCCCCTGCGAAGAACGTGCGACCTGAGAATCGAGGCGAAGCTGCGAATGCAAACCACCAGGACAATACAATCCAACCAGAGAAAAACGAGAATACCATAGAGGTTCACAAAGTTTGTGCGCAGCAGGTTGATTGCCAATTCGAGATGATCGTCTTTCAGGAGAAGATGACTTTGCAGAGGACTGTTGAACCTCCAACCGGGATGGCATCGGATTTCGTCACGGAATTGAGTGATTGGCCGATCTTACTCCAGAATACAAATGACGAGGTGACGTTAAGTGGCGTAATCTCCGACTCGGAACTGATTGTTCGTGCGGTCGGTGCCCAATCGCATCCTGCTGAGTACGCAAACCAATCCAAGCTGTCAGGGAGGGAGACACTTCACAGGACAATAGACGCGGCGCCGAACAATGCCAAGGGGACTGGCACGATGGGCGACCAGCGTTTTGTTGAGGTTCGCTTTGACAGTGGGGCAAACGGTGCACCGGCGCCTGCCAGTAATGAAGTCCTTATCACTTCAAGCCATGCAGAGGTTGATGCGGTTCTGGAGGAGATGGATTTGTCTTCGTTTGCCCACAGAGAAGTTGTGGGTTTCAACATGGGGCAACTGCTCGATGCGGTTCCCGATGGAGTCACTCAGGAATTAGGACCGCCGGGTATGAAGAGTGACGCAGTGAACACGCGGCATGGTATTGAATCCCCCCGGGTGCAATGCAGGAACCACAATGTCGATGCCAATACGACTGGCACTCAACAGGACATGGAGACCTCCTCCTCGCTGCAGCAGGCGGGTCGACAGCAAATGGTCGAAACTGGTGATGAAATAACGTTAGCTGGTGAACTGTTGGATTTGGTGTCTTTTTTACCCGGTCATGATCTGCCCTTGTTTGAACCCCCCCGTTTGGAAGGTTTTGAAATACCTTTGGAATCCCACGAAGTTCGACAGCCGATTCCGCATGACCAGGTCGCCTTAGAAGATCATCAGCTCCTGACGAGCAACCTGCCAGACGTTCCGGAAACGAAAATGTCTGCCTCTGAATCTCTTCGCCGGGAACAGAAGCCCCAGCAGTTCGTTGTCGATGTTTGTCCACAGAAGCAAGCGTCTGTTTTGCCATTCAATTCAAACCGGTCGCCGGGAGAACGTCTGATGGCTCAACAGCCGCTATTGGAAACCGTGGAAGAAAACCTGGGATCTGCCAACGACAGGCGACAGCCCAACATCGAAGAGGAAGATCCAGCCGAGTCGAACGGAGGAAATGTCCTTTCCGCGAACGTAGCTTTTGAAGAGGGTGAAGTGACAGGAAATCAGACGGTCGAACCTGGTTGGGAGTGCTCACCAGATGCCACAGACACGGTCCGTTTGAATGGCGGCTCACAAAAAAATGAGCCCGAGCCGATGATGTCGAGAGGAGAGAGGCAGGTTGATTCCTCGGCTGCTGAACCACGGGGAATGAACGATTCCCCTGCAGTCCACGAGGAACTGCCGGGAGCAGTGTTGTCCCATCAGTCGAGAGAAAATGATGGCGTGGAGATTCCTGACGGAAATGCCGTCACTTCCTCCACAAAGGTACAAGAAACAGAAAATCCGTTACCGGCGTTGAAGGATGCGGTGGCCGAATTGCTTCGATTCTCGATTCCCCTGCTTGCTCCTGCGTCGATGAGTCCAGCTGTCAGTCCGACCGCTCCGCACAAGGAAGAACGCCGGCTGGCCGAATTGAATGGGACCCAGGTGGGGCAACGATACCAGGAGTTAGCAGACCACCTCTATGGAAGTCTGCCGTTTAAATCCGGCTCCTCTATTTCTTTCCTGGGTATCGAGTCAACTGCTGATACAACGGAAGTTGTCACCAACGCGGGCTTGTTACTAGCTCAGGAACCCTCTGAGCGGGTCTTGTTGATTGACGGGGATTTTTCGGAAAAACGGCTCACTCGTCAATTTTCGTTGCAGGGCTCCAAGGGCTTGGCGGAAGTTTTGAACGACGAACGAACTTGCGGCGACGTTGTGCATCCGTGTGAGACCCCTAACCTATCGGTGGTGCCGGCAGGAACAGGGCTCTTTCCGCGACAACCTTCTGCAGTTCGCCGTTTGCCTTCCATCATCGATGAGCTCAAGCGACAATTTTCCATCATCCTCTTTGACGCAGGCGGAGCGGAGGACTCACAGGTCGAGACACTCGTACGTTGGACCGATGCTTCTTACCTGGTGTTACCCTTGGGTGCCCACACAGTCGAAGACCTGGATGGTGTGATTTCCCTGCTACAACGATGTGCGGCACGGATGATGGGTTGCATTCTGACCAACGTTACAGTTGAAACAGTGTCGTAAAACAAGCCGGGCACGTACGGACTCGGAAAACAGATTGGCTCGGGATGATGTGATTGGGTGGAAATCCTGGTTCGACCGCAGCGGTTTTGTTACGATCGAGTGATGGTTGAACTGGTGGCAGGTCTTCGAATTCAGGGGTTTCTTTGGCGCGGTTTCAAGTGACCGACTGACAACAAGTTGACCGGCAATTGCCCTGCCTAATTCGCTGGAAAGGCTTTCAATGCGCATGTACCTAGTCACTGGTGGAGCAGGCTTCATCGGTTCTCACATTGTCGATGCCCTGCTGGAACGAGACTACCAGGTTCGAGTGCTCGATAATTTAAGTACAGGCAATTTGAAAAATCTTGCCCACGTTCGCGACCGTATCGAATTTTTTGAAGGCGATGTCAGCGAGTCTCAGGCAGTGGCAGAAGCTGTCCAGAAGGTTGATTGCGTGTTTCATCAGGCAGCGTTGCCGTCGGTTCCACGCAGTGTGGAGAACCCGTTGGGCACCCATCATGCGTGCACTACCGGCACACTCAATGTTTTGAACGAATCACGACTGGCGGGT
>PBTE01000162.1 GCA_002726515.1 Planctomycetaceae bacterium | reverse complement strand
GCCTTCGACTGGAACATCGCTGAACCGGCCTGCCAGCAACACGACTTCTGGCCCGACACGATCAGTACGGACATCCACAAATTCAATCTTCACGGCCCGGTGTTCGACCTGACGACCACAATGAGCAAATTCCTGTACCTGGGGTTACCCCTGGAGAAGGTGATCCGCGCCACCACGCTCGAACCGGCCCAGGCAATGCGATTGTCAGATCGTTTCGGTCGCTTGGCAGCGGGTCGCCAGGCAGATGTCACCCTGCTCCGACTGGAACACGGAAGTTTTCACCTGCGGGACGTAAAACATCAGGAACGCGTGGCGAATCAGCGACTGGTACCGGTCATGGTGTTCAAAAACGGTCAGCGTGCCGATTGTGTTGCCCCCTCCACTTACTGACACGACAATGTCGCAGCGGGCGACCGGAACTAGCGCAGCGCCCCGGCAGCTGTAATGGGCCAGCAGGCCTCGATTTTTCCATCGCGAACGGCATACATCTCGCGGTGGAGCAGTACCGTGGTGTCGCTATAGTGGGGAACCATCGTGACCCTCTCGGCCGGACTTAATTTCACACCGTCCTCCAGAACCACCACACCGTGCTCCGCATGTAGTTCCAGCACCTCGGCGCCCTCGTGGGAAATAATTCTCGGTAACCCGGTCTGGCAACCAGTCGTTTTCCAGCCGGAATCCAGAGTCACCCGTCCTGCAATTGCGGTGGAAACAACCTGCGCGTTAACGAATAGCGCAAATTGGTGACCGGGCAAATGCATTTCATCGTGGTAGGTGACGTCCATTAACGCTCCGCCTCCGGCCTGTAACTCATTGATCGTTCCCAGCGAGGCGGCATGCCAGTAGTTACCACTGCCACCTCCTGAAAGGATTTCCGGTTCATAACCGGCCGCCCGCAAGAGGTCGCGTGCTTCAGCAAGGATCTTCGCTACCACGGCTGAGGCAGTCGCTTTCTCCTCGGGTTCCAACTTCATGATGTGCCCTTCGTAGCCCATCAGGCCACGCAAGCGAAGCCCGGGAAGATCGCTCACAAGCCGCGCCAGCCCGGGCGCTTGAGAAGGGGTGACGCCGCAACGGTTAACACCCACGTTGACGTCCACAAGCACATCCACAGTCACAGCAGCTTCTGAAGCGGCCCGAGAGATCTCTCGAATATTGGATTCGTCGTCGCACGCGACCGCCAGGCGAGCAGCACGGGCCACTTCCACCAACCTGGATATTTTCTGCATTCCCACCACGACGTTGGCGATCAGAATGTCGTTGACACCGCCGGCCAACATTGCCTCCGCCTCGCTCACTTTGGCGCAGGTGACACCACAGGCTCCACCACGCAAAAGCCGCTGAGCCAGACCGGGTGCCTTACATGCCTTGACATGTGGTCGCCAAAAAACCTGGTGCTGACCGCAGAGTGCAACCATTCTCGCAATGTTGCTCTCCAACGCGTCCAGGTCGACCCACAGGGCCGGGGTGTCAACATCGTTAATGGAATGTCCGACGAAATCGGTGTCATGTGTCATAAGTAAATTTCCCGGTCCTGGCTGATTGTTGATTCGGGCATCCCGGCCAAACCCGCTGGGCCTGTTGAAGACAAATTGGCCCCGGTATGACAGGCTTCACAAAAAGCACTGACAAGCGTCTCGAATGGCTCCTGGTGCTCAGCAGGGCAGATTCCAGTCCCCGGCGGCTTGGTCGTTATTGCCTACCAGCGTCGCAAAAACTACAGGTCCATGCAACCGGAGCAAGCGGGAGCAGGCGTTGCGACACCAGAAAGAAAACAGGCTGATCAAAGGAAAGCCGGGCTGACGGGTCAGACGTGGTGAAGTGTTCCAAACCGGCCAGCTGTTGGTGCCATGGCGGGGTGGTGGACCTTCGATGAACTGCTGCAAGTGATTCCTCCAGGGTCTTGCCACAATCCCCGGAAACAAGTCGTCGGCAGGGAAGACGTCTGTCAAACCGTGCTTGACGCCGTCCCACCCGGTTTTCAAACTAGGCTTGTCACCCCATTGGATCATCGACAGATAATTAACAGATGTTCCGCCGGACCGGTCGTTTTCACTCTGTTTTCTTTTCCCACGAAGATAAACCGAAAATCCGAACTTTGCCGACGCCCCCTTCCCGGGCTGTGTGAATCAACCAACTCAACCTAACCAGTAAGGTGTGTCGTTGTGAAATCAGATCCCGAAACTCTTTCCCTGGAAGAGATTGCCATCGCTTTTCGCGAAGGCAAACTGAAAGCTGCTGAATTGACCGAAGCCTGCATCGACAGTCGCAACGAACTCCTGGGTGCTTACAAGTCCTGGCAGCCCGACGTCGCACGTGGTATGGCGATTCAAGCGGACAACGCCTTCGCAGACGCACGGGACCTTGGTCCGCTCCAAGGTGTACCGGTTTCCATCAAGGACATTTATGCTGTTTCAGGCATGGAAATCTTCGCGGGTTCCCCGCGCCACCTGCCGGACAAGTTGTGTGTGGAAGGACCTTTTGTTCGCTGCTTGCGTGACCAACACGCGGTCTTTACCGGTAAGACACATACGGTTGAATTTGCTTGTGGAGGCCTGGGTGTCAACAGTCATTGGGGCACTCCGCGCAATCCCTGGGACGGCAAAACTCATCGTGTACCCGGTGGCTCCAGCAGCGGTGCCGGTGTGAGTCTGCTGGAGGGATCGGCACTGGTTGCATTGGGTTCTGATACCGGAGGTTCCGTTCGTGTTCCGGCAAGCATGACCGGAAGTGTCGGCCTGAAGACCAGTTTCGGTCGCTGGTCTCTGACCGGCATTTTCCCGTTGAGCCCAACACTCGATACCGCCGGGATACTGACCCGTACCGTGGCTGATGCGGCCTTCGCCTTCGTCGCCATTGACGCGGAAGAGGTAAGCGGTGCTTCACAAAGCATCTCCCGGGTTGATGCCTGTGACCCGACAGACTTTGTGATCGGCACCGGTGACCCGGCTTTGTGGGAAGACTGCGACCCGGGTATTGTCGATGCCGTGCAAATCGCCTTGAATGAACTCGGAGAAAAAGGTGTTCGCATTACCAGCAGTAACCTGCCAGAAGTCCATGGGGCTGTGCACTTGCTGAATACCAGCGTTGTCGGCGAGGCTGAATTTGGAGAATTCCTGGCTTCCGAATTGCCCGCTTGGCAGGACACGCTGGACCCGCTCGTTGCCCACATTTTCGCGAACATTCAATCTGTATCGGCCATCGATTACCTGAAGCAGCGCCGCCTGATCTGCCAACTGCAGCGGAGTGCGCCGGCACGATTTGAAACATGCGACGTCGTCGCGAGCCCCACCGTACCTATCACACCCCCCCGGCTGCAGGATGTCGCGGAAGTGGAAGGCTACCGACCCTCCAACCTGAAGGCACTGCGCAACACTTACGTTGGAAACGCCCTGGGGCTGTGTTCGATCACTTTGCCGGTAGGACTGGATGCCGCCGGGCTGCCTGTGGGACTGCAATTTCTGGCGCCTCGCCATGGCGAGGACAAGCTTCTTTCTATCGCGCTGTGCGTTGAGAGACTGCTGGGCAACGCCAACGAACGACTGGGAAAGCCACCGGCTTTTTCCGGCTGAACAATATGGATTCCCTTGAGCAGATCAGAGTCTGCAAAACAGAACACATCAGTAATCGATGGTTTTCATGCCCGTCGCCAGGTGCCAGTCAAACCCAGAAACAGCAGGCCGCCGGTGGTCACCAGCAACAACGTGGAAGGTTCGGGCACTCCTTGAAAATATAAGTTCGCCAGGGAATATGCCTCCACACCGATCGAAGACCCCATGACCCGGCCGCCGAAATCATCCACCGGAACATGAATTCCTCCCCACAACCTCGAGATGCCGGCCTCGTCAGCCGCGTCGTAGTAGGTTGCCCACTGCAGCGTCACGTCCCCTGACGGCCCTAATTCGAAGTCCAGAAACTCATCTTGTGTAAACGTCATCTCACCCATCCCGCCCGGAAAATATTCGCTACCGGTAAACAAGGACAACACCTCCGCCCCGGCACGACTGAACGTACTGTGGCCCGAGACGTAGGCCGCAAACGCCGGGGTCACAAAATTGTCCTGCTGGTACGGAACCCAGTTTTCGGCGAGGATCCAGTCACAGCCACCGACTTCCGTCGTCGGGTCATCTGGTTCATGGTTCCAGGAGAGGACAACCACTTTGTCAACTAATTCGGCCTCCGTAAAGTGTTCGAAAAAGTCGTTATTGTGGTCGCGATTGGCGTTCAGGTAAGCGTTTCGATGTTTCCCGCCCGCTGCAATGGATTCACTCGTAATCAGTTCAACAAGTCCCGCCTCCAGGGGCAATCCATCGGAATGATAAGAGGCGGCACTCGGGTTCGACGACTGCCCCAAACTGCCCATGTAGCGAATCATTGTGATGGGCCTGACATAGTCGTACTGGCGTTTGCTTCCCCACGCTGCCACGGCAGCGTCATGCACAGCTCCATTCAGGGCAAAACCGAGTTTAATGTCCCACTCCAAATCGTCGACGACCGGTCCGACGCCACCAACGCGTTTCACCAGCAAGGGGTGTCCAGACACCTCGTTCGCAAGGACGTTCCAGTGTCCGGGCGGTGTTTCCGATTCAGGACCGTCGGCCCAGAACTCGGCCAACACCCTGCCATGATCGGATCTTTTCACAAAATTGTCCGCGTACGCCTGATGGGTAACGGGGTTCTCTGAATAACCTCGATCCTCGTGGGTTCCCAGGAGCCGGTTTCCGTAGATGCTTGGAGAAATGTTGATCATCTCAGCGCCCTGACCCTCGTTGGGATCGAGGTGGCTACTGTAACGGATCACGTCCAACGTTTGCTCGACATATTCGGAACTGCCGAACTGGGGTGGTGGCCCCGGATCGATGTTCGACCAACGATGAGGATCCGGATTGCCACTCCTCCCCAGGGAAAACGTTTCCACATTGCCCCAGTGGGGACCGACGTAGGTTTGCAGGTCAGAACCGGAAACCAACCCGTTTTGCGCTGTGAAGGAGTCAATAAACAACGGTTGCCAACGGCTGGGCTGGGCAAGTGGATCCCCGTCCGGCCCGGTCACCGCAGGATAATCTACAAGCATCGGGACGTTGCTTGGTACATAGTCGGTGTTGTCCTCATAGGAGTAGTCTTCATTGGCCCCGTCGTAGAGCGTGGCGTCCAGGATCGTCTGAGCGATGCGATTTCCGATAGCGGCCGGGCTGCTCCCCACCGTCGTGGCGACATTGATGTCATACCCCAATTCCCCCATCAGCTGGTCGAAACTGTCGAGCGATGTGTCGGGATCGACTGCCAGGGAATACCGATGAAACAGAATACCGTAGGCAGCGTAGCTGACCGCTTCCCTGCGGGCCGCCTGCACGTCGGCTGCAGTGTGCTTTTCGACGAAAAATCTGCCCCGTGCCGTATCATCAAATGCCGCCCAGGCGTCGTACATGGCGGCGCTCGTGTGATACAAATTTCTGGAGTGAACTGTCGGTGCGGGAAAATCGATACGAATGGCGTTCAGCAATGCCTCGTTCCACTGGTTGGCCACAGACGTTTGGGCATCCGCGGAAAACGGCGTCCACGCCATCACCACGAAGGTGAAAGTCACAATGGACTTCCACGGGTACTTTCGCCCTGTCTGTCTGGTCATCAGCTTTACCTGTTGTAGACCCTGTGGGGCAATGATCGCCAACCTGTTCGCATTACATCTCTTCGAGAACGAGTCAGCGTGAATGACGCTACTGAGACAAATTCAAAAAATCAACGCAGGCCCCTTCATCCACGGGTTCTGCAAGGCGAATGTCACTTGATCAAGTGCCATTAAAGAACAGTCGAGTCTCTGCCACCTCCGACCCGTGGGAGAATACCCCAGCCTGATCTCTCCGGAGACCAATATTTATTTTAAATGACATAAATGACCTGTCAAATTTTCGGCCCCGGTCGCTACAAAACGCCCTGATTCGCGGTAATTCTGCCGAACGGGTGCCACGGTGTTCTGCCAGTTTCACCAGGTGTGTTGCAACCGATCGGGAAAACGCCTGGACACTTTGTTGATCTGTTCCCCGTCAGTTTTCAATGACACAGTCTTCTCAAACCCGTCGACATGGATCCTGCGTCTGACGTCCAGCAAGGCAAGGGTACTTCGCGCAGCGAGGCCGGACTTTCCCGCGGACTGGCCACTACGACGTCATGAGGGTTTTCAACGAGCGTGTGGATTCCGAACACCACGTGAGAATGCTTTGCCGTGGTTCATCACCGGCAGACTGCGCCAGCGGCGTCAGGGAGGAGCGACGGGTGCCCGCAATCGCTGCCGAGGACACTTTTACATCGTAAAAGCCTTCCTCAGATTAATTCTGACGGTCAGCGCTGTTTTCGCAAAAAGACAGTGCCGCAAAAAACAAGCACGAATTTGTGTAACAGATGAGCACCATTTTCGCTGGGACAGGTAGAGAGTTGAAATCGAACACAAATTGCCCCCTTAACAACGAAGGAAACAGCCATGAAGACTTTCAAACGACTCGTATTTTTGGGAATCGCTGCCAGTGTCCTCGGAATGGTTTCGCTGGCGAACTTTGCCGAGGCGGGGCGACACGGCAGAGGACATCACCGGCAGCATCACCGGCGACATCACGGCCATCGTGGTTGGCACCGTGGACACCACGGACACCACCGTTACCATGGGTATTCCAGCCACCACCGTCATTACGGCTTCAGTGTCGGCCGGACCTCTCCTTATTCCTACTGGAGGTTTTCCCGCTAGATAGTGAACCGTGAAGGAGGAACTATGGACCTTCGCAAACCAGACCCACCGGAGAAACTCTGAAAACCGACGGTCTACGGTCAGGAAAAGCCCACGGGATCGCCACCCGTGGGCTTTTCGCAGAATTTTTCTTTTCGTGCAACTGACAGATCTCGGCCCACCCCGCCAGTCGGCCACAGTCGCCCGGACTGCCCGTGGACAAGAACGGCCCAGACCGGATGTGATTTCGTCCCTGTCAGGTGGGAGGTCTGGCTCTCAGATTGGCAGCATCGCTAAATTCAGGTCATCACCCGCAGAGCGGTGCTCGCCAGCCCGGCAGGTGTCGAACTCGCTGCCACGACACCCACTTCACGACCGGTAACAACAAGTCCGCTGAACCAATCCAGTGATTCAGCAAACTCTTTGACCGCACGCGACGAAAATTCCGGCTGTTTTAGCCGTCACTCACCGTCTTTGCTTGCCGCCTCATGGTTACCAGGCCGACGATAGTCAGGCCAATGCCACAAAACTGCAAAGTCCCGGCAGGTTCACCGAAAAAAATCATTCCGCAAGCCACACTCATGGCCACCTGGGAGGCACAAATCAAATTGGCCTGGATCACGGAAAGCAATTGTAGTGCCCTGGCGAGTGAATAAAACGCAACCGCATTGAACACTCCTGCCACTGCCACCGCACCCAAATTCTCCATCCCGATGGCTGCCAAGGTGCCGGTACCGTGACGAAGACTCAAACCGCCCAGTAGAACAACCCCCGTCACGCTCATGATCGAGAGGGCCGTAGCAACAGGCATCTGCTCGGCAAACGCCTTGCGAATCACAACATTCCCCAACGCATAAGCCAGACCCGACAGACAGGCTGTCCCGACCCCGCCAGCCAGTAACCCAAACGACACCTGATCGATTTCTAACTGCTGGACCGACGCCGCGCTTTGATTGGCTATTGAACTCAGCACAATAATCGAAGCGATCAACAATAGAATGGACAATAACGACCGCCGGGCGATGGGCTCGATGAGCCAAACTCGACCGAGCACTGCCGAGCCGATCAAAAGTGTCCCCATGCACAACGGAACGGTCAGCGCCAATCCAATTTGCCCCAGCGACCACTGGAACGCCAAATTGCCAGCCAACTGCATAAAACTCGCCGCCGCTACCAGCCGCACCAGCCAGGGTAGAGAGGGCCATACACGGCCACCTCTGGCGGCATTGGCAAGCACCATGACACTGCTGGCCAGCGCAATCGGAATGGCTTTGACAAATGAAACCGTCGCCGGGTCACAAGTCGTCGCCACCCACCGCAAACCAATGTTGGCCCCGGTATAACAGCTGGCACTAAGAACCCCTGCCAGAAGACCCACAATAAACGGATCTGGATGCTTCGGTGACGCAAATAATCTCGGAGGTGTTGACAGTGATCAAACCCTTGGGGGCAAGGCTGCAAAGGACCAGGATCCCGGAGTTCGTGATTATATGGCCAGGGAGTTAAAAAACCAGTCGTTTTGCGCCGGCGGAACTCGCGGCGAGACAGTCTTCAGGTTTTCAAATGATGAACAGCACGCAACCCGCCCCACCAAATGCACCCCTGACTACCTGAGCCAATCGCAACCTGACAAAACGCCAGTCGCAAACCCCAACTCTCCGCATCACCGGATCAGAATCCGGTTGCGCACGCCGCCTGCTGGCGAGCGTGACGGAAAGCCACGGTATCAGCATCCTCTCGTCTACCACCCTTCCCTTTTGACAAACGTGGACCTCCGACACGCTGAACCAGCCATTGAAAGTCCCGAATCAGGACCCGTGTCTCATTTTAAGATTCCTGATCGCGTCTGAAAGTCGCACCGTCAAATACCGAGTGCCCTAAATCCCTCTCAAATCACAGCTTCGGATCCCCCCCGGAAAAGCCACCCCTTCTGGCACACCACTTGCGTTTCTACCAAACCGTCGAAATGACGGGGAACTACTTGAATCACGACGTAGTCCGTTGAGGCACGTAAATGGCGGCCCACCAGGAGCCACCTTCCGCTTAAACAACCAAACTTACTTTCCATCAGAAAAGAGAACATCATGGCCGCCAAACATCAGATGAAAAACCGAAAACTGTCCGTGCAAGCCCTTGAAGCTCGTAACATGTTTGCCGGTAACGTTTTTGCTAACCTCGTGGGCACCACCCTGGCAGTCGGGGGAGACGCCCAGGACAACCAGATGGAGATCGAAGAGATCGCCCCCAACACAATTGAAGTCAGGGGTTTGATGGGAACAACCATCAACGGCGCAGCGACTCAGATCTTTGCCGCGAACCTGATTGAAAACGTTTCTGTACGAACCGCCGCCGGTAACGACCAAGTGTTCATCAAAAACCTCTCCTTGACGGACACCCCGAATGGCAATCTCAAAGTTGTCACCGATATTGGCGATGACGCTGTTCACATGAAAAATGTGTCCACTACCCAGAGCATCGGAATTGACACAGGAGACCACAATGACCTGGTCAGGGTCTTCAGAGTGGGAACCGATGGCACCTGGAGCACGAATTCCGGCAATGGTCATGACCGCGTGGCCATGCACATTGTCAAGGCCAGCGACATGACAGTCGACATGATGGATGGTCACGACAAGTTGCGAATCAGTGTCGCCAAGACAGTAAACGACTTGACGGTCGATACCGGTACGGAGAATGACTTTGTTAAAATCGAGCAAGTGCGTATCGGAAACGACCTCCACGTTCGAACCGACAGCGGCACCGACCGCGTATTCATACAGCAGTCCGTTGCAGGCAACGATGTTGGTGTGGATACCGGAGATGATGCTGACGAGGTACACTTCAGAATGGTCCACGCCCGCCGCGACGTGTTTGCCAAGACCGGAACTGGCGACGACCTGCTCGTCATGCACCGTGTCAAAGCCCATGGCCAGATTCTTGTTGGCATGGACTCCGGCGACGACCAGGCTTATATCATGCAGTCCAAAGCCAACGACGTCTACGTGGATACCGCTGACGGTAACGACAACGTGTACATGGACCAGGTTTTCGCGGACACGGCCACGGGTAACCTGCACGTCTACCTGGGTGCCGGGGCTGACGTCTTCCAAATCTCAAATTCAGACGCGGCCAATCCATTCTTCGATGGTGGCGCTGATGACGACATTCTCTATGACGCTCTGAACGGCTTTGGAATGGCATCGGTGTTCTCGATCAACTTCGAGGCGATCCTCTAAGGCCGCACCGGCTTGAGTGAAGTCACGGCGCCTCGGTATTTGGCGGTGTTGGTTCCGGAGATTCTCGCAGTCGCTTGGTTTCGGCGGGCCTGCGAGTAATCCCCAAAACGGCCCGCCAACGACCGGGGCGCTAAATCAGTCGTCATTCACACAACCCCGCAACTTAGCAATCACTTCCGGGGCACCTGGGATCTTCCAGGTGCCTTTTCGAACACGTCATCACAAACAGGCGCCGGCTTGTATTGACAGGATTTCCGATCCCCACCGCCGAATTGGGGGGAACTACCGGAACCACAACGCAACCGGTAAGCGGCATCCGAAGGGAACTCGCCTTCACTTCGGACAACCAAACTTACTTTCCAACAGGAAAGGGAAGATCATGGTCGCCAAACATCAGATGAAAAACCGAAAACTGTCCCTGCAGGCTCTTGAAGACCGTAACATGTTCGCCGGTAATATCCTTGCCAACCTGGTCGGCACCGACTTGACCGTCACCGGGGATGCGCATGACAACCAGGTCGAAATCGAAGAAATCGCACCCAACAAGATTCAGGTCACCGGTTTGAAGGGGACAACCGTCAACGGCAAAGCAGCTCCCCAGGTGTTTGCGGCCAAGCTGATTGAGAACGTTACTGTACGGACCGGTGACGGGATGGACGAAGTGAACATCCATGATCTGACATTGACAGACACCCCAAATGGCAATCTCGAGGTGCACACCGAGTTTGACGACGACCTTGTTTACATGAAAAATGTATTCGCATCCCAGAAGATCGAACTTGACACGGGAGACTGCGACGACACGGTCAAAGTCACCAAGTCAGGGGTCGGTGGACTCAGGGCAGGCGGTGGAACCTGGAAGACGAATACCGGCAGCGGTCATGACTGGGTGGACCTGCGCCACGTCAAGGCCAAAGACATGACAGTCGACATGATGGATGGCGCTGATCGAGTGAAGATCGTCAATGCCAAGATCGGAAATAACTTTGATGTCGATACCGGTCTCCACAGCGACCGTGTGATTGTGCACAAGGTCGAAGTGACCAACAACATGACGATCAACACGAAGGATGGCAACGATGAACTGAAGATCGTAAATGCCCGGATCGGAGAACACTTCACGGTCGACACGGGTGAGCATGGAGACGACGTTTTCCTCGAACAAGTGAGAGCAGGACGCGACATCGAAGTCCAAACCCGCGATGGTGAGGACACGGTTGAGCTACTAGAGTCCAGTGCTGGTCGCTTTGTTCACGTGGACACCGACACCGTGGTGCTCGCGGGGGGGGCCACCTTCCCTGGGGCCAATGACGACAACGTCTTTATCAGACGAGTAAACGCCGGACGTGATATTTATGTTTACACTCATGGAGCCAACGACGAAGTTCGCATACGGTCGGCCAGTGCTAAAATGATACTCAGGGTGGATACAGGGGCTGGTTTTGACCTGGTCGATGTCGAAGGGGTACAAAAAACCCGTCTTGTTGAAGTTGACACCGGAACTGGCAACGATGCTGTCTACATGATCGGACTGGAGATCGGCTTGCTGGATGTGAAAACGGGAAGTGGCGAGGATATCGTCGACCTCAGGGCGATCATAGCCAACACCGCCGAGGCCACAGGTAACGACAATGACACGGGCGGCGCCGTCGAGGTGATGACCCATGCAGGTGAAGACCAGGTGTACATGGATCAGATCCATGCGCTCGAGGTTCTTTATGCGAACCTGGGTGACGACCGCGACACCTTGCAGGTTGAAAATTCAACTGCAGCCAAGCCTTCCTTCGATGGCGGCCTGAATGCCGACACCATCTACGACCTTCCAAACGGCTTTGACGAGATAGAGAAATCGAAGAACTTCGAAATTGTAAAATAGAAAAAAACGGCCTGGTCAACGCTCTGGTAATCGAGGCACCGCTTCGGCTGCGTCTCACAAATCGCCCCGGTTAACGACCACCTTCAAGGCACCTGGAACTTCTTCCAGGTGCCTTTTTCTTTGAGTTTCCACCAGCCCGACTCCGCACCTTCATTCTGTTGATTTCCAAGTGATGACGCTGAAGGAACAACCACCAGCCTTGGTTACAAGGCGGGACAGCGACGGACAATCCCCAACACTCCGCACAGACCCAACACAGCAAGCGAAACACCCGATGGCTCCGGCACAGTGCTCGCCACACCATAACCAGCCGGGGAAAAATTATCCGCGAACGCGTTGTAATCAACCAGGTCAACATCCTGGTCACCGTCAAAATCACCGTGCAACCAGGAATGCGGTCCGTCCACACCCGTGGGGTCAAAATGGTCACTTAAAAACTGGTAATCCAACAGGTCAACATCCTGGTCACCGTCTGCATCTCCCCGAAGTGCCAACAAATTCTGGAATTCCACCTCCGTCGAGGTGTAGGTGATGTTGCGGAACAATCCTCCACCCTGGTGACTACGGAACGAACCATTTCCGTCAGGCCCGAAACTGGCTGCCAGTACCGCCCCGGCGTACTGTACGCTGGAAAATGTCCCGTTGTGAGTGCCGGCCGTAAGTACAACAAACCCATCGGACACGCCCTGCGTCGTGGGATCCGTGTATTCGGGAAAAGGTTTCAGGGCCAAGGTGCCATCCAGCGTCGCGCTGCCTGCGACCGTGACCTGATCATGTCCGCTGCCCGGTGTTGTACTTTTCAATTCAGCTTCAAGGGTTGCCTGATCGCCGAAAACAACGTCTCCGCCAAAGTTGATCTGGCCGGGACTCGAGCCGGACGCCACTTCACCAGCAAAGACGTTGGTACCGCCACCGGGGAAACTACCGGACCCCGAAACCTTTCCGAAATAGGTGGCCGTTGAGTTGGACGCGACCAGTACACTACCCTCGTTGTGCAAGTCGCCTTCAAACTTTGCGTCACCGTTGTCCACAACATCAATCATGGCCCCCACTTGATTCTCGACGTCCCCCGAAACGGTGCCCGTAGAAACGGTCAGGCTGGATCCGTTGCGCAATCCCCCGTGGAACCGCAGCGTGGCATGCCTTGCACTGAGGTAGCCTGTCGAGGCAACGTTGGTCACTTCTCCCTGGAATTCAATGTCAGCTGACTGAGTCGCATTTCCCAACGCTACAATATGCCCCGCGTTAGACTGGGCACCAGTAGCAGTGAAATGCATCTGTTCGCCGGCGGTCACATGAACTTCACCAACGGGTAAGTTCAGCAGCAGATTGCCAATCGAGCCGCTTCCCTGCAACCGTCCTGCATTCGTCAAATCGCCTCCCAGCAGGGAAAGTTCCTGGTCTCCCAGTGCGATGACCCCCTGGTTGGTAATACCTCCGGCAGCCTCCAAATAGACAAGGCCAGGAATACTTTGCACCACGGGGACGCTGCCATATTCGTCAAGATCAATTCCCGAGACACTGTCGAGGGCCGGTCCCGATGATTCTGTCAGGTCGTAATAGGTTCCTCGACCCGCGCTGAATCCCCATTCGGACAGTTCGGCAGGTTCAATTTCGTTTGTAATCTCTTCCCAGGTGGCACCGTTTCCGTCATTCCACAAAGCGTCTTCGATGGCACCGACCACCTCCGACACCGGGACGGTGGGCTTCGCCGTGAATGCCCTTGCCAGTTGACCGTCCAGACCTTCGACCGGTTGTGGCACACCCGAGGCCGTGCGCGCGCTCGCACCCAACACAAACCCCGATCCCCCGGTTTCACCGTGAAACAATCCTTCGGTGTAGGACAGGCTGGCGGTCAGCTGGGGACAATTATTGATACGAATACCGATCTCGTCGTTGGCAGCATCGTGATACGCCAGAACAAAGTACCACGTAAAAAAGTCGGGTTGAAACGAAAGGTCGATAAAGGATGAGTGAATACCGTCAGGAGTTACAATGAAGGAAAAGTAGGGCTCCCCGTTGTTCTGCGCCACCAGCGCATAGGATGCGTGGTCCAGGTTGAACGCACCAAAACCCATCAGGTACTGCGACCACACGGTCCCCTCCAGGCGCATCCATCCCCCCATGACCATGTCGACATCATCTCCCGACTGCGTCGTATTGAAATCTGTGGCCAGGAAATCGTCTGTGAACGGCGGCAACACTGAAGAAACCCCGCTGAAATCCCGTGCATTGAACCTCTGATGGGCACCCGCCACTTTGCTCGCCGGGTGAATCGTCAGTGTCTGGCTGATGAACAGGTCACCAGACGGGTTCAAAACCAGGTTGGCAGAGTCCGCCTGTTCACTCCCCAGCCTTAACGATTGGATCTGAACCGGAGAATTCGGCCCGTCCACCGTCACGCTGGTCGCTTCCGGCGTCAGGCCCCTCTCTGCCTCTATTACGACGTCGTCTCCGGCGCCCGGTGTCTGAGAATCGAGCCAATTGAGCTCTTCTATCCAGGAACCCCCGACTCGGTTCGACCAAACGGCCTGGTTGCCAACCTCCAGAGCGGCCTCACTGTCAGCCCGGGTTCCCATGACAACCTGACGATCAAGGCCGTCGCTAATGACGTGGCGGGAACTGAAAAAAAAGTTTTTTTCCTCATCTTCGCCAACCCTTAAATTGTCACCCGCCCGCGAATCAGGCATGTTGGACGGCCTGACTGCGTCAGCTCTACGAACCGTCCTGCCTGGTGTTAACGGACCAGCCAACCCCAAGGCCACCGCGACACCTCCGAAGCCCCACAGAGATACACCAGCAGTAACCCACCAGCGAAACGAAAGTAGACTGGGAATTTTTTTTCTACCAACAGCCAGACAAGAACCGGTGACAGAACCCGTCGCACGCATTTTGCCTGTACGTATTTGCATCCACGTTTTCCTGCTGGAGTTGCCGCACTGGCTCGTTGCCTGCGGATGTCGCCCCGCGCAGACCTGCTTCCGACCATGTAGGGTTCACGACCAGATCATCCAGGCTGTCGGCTTTACATCTGTACGCCGGTAACCTTACCTCTCAATGGTAACCGGTGGTTATCCTCAAGAGGTTGTTACCAACGAGACGAAACCAGGTGAATTCAACTTGGCCGAAAAACTGAACAAACTGCAGCTCTCGTGATCACCCCTTCCCCGGGAAAGAATTTCGGGAATCTCCGATGAACCACAATTCCGTCGACGTTCGCCGGGCTGACACGTACGATTAACAGGCCGGCTGGCTACAGATGGATGGTGACCTGTCGTCCACCTTACCTCCGACCTTACACGTTCGGTTCCCCCCCATCCTCCACGCCCCCCCACCTACACGAGTATAATTCCGCCTGGTGGGAATTCAATAAAATTTCAACCGTCCGGTTGGAGTCCCGGTGCAACCCCGCCGTTGGCAGGCAGCAGACGGACATTCGGTCTTGAATTGAGATCCAGGTTCGGCACAATAAGAGCTCACCATGGGCTTTTGATGGAACCGGCCAGACCCCACCGTCAAGATCTTGGCTATGATGTTCACCTGCCCGGTATGCGGGCACCAGATCCAGCGTTCAAACACCACTGAAACGTTTCAATGCGCACGTTGCGCGACCGACTTTAACGCCAGGGAACTCGGGCTCCGCGTGAAGTACCGCGGAGAGTATGTTTGTACCCAGTGCGCTACACGTGGCCGGGGCATTTGGAAGCTGGCGGGAAGTGACGTCATTGAAATTGCCTTGTATTTCCTGTTTTGTGCGCCGGGCGTGATTTATTCAGTGTGGAGGCGCAGTTCCCAGTACCACGCCTGCGAACATTGCGACTCCGTAGATCTGGTACGGACATCTTCACCCAAAGGAAAGAAGTTACTGGAACAAAACCCGTAGGCAACATCGATCCCCAACCCCTGCTCAGGCGGGGCCAGCTCTACCTCCGTTTCACCAAAAGCAAATCTGCGTTCCCGGCTCGAAAGAAAAAACGTCAAGAGCTGTTCAAATGAAACAACTCCATCTTGCAATCTGTCTCTTTCTTATGCTACCGGTGCCCGCCCAGGCTGACTTTCCACCGGCAGCGGGTGAACTGGCGCTGGAACTGAATACAACCGCTCAATCGATGAGCCTGCTGGCCAACGAGGCGACCGAACTACTGGCGATGACGATTACCTCGCCCCTGCAAGCCTTGAACCCTCAATCCGGTCCTTTCGGAATAGTGTTTCTGGTTCAACTTGAATCGACAA
Organism: Planctomycetaceae bacterium; assembly: GCA_002726515.1. GTDB lineage: Bacteria > Planctomycetota > Planctomycetia > Pirellulales > Pirellulaceae. The sequence continues at coordinate 16,163 of PBTE01000162.1, read as the reverse complement.
CAGACGTTCACAGTGAAGGAACGTTGGGGTTCCTTTCTCTGGATGGTACTACTGATCTCACACAACTTTACAACTTTGGACTCGGACCCGATTTCAACCTGGCCTTCGAATATACGAATCTCGATTTCGGTCTGGTACAAGGTGATGTCCACATCATCTCGGGACCGACATGCGACTTCAACGCAGATTCGACCTGCAACCTGTCTGACATTGACTTGATGTATACCCAGGGAAACCTGGTGGCCGGAGTTCCTGTCACGGAGACCAACCGCCATTTTGATATAGTTGGCGATGACATCCTCGACCCGTTGGACATCACCGAATGGCTCTCGCAAACTGCCACCGAAAACGGCTACTCCTCCCCCTTCCAGCGGGGCGACACGGATGGCCTGAACAGTACGTTTCCTGACACCAGGAACATCGATCTTACAGATTACAATACCTTGTCCAGTCGCTTTGACCCCAGCAGCATCCACGGACCTCATCTGTGGAAACATGGAAACTTCGACGGTGACACAGATATCGACCTTGCCGACTACAATTTTTTATCGACCAACTTTAATCCCAATGGCTACAACACCGTGCCGGCAGTCCCCGAGCCATATTCCGTGGCATTGGGAATTTTCGGTGTGGCCATTGTGTTGGGGAGTGTGTCGCCTCTCAGGTTCGTCGCCATCTGGAGAGACACCACCTGAGTCAGGCACCAGCAATGACGGTGGTGCTCCGGGGCGATAAGGCATCGCGTCAGTTCTTACCTGCTCGTCAACGAGACCGGATCGAGATGGCGCCGAGTCTTCCACACATGTCGGCATGGCAAACAGCTTTCACAACGTTTTTTGAGGTTATTCCGACCAGTTGGGTGCAACGCATTCGGAAACTCTTCCGCCCAATCCCCTGTTCCCGACTTCATCAATAACGCACGGAGAACAAACCCGCTCGCCCTCTTTGCGCAGCTTGTATCCGTGCTCGGATAGTCCACAAACAGCCGACTTCGGCCGGAGATTTCACGATCGGCGATTGCTTGAAATGAAACGGTGTTCGGCATAAGTTAAAGGAAGTGATGTTCCTTGATGTTGACATTCGCCTCTGTAGCAGTATTTGCGCACTGATGAAAAATCCCTGCAGGCCGGTCAGCTGACTCCTTGACAACCCGGACTGAAATCCTCCATGACAGGAAGTCCTCAGCAAAGACCAAATACCGTCTTCTCCATTCTGGCGATTCTCACCCTCGTCGGACTAGGCGCAGCAACGACGTGGGGAACGTGGTTCCATGTCGAATCCTGGATCTCTTCAGGGACCCGCCTCAAAATCGGAACACAACACCATGTCCAACTTTTTTCCGGAGAATACGTTTTCTTTTTCGAATCACCGCGAGTGCTTCCCCAGGATTCCGAGAAAATCCAACTGTTGATTCAGGATCACCAGGCAAACAAGGTACAGGTCTTCCCGCTGCCGTTCGATCCGGAAGAACAATACCAATCCCGGCGGCCTCTGTCCGGCGACAGGCTGCTGGGCCGCGCCATGTGGAAGGTCACTATTCCTGTGGATGGAGTCTACTCGCTGCGGTGCCAAAACACCCGCTCGATCCAGGACCCGGATCACGATCGCCTCGTGGTCGCTAAAAGCCCTCCAAGTTTTCGAACCGTGAAAAGCACCAGTAACCAGTTCAAGGTCGCAGGTTTTGCAATGACCGGTGGCTTGACTATCATCTTCTACCTTTTTCACGGCGTTATCATTGCCAGGCGTTCCACGCCGCCGTCCGGCAACGTTCGAAAACGCAACCGCGACTCCGAAGCTCAGGCCCAACCGGTTGTCGAAACCCGACATCCCACATGGGCCTTAATCGCCCTCGGTGGAATTCTTCTGGTGGGCGGTCTGTTGCGGGCAACTTATTTGCTGGAACTTTCCGGAAAGCCTGATTTCTCCTATCCCACTCTGGACCACCTGTACCACGACTACTGGGCACGCACTCTCGTGTTTGACGACGTGCCGTTACCATCGGGTGCTCCCGAACCACGGATCAACAGCAACGCTTATTTCAGACCCCCGGGCTACTCGTTCTTCCTGGCAGGAGTCTACCGCACGTTGGGCACCAACCCTCACGCTCCGAGGATTGTTCAAATGTTGCTTGGCATGACCACTTGTCTCGTGGGTTACCTGTTCGCCAAACGATGGTTCGGCACGTGTGTCGCCCTTACCTTTGCCGGCATGTTAAGTGTCTCCTGGATCTTTATCTACTACGAGGGCAAGCTCAATGCGCCTTCCCTGCTGGTCGTATTAGCAATGCTACTGGTTTATATTCTGAGCCAACTGATCGAACGGGACAGCCTGGGACTGGCTTTCCTGGCGGGAGTGGTGCTGGGGCTCTACGCCCTGGTACGTCCCAATGTCCTCACCTTTGCACTGGCCGTGCTTATCTGGCTGTACTGGGTAAAACTCAAGTCCGCCCAGCCTCGACGATTCCTCGCACCAGCTGCCACATTTTTGCTCGGTGTGACCCTGACGATCGCTCCCGCCACCCTCCGGAACTACGCTGTGTCGAAAGATTTCGTTCTCATCTCCGCCAACGGAGGTATCAACTTCTTCTTCGGAAACAACGACTACAGTCAGGGGATTGAAGCCTCTCATCCTGAAATTGGTTCCTGGTCCTGCTTTGATTATTCATCGATCGTCCATGATTTGGAAACCAGGCTGAATCGACCTCTCTCTTATGCAGAGGCGTCCTCGCACTTCACCGACAGGGGCTTACGTTTTATTGCCGATCACCCACACCAGGCCCTGCAATTGACGGCCCGAAAACTGGGGCTTTTCTGGGCACCCGTGGAAGTCAGTAACTACGAAAACGATGCCACGTTTGAAAAACATCATTCACCCTTGCTGAAACAATTACCATTCCCGTTCCCCGCCATCCTGGCCTTGGCTATCACCGGATTGGCACTGTTTGGTATCCAGATGCTCCAGCGCAGACGTGCTACCCCCGGACCGTGGATGGACCCGGATAGAAATCAGGTTCATGTCGTGTCGCTGATTGTCCTGTTCATCCTCTTTTACTCCGCCACCATCGTTGCCTTCATCGTCTCCGGTCGCTACCGTCTTCCGATCATTCCCTTTCTTCTACTTGGATCCGCTTTCGGGATCGTCAAACTTGCGGAACTCCTCAGGCGCCGCGACTGGAACACCCTGCACATTTGGTGTGGTATCTTGGCGGCAGTTTCGATGCTGACCTGTCTGAACTGGCCCGACTACCGTCCTACTCCCGACGTCGGTCACGAGCATTTGGCTGCGGCCTATATTCGCGCTGGAAACTGGCAGAAAGCTGAAGCAGAACTGCAAAAGGGAGTACGGCTCAACCCCAGCAATACCGCCTGTTTATTGAAGTTGGCGGTGGCTTTGAGCCAACGGGGTGAGCTCACCGAAGCAGCCCGGCGTTACTCCCAGGCCGTTTCTTTAGATCCTCACCTTCTGGAGGCCCACCTCGCCCTGGGAAAAATTTCGGCGGGCGCGGGAAGCTTCAGGCAAGCCGCGGTGCACTTCCGGGCGGCTCTGAACCTACACCCCGATTCGGAGGAGGCAAATCTCTGCATGGGAAGCGTACTGACCCTGGCAGGTAAAAAAGAGGCCGCCGCCTCGCATTATCTCAAAGTGCTGCAGAACAACCCACGACAAGGTGACGCCCACCTGCTGCTCGGCGAGCTACGCCGTGAACAAGGCCGCCTGGATGAAGCAGTCGACCATTTGAGAAAGGCCCTGGAGCTGAATCCCCAACACGAAGCCACGCGGACGGCGCTCTCCAAGGCCCAGGCCGAACAAGCCTTGAGCCGCGCTCCGGATGACGAATCGAAAAAACCCTAGTCACGAAAAGAGAAAATCGCCATCCGTAGAAACCGGTTCGGCCGGTCGATCACTTTCACAGAACCGCGCCGACCTACTTCTCATCAGATGTTGTCAACGCACCGTGGAAGTCTGTGTTCCAGCCAAGCTGGTGTTTGGTAAGCGCCTGAGCCCCCGATGACAAAGTTTTCCACACGTCGCGACGTACCGGATACATGTCCATCGTCAGTCGTCCGACCCACCAGGGCTGATAGAAGGCGGCAACGGCGATCCGTGGTTTTTTACTGACATTGGATCCTGCCGCGTGCCAGACCGTGTTGGGCATGACCACTACACTGCCGGGGGTCCCGCAACAGACCACCTCCCCTGCAAGTGAATCGTTTGTTGCGGGTGGCAGATGCCTCAACTTGTGGCTTCCCGGCATGGCACGCGTGGCACCTGTCTCTTTCGTGAATGGCGTCAGAATCCAAAATGAATTGACGCCGATGGGAAAATCCGGCACAGGCCGAGCGGGATTCAATTGTCCCATCGGAGAATCCAGATGCCAATGGCCGAATTCCGATCCGGGATGCGCCAAAAGACCATCAACACTTCCCAAACGAATTTGATCCTCGACCGGCCAGGTAAAGTGCTGCGAAGCGGTATCGGTGCGACCGCCGATTAGATGCCTGGCCAACTCCAACACTGAAGGGTGTGTCACCAGTTTTTCGAAGCGGGAATCGTGATTCAACAAGGAGACAACGAACTCGTAACCGCGAATCCCCGGCGCCCGGTCGGGCGCACTTAATACGAGCCCGGCCAGTTCCGCCGCTTCCGCAGCAGAAATCGCATCCTCCAACAAAACAAATCCGTCCATTTCAATGGCCTGGAGGGCTCGTTCAACATCGTGGGCAGGGAGGGCTTGCATGGCAGGCATCGGTTTACTGGTTCAGGATCGAATCGGGTTGTTTATAGTTTATCGTCCGGAGTCATCAAAGGGCACATCAATGTGTTGCTGATTGGTGGACCTTCGAGGAACCGTCAACAGGCCGCGGAGAAAATATGTTTGGCCTGCCGGCCGGAATAAGAGGTTTCCATAGTTTGACCCGCACCCGGATTGACCCACTGCCCGGCAAACAGACACCTCCCCCCCTCTTGCGATTGTGCAATAATAAAACCCGCCACTTCCACTCCGCAGCACAACCCCTTGCGACAATCCAGGCCACCAGGAACCGTGAGTCTGTTTCACTAACTAAAAACTTTCCAACAGTGTTCTAATCGACGTTAACTTCTTCGATCCCGCCATTTATTTTGTTTCCAACAAGAGCCAACCATGAAAATACAAACCCTGATCGTGTGTACTATTTTCGTCGTCTCACTCCCTACCGTCGGGCGACCACTTCGTGCAGACCAATCTTGGATCACTCACACAAATTTCGAGGATTTTTCCCCGGGAACACTTGGTGACGGAGGAACCAACCTCTACGTGGCACGGGCCGGACACATCGAGATGATCAACCGGCTCGACTTTAACAACGATGGTTATCTGGACCTGTTCGTAGCCAACGACCATGACTCCATGGAAGGGGCTGACGTGCTGGTCTACTGGGGCACCGCCAAAGGCCCCCGCTCTCTTCTGCCCCCGCTTGCCGACCAATTACCCAAACTGAAATTATTGAACGAAGTGCAACAACGACGCAACGCGGCCTTACGGTTACCCAGTGACGGAGGTGGCCGTTCCATCCTGGCAGACTTGAACAACGACGGTTACGACGAAATTATTTTCTGCAACTTCAAGCACAACTACACCATCTATTCAAGCGCCTTGATCTACTGGAATAGTCCGGAAGGATTTCGGGCAGACCGTCGGACCGAACTGCCGACTCTCCTGCCCGGCGGAGTGGTAGCGGCAGACTTCAACCAGGACGGGTTTGTCGACCTGGCATTTGCCAACCGGGGCAATTTCGAGTGGCTCTCAGACCTACCGCCACACGGACACCTGGAATCCTATGTGTACTGGAATGGCCCTACCGGATTTGACGCCCGCAGAAGAACCTCCCTACCCGCCTCCACTGCCGTGGACTGTGCCGCGGGGGACCTGAACCATGACGGATACCCGGAATTGATGCTGGTGAACAACAACCGCCAGGAGAAAAGCGTCTACCTGTACTGGGGCGGAACCGAGGGTTTCTCGGTGGATCGCCGCACAACTTGGAAATCACATGACCCCGTCTCGCTGCGGATCGCGGACCTTGACGGGGATCACGAGTTGGACCTGGCTTTACTTCAGAAAAATGACAAACTCGAACTATTTTTCGGAAATGGACACGGTTTTGAGGCGGAACCCCGTGTCGTCCTCCCAACCGTCAAGGCCCTGCAATGCGCGGTGGGGGACCTCAACATGGACGGCATGCCGGAACTGGTCGTGGCAAACCGCCACACGGAATCGTTTATTTACTGGGGAAGTCAATCCGGTTTTGCTGCGAGCCGACGGACAGGATTACCAACCCTGAAAGCAACTGACGTGGTTCTCGCTGACTTCAACCACGACGGGCGAATCGATGTTGTCTTTTCCAACACTTCCGACGGTAAAACCAGCGATGTCAACTCGTACATCTACTGGAACGGCCCTGACGGATTCTCGCCGGCAAGCCGCAAGGAGGTACTCGGCTTTTCCCCTGACAGCGCCAACGCGGGTGATTTAAACCACGACGGTCACCAGGATCTGGTACTGGTGAGCCATATCAGCGGCGGCGTTACTGCGCCAAATTCACAGATTTTCTGGGGAAACCCCCGTCACCATTACTCCCCCTCGTCCATGGCATCGCTGCCCAGCCTGGGCGCGGTTGCCATCGCGGACGTAAACCAGGACGGACACGTGGATGTCGTCGACGTCGGCGAAGGTGTGATCTCGCCTGGCGGACCCGATGGATTCGCGGCCCCCGGTCCTCTCTTCAAGACCGATGCGCCCTTGGAAGGTAACGGAGTGGACGTCGCGGACCTGAACCGGGACGGTTATCTCGACCTCGTCCTGTCACAGGGATCCCGTGTTCTTTTTCCTGACGAACAGACACGCCAGAGTCCTACCCGGGGCAAAATCCTCTGGGGTGGAAAAAATGGCTACGATGGTAATCACCGGACAGAACTCAAGCTGGAAACCCTCTTCAGCCAAAGTGTCAACATTGCGGACCTGAACAAAGACGGTTTTCTCGACCTGCTCTTTCCCGGAATCATGACCGGGAAAACACACATATTCTGGGGTGCTGCCGACGGCACCTACACGGACCATCGACAAACGACATTCCAGGCACACAACGCCTCGACGATCGAAGTTGCCGACTTGAACCGGGATGGATGGCTGGACCTGATTTTCGGTGGAGGCTGGAATCTGGACGAGTTGGGCCATCCCACCAGGTTTGCACTGGTGATGTGGGGAGGTGCGGATGGATATCGTCAGGAAAACAGTTTACGTTTGGAAAGTTTCGACTCGCTGGAATCCTCGGTGGCCGATGTTAACAACGACGGTCACCTGGATATCATCTTTTCAAACTACCATGCTTATTTCACTCGCCGCATCCCCGCCTTCATCTACTGGGGCGCGGCGGACGGCAGTTTTCATGAATCACGACGCAGCACCGTGCCCGCCGAGTCGTCCAGTGCACTGACCATTGCTGATTACAACCGGGACGGCTGGTTGGACTTGTTTCTTTGCAATCACGTTCTCCACGGTGACCATACCATCGGATCCAATCTTTTCTGGGGTGGGCCCGAAGGTTTCTCCAAACGCAGAAGTCAATGGGTCCCCACATTCGGACCACATTTTGGACTGGGATGGGATGTAGGAAACATCTACGACCGGCGCCTGGAAGAAGACTACGTCTCCGTACCCATCGAATGTCCGACAGGACGAACACCGGCGCGGCTCCAGTGGCTGGCCTCCACACCCCACGGCACCGCTGTCCGGTTTCAAATCCGTAGCTCCGCAACCCGTCGTGGCCTCTCCACTGCAAAGTGGACCGGACCACAAGGCCAAGACGGCTATTTCGAACAATCCGGATCACCGCTGCAGGTCGCTGCGAGCGCCCGCTGGCTTCAGTACCGCGCGGTGCTCTCCACTCCTGACGGAGGCAGCACTCCCATGCTGAAGGAAGTCCGTTTGCGTTCCAAGGCGGTCGACTAGGGCGATGCAGTATCAATAGAGAAAAAAGGACGACCTCGCACCTCGATACACCCCGCACTGATTCACTCGTCCTCGGAATCCTCCACAAAATACGCATCCCGGTCGGGACGACATCCCGGAACATGGACGTCAAGCATTTCCAGTGGTTCGTCAAGTGTCACGAATGCGTGCCTGGTGCCGGGTGGTAGCCGCAAAAAATCGCCCGGGCGGAGCGCCCTGGATTCCCCGTCAAGAACAGCAGTTCCGGTGCCGGTCAGGACGAAGTAAAACTCCTCCGCCACCAGATGGTAACTGGTTGTCGTTTGTTGATGCGGTTCTACCCGCACACGATACGCGGTGGCTGCAGACTCTTCGGCCTCGGTTAACAGTGGCTCGATCTTGTAAGGTCCAAACTGCTGAACGTGTTCGGAGGTCCCACTGGCACGGTGGATCACTTGCTTGGGGAGATCCATTTTTTCTTTTCTATTCTGCAGGAAAACGATTTGTCGGAGGAACCAATGCTTTGAAAGTTTTCTTCCAGCCACAACCGGCAGTCCGGCACTCTAGTCAGAGTCAAACTCCTTGTCCATAATACTTCGAGTGTAAATTTCATCACCCGTGGAGCTTACGGGGGTCCGGAGACAGGGCCTTTGACACCGGATCATCAATCATAAAAGTAATGCAAATATCCCACCTGCGTAACACCCTCCTCGTCACAATCGTCGCCGCTTCGGGCTTGTTCGCCCAACAGTACGGCGAACCCGACCGCGGGTCACCGGGAGACCGGGCCATCCAACAGTACCTGGCCCTCCGGACGCGTCCGATCCACGCGTCTTTTGACAAAGACCTGGTTTCTCTGGACGCCTGGAAAAGTCAACGCGAAAAGTATCTGCAGGAATATTTTTACATGCTTGGCTTGTGGCCCCGGCCTGTCAAAACACCGCTGCGGGCAACGGTTACCGGTACCTTGCAGGGAGATGGCTTTGTTGTTGAAATGCTACACTATCAAAGTCGGCCGGGCCTGTACGTCACCGGGACCCTCTATCGACCGGCCGAATCTCGAGATGACCAGCGACTTCCGGCCGTCTTTTACGCGTGCGGGCATGCCAATCGGGGCCGAAACGGGCACAAGTCCGCTTTTCAGTCTCACGGGATGTGGTTCGCGAGGCATGGCTACATCTGCCTGATCGTCGATTCTCTGCAGTTGGGAGAAATTGCGGGCATTCACCACGGAACCTACCGGGAACAACGCTGGTGGTGGCACTCGCGCGGCTACACCCCGGCAGGCGTCGAATGCTGGAACGGTATCAGGGGAATTGACTACCTGACCAGCCGTCCGGACGTCGACCCGGACCGGATTGGAGTGACCGGCATCAGCGGAGGTGGCGCAGCCACCTTTTGGATCGCGGCGGCCGACGAGCGCGTGCATGTCGCCGTGCCGGTCAGTGGCATGGCAGACCTGCCCTCCTATGTGCCCAATCGAATGATCAACGGTCATTGCGATTGCATAATGATGTACAACACTTTCCAGTGGCCGTGGACCCGTATCGCCTCACTGGTTGCACCACGCCCCCTTCTTTTCGTCAACAGTGATCACGACCAGATCTTTCCGATGGATGCCAACGATCGTGTCATCAACCGGCTGGAACGACTGTACGGTCTGCACGGAGCCAGCGACCAGGTCGATGCCGTGATCAGTGTCGGAGATCACAATTATCGTCGGGATATCCGCAAAGCCGTCTATCGCTTCATCAACATGCATTTACAGGGAAACCCGGCAGAGGTTCTCGACGGCGAAGTCGACCTGGTGACCAGTCGGAATGGAGACCACAAAATCCCACCCGAACAACTCCGGGTGTTTCCCACCGACGAAGACTTGCCAGCCGACGCGATCAACGCGACCATCGACGAAGTTTTCGTCCCTGTCGCCCACGTCGAACTTCCCCAGGCTGCAGATTACCAGGGCTGGAGGGAGAAACTGGTCGCCCAGTTGCGGCACGTGACGTTTCGTGGCTTTCCCCAACCGTTTCCGGTAGCCACGCTTCATGAAACAAACCACCGGTTCACAACACTCAACACCGAACCGGGCATCCAGGTACGACTGCACCTCCCGAGCGATACTTCAGAACAACAGCCCGTCTCTCTGACCGTTACCACGAACCCTGTTGAGAAACACCGCCCATCGGTCAACGAGTACATTCTTGAACCACGGGGCATCGGAGCGACACGTTGGACGACAAACAACCCGCCTAATTTCGTCGAGCGTTCTCATGCCGCACTTGGAACGACGGTTGACGCAGGCCGCGTGTGGGACATTGCGGCCACTTATCACTACGTCCGTCAACAGGTTGCCGGTCACCTGCAGGTGGTACTCCGTGGTGAGGGTGCAGCAGCGGTCCTGGCGGCCTACGCGGCCGTTCTTGAACCCGCAATCCCTCAATTGGACCTGATAGCACTTCCGGAAACTCATATGAGCCAAGGTGCCCCCCAGCTACTGAACGTGCTTCGCGTCTGTGATATTCCTGACACCGTTGGCCTGCTGGCACCTCGCCCTCTCCGCCTGCGAGGAGTGGACTCTGACTTCACCCACCGTGTACAGTCATCATATGCTGCTGCGGGTGCGGCTGATAAAATTCATCTTTCGGCACCCTAGTTCTGTCGAGACCTCGCCTGCAAATGACTTCGCGCTTGCCTCCTGATGTTGGGAATGACCAACCCACATAGCCTGCCAGCAAGCACCCGTCAGTCCCGCGGAGTACCTTCCAGGATGGCTGCTACCGGACAACCCGCGGGCGTCATGACATCAGGAGACGTCATTTCGTGCTATAATATTTCCCCGTTGAAACACGCGCGTCGGTTTTCCTTCACCGTTAACAGGCAACGTTGCTGATCCCGGCCAGCGGTTCTTTCAGTCAATAAAAGAAAGCACTGATCGAGAGGCTGCACTATCTCTACCATCGCCAAAGTAACCTTCGCTTGTGCACTTGTTAACATTCTCTGCGAAACTTTCGCCTGGGGTGACCACGCCGGTGGCAAGGAGCCGGCCCCGACTCCCTTCGAATGTCACTGGACGGATTCGCCCCCGATCATCGATGGCCGCGCGGACGAACCCGCCTGGGAAAATGCTCGGCCAATCGATCATTTCTACCTTCCGTGGCAGGGGAACCAGGCCAAGCCACCTCGAACCGCGACTCACGCCCGACTCCTGTGGGACCGAAAGCATCTGTATTTTTTTGCCGACCTTGAAGACAAGGACCTGTTCGCCGATATCGATCAGCGGGATGGTAAAACATGGTACAACGATGTGCTTGAACTGTTCTTTAAACCGGGCGCCTCCGAACCGGGCTACTATGAATTCCATGTCACCGCTGGTGGAACCCACCTGGACATGTTTATCCCGCAGAGGCAAGGAGACTTATTCGAACGTTTCAAGAGCGCGCAGCCTTTTGATTTTGAATCGAAGGTCATACAGCGCGGAACGCTCAACATGCGAAGCGACCAGGATCGGGGTTGGTCCGTCGAAGGAAAGATTCCCTGGACCGATTTCGTTCGTACCGGGGGACGACCAACAGTGGGGGAAGTCTGGCATTTCGCCATCTGTCGTTACGATTACAACCTTGCAGATGATACACCCGAACTTTCCACCTGCGCACCCTTGCAGCAACTGGACTTCCACCGGCACGAAGATTACGCCCCGCTCCGTTTTCTCGGTCCGCAAGACCGGGGGTCAAAGCAAAATGATCCGCTCCCGCCCTGGAAGACGTCTCGAGTGATCGGTTCTCCGGATCCGCCAGCACCCTTTCGCGTTGTCAGAGCACTTCCCGATTTGACGGTAAAATCCCTGATCGCCATGCGATTTGTTCCGGGTTCTCGGCAATTGTTGATCAGCGGCGAAGAAGAACCCAAGTTGCTGCAGGTCGACACTGATGGCGGCAGCACGGGTTCGCTGAAAACCCTCATCGATTACACATCCAGGGGAATGGCTTACGACATCACCTTCCATCCAAATTTCCGGGAAAACGGCTGGGTCTACATCGGCAGCAACGAAAAAGATCCTGACGGTGAAAAACAAGTTCGCATCACGCGATACACCATGCAGACCGAAGCGCCGTTCCAGTTCGACGTCGACTCAGCCAAACTGATCATCGCCTGGGCGTCCGACGGCCACGACGGTGCGGCAATTGCGTTCGGCAACGATGGCATGCTGTATGTCACTTCGGGGGATGGCACCTCCGATTCGGACACGAATCTCACAGGCCAGCCGTTGGATTCTTTTCTCAGTAAGGTGCTGAGAATTGACGTCGACCACCCGGTCGCCCCCAACGAATACTCCATTCCGGCAGACAATCCATTCGTGAACATGCCGGGCGCTCAGCCGGAAACCTGGGCCTACGGATTGCGCAACCCCTGGCGAATTGCGGTGGATCGCCAGACCGGTCACATTTGGGTGGGAAACAACGGGCAGGACCTCTGGGAACAGATCTACCTGGTAGAGCGCGGGGCAAACTACGGCTGGAGTGTCTACGAAGGCAGCCACCCGTTCTATCTGCAGCGCCAACTCGGTCCGACTCCCCATGTGCATCCTACGATCGAACATCATCACGCCGAAGCCCGGTCCCTTACCGGGGGAATCGTCTACTATGGTAGTGAATTTCCCGAACTGGTCGGTGCCTATGTTTACGGAGATTATTCGACTGGAAAAATCTGGGCGGCCAAACACAATGGCCAGAAAATCGTCTGGCACCGAGAGATTGCGGACACGACGTTAAGCATCACCTGCTTTGCCGAAGACAGTGACAATGAACTCTTGATCGCCGGGCACCAGCAAGATGGCTTCTATCGCCTGGAGCGGAATCCCCTGCTGGAGCAACCCGTCGATTTCCCGACCCGGCTCAGCGAAACAGGATTATTCACTTCCACAGGTGAACATCAACTGCAACCTGGTATCATTCGCTACTCCGTCAACGCCCCGGGCTGGCACGACGGCGCCCAGGCCACCAGATTCATGGCCCTACCCGCCGTGGCGAAGGAGGGAGGAGGCTGGGAACTCCCGACCATAGGTTTTAAGAGTTCTGCCAACTGGGAATTCCCCGAAGGAACGGTCCTGGGCCAATCCCTCGCCTGGGAACCTGAGTCCGACCAAGAGAATTCGCCGCGTTGGTTGGAAACGCGACTGCTAACCCTGCAAAACAACGAGTGGGCCGGTTACTCCTACCTCTGGAATGACGATCAATCCGATGCTCTACTCGTCGATAAAATGGGCACATCCAAGACCTTTGCTGGCCGTCACGGCGAGCGGAGCTGGCATGTCCCCAGCCGCAGCGCGTGCGAAGGCTGCCATTCTCGGGCAGCCAATTTTGTTTTAGGGATCACCACACCACAACTGAATCGATCCCACAACTACGACGGATACCCCTACAATCAATTACGACACTTTGAAAGGCTCGGTTTACTGGAAGTGGACTGGAAAGACCTGGCTTCGACTCATTGGCAGGCCCAGATCACAAAGGAAATCAACAACAACGAGTCACCTGAACAGCAGTCAGACATCGAAGAGCGCCTGGCGGCGGTTACCGACACCACCGGCCAGCGTCAAGCGCCCACCTCCAGCCTGTTGCCTGATGCGCCGGAAACCTTTACTTCGATGCCCGACCCATCCAATCCAACCGCCGACCTGGAGTCCAGGGCAAGGTCCTACCTGCACGTCAATTGCTCCTCCTGCCATTCACCCGCAGGCGGCGGCAATGCCCAGATGAACCTGCGTCGGTCCATGACAACGGACCAGACGAAAACCATCGACCAGAAACCCCTGCACGGCGATTTCGGACTCAACAGTGCCCGGCTCATCGCGCCGGGCGCAGCCCATCATTCCGTCATCATCTACCGCATGTCCACTCTCATCGGCGGCCGCATGCCCCGTGTCGGGTCACACCGGGTGGACCGGGAAGGATTACAACTTCTGCGGGAGTGGATCACATCCATGGGACCGGCCGACAGTCCGCCGGACCCCGTCCAAAAGGCAATCGTCACCCTCTCCACAACCGCTCCGGAAAACTCGGAACCGTTGCTGGACGAGCTTCTCAATACCAGCAGTGGAGCGCTCGCGCTGGTCGCTGCCATCGACAACAATCAACTGTCGCCCGAGTTACAGGAACGAGCCAAGCAACACGCCTTTGGTGAGACATTTCAGATGAGTGCCGCCGGCAAATTATTCGAACGTTACTTGCCCGAGGAACAACGCACGCAACGCTTGGGAGAAAATATTGATCCGACTCAAATACTACAATTGGCGGGTGACGCCTTGCGCGGCCAGAGGTTGTTCATGCGAAAAGACACCCTGTCATGTCTGAGCTGCCACCGATACCAACAGAGAGGGTATGACGTGGGACCCGACCTGAAAAGCATGAAAGCAGACACAACAAGCGACCAGATCCTTGAAAACCTCCTTAACCCTTCAAAAAAGATTGACGAAAAGTTTGAGGCCTATACGATCGTCACTTTCGCTGGCCAGATTTTCGCGGGACTGCTCGAAGAACGTACCGACGACTTTGTGACCTTAAAACAGGCCGGTGGCAAACAGGTGCGCATTGCGTCAGAGGACATCGACGAGTTAATAAGGCAAAACAAGTCCTTGATGCCCGACCAGGTTCTCAAGGACTTGACAGCCCAACAGGCCGCCGATCTGCTTGCGTTTTTGCAAACGTTACCGAGCCAAAACTAAAGAGCCCCGTTCACCCCGCAACCGTTCAGTTGTGTGAAAGGGATGCCTGCGGGGATCGCCCCGGGAATCTGGCATATCGAAAAGCCTTAGTCTGCCAACAAAGACGGCTTTCTTTTCCAGTGTCCGGTTGCCAATTCAAACGCGTGTGCCAATTGCAGTACACCGAAATCATCCTGGTGCCGCCCGACAATTTGAATTCCGACAGGAAGCCCTCCGGTTGTAAATCCGCAGGGGACTGAAATCGCCGGCAATCCGGTCACGGTAACGAAGTAACACGATTTCATCCAGTCGATATAGGTTTCCATTTCGACCCCGTCAATTTCTGTGACGTAGGGTTGATTCACGTCAAAGGGAGGAACCTGGCTCACAGGCAGAATGAAGTACTCGAAACGTTCCATGAATTGTCGCACGCGATGATAAAGTTCAGTCCGTTTGCACTCGGCTTGACCGATCTCCGGTCCGGTCAGCCTGGCACCTTCTTCAATATTCCAGACGACCGTATCCTTCATTTGATGGTGATGCTTTTTCAACAGACCTCCAAAGGCCAGTTCAAACCTCCACGCGCGCCACACACGAAATATCTCGTCTGCATCCCGAAAATCAGGTTCTTCGTCAACCACTTTGCAGCCCAATGCCTGAAATACACTTCGGTTGCCATCCACCACGGCTTTGACTTGTGGATCGAACGGCAGCCCTCCCAAAGTATCGCACCACGCAATGGGAACGTCCTGAAAATCTCGCTCCAGTGGACGCCTGAACCGATCTCCCGTTTCGGAAATTGAAATCGGGGAGCGCGGATCAGGGCCGGCGATAGCGCTCAGCATCAAGGCTACATCCTGTACGGTCCTTGCCATGGGTCCCTGCACCGAAATCGGAAACCAGCCCACGGGTGCCGGCCACACAGGAACCCGTCCCGGTGACGTTCGTAACCCCACCACATTGCAAAAGCTGGCAGGATTGCGCAAGGACCCTCCCATGTCGCTTCCATCGGCCAGTGGCTGCATTCCGCAAGCTAATGCCACGGCCGCCCCACCACTACTCCCGCCGCAAGTTTTTGTCGTGTCGTAAGGGTTCAGAGTCGCCCCGAACACCTGGTTGAACGTCTGCGATCCGGCGCCGAATTCAGGCAGGTTAGTTTTGCCAATTGTGATTGCCCCGCTGCCGCGAAGGCGTTCCACAATGAGGGCATCTTCCTGGGGGACAAAATCTCGAAAAATGGGAGAACCAAAGGTTGTCCGGATGCCGGCCGTATGCACTGCGTCTTTGTGAGCCACAGGCAAACCGTGCAAGGGCCCCAAATCACCACCCCGGGAGACAGCCTCGTCCGATGCTTTCGCCGCAGCCAGTGCTTGTTCACACTGGAGTGTAACCATTGCGTTCACTTGCGGATTGATTCGCTCAACCTGTGCCAGGTGCGCCTGCATGACCTCCGTGGCGGAAAGCCGTTTTTCACGGATGCACCGCGCCAGTTCG
>PBTE01000161.1 GCA_002726515.1 Planctomycetaceae bacterium | reverse complement strand
GCCCGGCCCGCAGGGTCACTCCCATCTCCCTAAGTTCATGATGCCATCAAGCAAAGCCCCCTTTCGTAAAGGGGGTTGGGGGATTTCCCCCTATGCACCATCTAGAATCCTCTGGGCTCTTGGCACGGTCCCTGCTTAACCATTGTCGATGCTATCCAGCAGACCAAGCTATCTGCTAGCCACATGGCCCTATCAAGCAAAGGCCCCCTTTCGTAAAGGGGGGTTGGGGGGATTTCCCCCTTTCCAAGATGTATAATCCCCTGGGCTCCCGTCAGGTAGCCCGCTTGTCCCTGCGCCAATGCTACTTTGCTGACCAAACTGTCTGCTAACCGTCGGAATACTTCGATGAAAAGGCTCTAGAAGTTGCTGCAAACACCCGTCCGGAAAATAAAAGACAACGCCCATTACGGCTGGGCTATATTCTCGCTGGCCTTCACCAATCTGGCTGTTGAAGGCGGCATAAAAAACAGTGCTCCGGTGCTGTTTCACGCGCTTCGCGTCAACTTTGACCGTAGCGCGTTTACTACCTCTGCGATATTTTCCGTAGGAGGTCTAACAGGAGCTATCGTAGCCCCCCTGGTGGGAAACCTACTTGACCGGTTGGGTCCCAGATATTTGTTTCCAGCGGGAGGACTGGTGATTCTACTAGCCTTCTTGGCCAGTAGTTTCGTGTCGGATTTATGGCAGCTTTTTATTTTCTATGGCGTCCTAGTGGCAGTAGGAGAAACCATCTTGTCGTCCTTCACGGCGACGGCCGTGCTAGCTCCCTGGTTCCCTCAATCCCGTGGGAGGATATTAGGCTTTGCAGATGCCGGAAATCCTTTGGGACAGACAATCTTCGTACCATTGTCCCAATTGATGATCCTGACAATCGGGTGGCGGGGAACCCTCAGGGTTCTGGGTCCAATTTTCTTTTTGTTGGCCGCCCCAGCGAACTTCTTTTTTCAGCGGCGCCCACCCCAGAAATCCAATCTCATAGATGAACGTGCAAACGGCTCCTATCAAACGCCGGCAGAAGCGGGAGGGTCCCTGGACCCAGCCCCGGTCTTCGAAGATCACAGAGCAAGACATGAGAGCTTCCGGCGAATTTTAAGGGGTGCGCCGATTTGGTGTCTGGTATCGGCTCGTACTTTAGCTGCTTTAGGCCACCAGATGACCATCCTCCACCTTGTCGCTTTCTTTGTAGCCTCGGATTACACGGCCATGCAAGCGGCTTCCACCATCGGAGCGGTAGGATTAATCAGCATGGGAGGCCGGCCCCTCACCGGAGCCCTTTCCGATTTCGTGGGCCGGGAACTGATTTACACCGTTGGAATGGGGATGCAGGTGGCCGGTATCCTAACTGTGCTAGTACTAGGCGACGGGGATAGCTTTTGGCCCTTGGCCCTCTTCGTGGGACTCACCGGTCTAAGCGACGGCATCGCCGGGCTGGCCGTGGGAGCCAAAGCCGCCGACCTGTTTCCCAGTTCTAATCTGGGTTCGGTGATGGGAATCGTCCAGAGTGGACGGGGTGTCGGAATCATGGCCGGACCCATGTTGGGCGGGTTCTTGTACGACAAACAAGGCGACTACATGATGGCCTTCTCATTGGCGGTCGTAATGATTTCGGTGGCCGTGGCCTTCATGTGGGGCGCCAGGATCACCGGGGGCAAGGGGAAGTACTGACGCGCGGTATGCGGCTTACGGCGTATAGACCCAGTGCGTGGCTGTTCATCCCCCCGATTATCATTGGAAAATTCACGACGCATCTGCCTCTGATATACTTAGCCGCTGTACCTGGCCGCGTTACCACTATTCGGGTTCTTAGACGCATTTCGCAGAACTACGACGATGAATCGATTCATTCAAAGAGAACCATTTATCGATCAAGGAGACGGCGATGAGGGTACTTACACGGTTCGCGGGAATCCTACTATTGATCCTAGCGTTTGGTACTTCTTGCACCCAAACCCCTCCAACCGCCACCGTCGCATCTGACCCCACACCCTCGTCATTCCCAACCGCAACACCTGAACCTACTCCAACAGCAATGCCGGTTCTTACGGCAACACCCGTTCCGAAAGCAACGCCCACTCCAGTGCCTACGTCCACACCCGAACCTACCCCTGTGCCTACTCCATCGCCGCTGTCTCCAGCCGAGATTTTCACGCTAATCTCCCCATCATTAGCGTTCATCGACACGCCCACCGGAACCGGCAGCGGCATATTGATAGAAGGCAACTACGTGCTAACAAATGCCCACGTCGTATGGCCTTTCGAACAGGTACGGGTCACGTTCCCGGACGGGTCCGAATTTCTGGAAGCCCCGGTGATGAATACCGATCCTCTCGGTGATTTGGCAATCGTCGGCCCATTGGACACTTCGATCTCGCCATTGGATCTGACGGATGGGGAAGATTCGGTGATTGGCAGCGAGCTCTTCTTAATTGGCTATCCTGCGGAAGAAGAGGAGTTCCCACAGCCGACTATAACTCGTGGGATTTTATCGCGGCTACGAGAGTGGGAAGGTCTGGGAATGACCTATTTCCAAACCGACGCCTCCGTCGCGGGCAGTCAAAGCGGAGGAGCCCTCGTTTCTGAGTTCGGCGATGTCATGCGTCTCCGGTTTTAAGTTTAGCGAAGCCCAATTCGGCATCGTGGCTTCTACCGCAGATGTCTTACCTCGGGTCACACAACTCATTTCCGGAGAGGAAGTCGACGGCCTCTCCCATCAGCAGGTGCCTCTGTCCGGTGGAGCCTTAGAAAGCGATGGCACCCTAACTAGCTTCTGGGACACCGCCGTGTACGTGATAAATGAGCCATTAGGAGCCTCGATCGACCTCAAAGTAGACAGCGAGGACGACGTTGCCTTGTATCTGCTTAACGCGTTCGGCGACATAATAATCGAATCCGACGTCGGTTCAACCGGGATCGAAAGCGGATCGGCGGAAGCTGCCTTGGACGCCCCTCACTTCGCTTTGGTCACTTTGCCCGGTAGCAACCGGGGAAGTTTTGAACTCGTGAGCAACAAAGGTCTAGCCCCCTACAAAGACTTGCAAGATGGGAAGTACTTAGATGTTGGACAAACCATACGAGCAAGCATGGATTATCCCGTAGATATCGATTATTTCTACCTAAATCTAGACGAAGGCGAAACCGTCGACATTACCGTGGAGTCGATGAACCTGGACCCCATCTTGACCGTGGACTACGACGAATCGACGGGAGATGTGGGAGATGACGACATCGGAGGAGGAATATTTGGCACCGACTCCAAACTCACTTTTCGCGCTCCGGGTAAAGCCCGATACACCATCGTGGTTACCGACGCTACCCTGGGGGGAATAGGCGGCTATATCTTAAGTGTGTCCGAGGCTCCCGCTGACGCTGTACCATTCGAGATCGCTGCCCCAACTCCCATACTAGACACTCCTTTCGGACCCATGGAACTGTACGAGAGTCTTCGATACCCATTCACGATAGAGAGGCCAGCGTTCTGGCAGGAACTGGAAACAGACGGGCTAGACATAACCGCTCAATTCGTGGACGACACGGGTCACGTTTTCGCGATCGCAGAGGAAGACGCAACCGCTTTGGGTAA
The DNA here is from genome assembly GCA_002726515.1 of Planctomycetaceae bacterium. Taxonomy (GTDB): domain Bacteria; phylum Planctomycetota; class Planctomycetia; order Pirellulales; family Pirellulaceae. The sequence goes on along the minus strand of PBTE01000161.1, from coordinate 4,118 downwards.
CACAGAGTGGTCCCTTGAAAAATACATGGATGTAGTATTGGCGGTATTAGAGTCGACACCTGGTTTCGAGCTTATTGATCGTGAAAATATCGTAACTGCCCAAGGGCTACCGGCCGTGGTCATCACCGCAAGCGCTGTGGGGGATCTAGTGCGTGCGAAGCGCTTCGTCGTCATGCACAACAACCGGATCGGATTCAGTGCCAGCTACTTGGTACCAAAGGAGAAATTCGCTGAACTAGAACCCATGATGGATTATTCCTTCAGCACATTCAAGATCGAGGGCCTACCGGTGACCAGCGCCACTCCTGCGCCAAGTCAAGCGCCAGCAAGGACAGTTGCTGAAGAGTCACGAACACCCACACTTGAAATAGGCTTTGTAGGTGACTCTCTCAAGTTTGATCAAGACCGGCTGACTGTGCCCGCTGGAGCCAAAGTAACCGTACAGCTCAATAACACGTCCAGCGTCAACCAGCACAATTGGGTTTTAGTGCAACCAGGTACGAAAGATGACGTAGCTGTAGCCGGGACTGAGGCCGGCCCACGCGCCGAATGGATACTTCAAGGAGACCCCAGGATCATCGCTCAGATCGGTCTCTTAGATCCGGCTCAAGCGGGAGAGGTGAGGTTTAACGCCCCTCGGGCCGGAATCTACCACTTCACGTGTACTTTCCCCGGCCACAATTTTACTGAGTTCGGGTCGTTGGAAGTGGTGGAATCCACTCTTCTAAGCCCTACTAGGGGCGGTAGCTTAGTTCAGCTTTCTTCCGATCCACCTACCTTGGACCCCCACGTAACTGCCGATGACTTATCCGCGACTATCGTCTACGAAGTGTTCGGTGGGCTGGTGACCATGAGCCCTGAATTGGAACTGATGCCGGACCTGGCCCAAAGTTGGGACGTCAGTGCAAACGGACGGGTTTACAAGTTTCAATTGCGCCGTGACGCTAAATTTCATGACGGCAGACTCGTGACCGCTGAGGACATACGGTGGTCCCTGGAGCGCGCTACGGATTCCCTAACTCAATCTTCGGTGGCCTCCTTGTACCTGGGAGACATCATCGGCGTGCCAGCCAAATTGGACGGCAAAACCCAGACGATCGAAGGGTTGGAAGTCATCGATGATTACACCATTCAACTGACTCTGGACGCCCCCAAGTCCTATTTCCTCACCAAGCTAACCTATCCAACGGGTTTTGTGCTGGATCGCAAAAATGTCGAAGCCAACCCCCATGATTGGTTCCTAATTCCCAACGGAACCGGTCCTTTCCGATTAAACCGCTACGACCCAGGCGAAGTCATCGTACTGAGCCGCAACGAATTTTATCATCTGGGTCCGCCATATCTCGACGAAGTTCGATTTATCCTCAGGGCTGGCAACGCCGTGGATATGTACGAGAACGACGAGATTCACGTTTCTGAGATTGGATTTGACGATCTGGAGGAAGTCCTAGCCCTCTGGAATCCTTTGCGCCCCGAGATCATGACAACTCCTCCAATCTTCAGTGTTTCGTTAATTGGATTGAACGTGAACGAGCCTCCATTCGACGACCGCAAATTCCGCCAAGCCTTGAATCACGCGATCGACAAAAATGAGATAGCAACCAATATATTGGGCGGTCTAGTGTTGCCGGCTAAGGGTGTCATTCCGCCGGGATTTCCGTCCTACAAGCCAGACCTGAATGGCTATAGATACGACCCAGAAACCGCCCAAAAGCTGTTTGGCGAGTCGCGCTACGAAGGCGATCCGGACAACGTCCCTCCCATCATTTTGACAGTCTCTGGGGACCTGGAAAGTCCTGTGAACTTGGACATCAAGGCTATCATCCAATCTTGGCGGGAGACCCTGGGGATAGAAGTGGAGATACGTCGAAGCGGGTGGACCGCCTTCCTGCAAGAATTGCAGCTTCGCAATATTCAGATGTTTTCCCTCGGTTGGATCGCCGACTATCCGGACCCCCAGAGTTTCCTTGATATCTTGTTCCACAGTGAAAGTTCCAACAATTGTGGTAGTTACAGCAATAGCGAATTGGATTCCCTACTCGAAAAGGCCCGGATAGAGCCGAACCAGAGCTTGCGGTTCGAGCAATACAATCGCATCGAACAGATGATAATCGATGACGCGCCATGGGTCCCGATGTGGCACGAAACCAGCCGTAAGATACTGATCAAGCCCAACGTCTATGATTACCATCTAGTTCCGATGAATATACCCTTATTGAGGTACGTTTATCTCGCCGATTAAGGACTCACTACAAAGAAGCAACCCAAGGCCGAACCCCATTATTGCATCCAAACCGGCGGAAAAATCACCAACTCTAAAAGTTTGACTGCACACAACTTCCGAAGCGGCGGACTGCCAAGCTTGTGCCGCAACCGCCGATACGCTCGCCTCGGTAGCCATGGTTTGGGTACAATAACCCCATCACCAGCAAAGGGAGTGAAATAAGTGGCAATCAAGATTGACCTGCGGGTACCGCCTTGCGGCCCGGTGACCGAAGTAGCTGATTTCGTCAAACAATGTGAGGATGCCGGATTTGACGGCGTCGGGATGCTGGATTCCCAGTTATTAGAGCGGGACATATTCGTCAGCATGGCGGTGGCTGCTCAAGCAACCCAGCGAATCAGAATCTCCGCTGCGGTCCTGAACCCGGTGACGCGGCATATCTCCGTCACCGCATCGGCGGCCAAAACGGTAGCGGAAATGGCGCCGGGGCGGATAGAGTTCTGGATAGGCCGAGGGTTCAGTTCGGTACAAACCATCGGCGTCCCACCCGCCACCGTAAGGCAGATGCGCCGGTCGGTCCTGGATTTGAAGACCATCCTATCCGGAGAAGAGATGTCCTATAACGGAGCCGTCAGTCGGATGCGCCATGGTGGAGACGATGCTCCGCCTATCTACATCGCCGCAACTGGACCTCTTATCACTGAGGTCGCGGGAGAGGTGGCCGACGGAGTGCTGCTCCAGGTCGGCATCCATCCCAAGGCCGTGGAAATCGCACGGCAGCGGTTGAATGAAGGGGCGAGGCGGGCCGGACGAGACCCCAAAGAACTGAAGATAATCCAATGCGCTACTACCGTGATTCACGAGGACCAGAACGAGGCTCGGGAGTTGGTCCGTCCCATGTGCGTCCAGCGAATCATCGAGGGCTCCCACAACGAGTACCTCAAGGCCGCCGGTATCGATGTCGGGGAATTGGACATCCCCGAAGAGCTTAACGAGCTATATCCCGATGTGATTCACGCCGAGGATTGGGAGAGAGCCAAGGAACTCTGCCAATTCCTGCCCAACGATCTTCTGGCCAAGATGTGCGACGTCATCGGTCTCATCGGAACGCCGGAATACTGCGCCCAACGGGTGCTCCAAGCCCAGGCCGACGGCATCGACCACCTGTATCTGATGACCTCGGCAACCTACGATTATCCCCATCGGGAACTGGCTGCGTTCAAGGATGTCATCTTCCCGGCGCTGGCCGCTGCGGGCTGAACGATTGACTCGACATAATATAATCCTATGTTGAACCCGATTCCGCTGGCGGTAGCTGTCGTCTTAGCTCTGGCCGTAGCCGCCTGCGGTGGTCCGGTGACACCGGGGAGACCCAGTCCTACTTTGGAATCACCATCCACTAAAATCGTCCAACCAACAGCGGCCCCAATGCCAACCCTGTTGCTACCGGCGGAGGAGAGTACCAAACATATTCCGCCATCGCCGGAGCGAGCTCAACCATCGGTGACAGATAATCCCAGGTCTACGGCCACGCCAGTCACTTCGCAGCAGACACCCACTCGCCAAGCCGCCACCGTCCCTCCGCCAGCTTCTGTTCCGCTAAAACCCATGGCAGTTGCCAAGTCCTTTCCCAACCTGAAGTTCCGCCGACTGACGGGCTTGGTACAACCCAACGATGGCCGGGATGTTCTGTACGTCACAGAACAAAAGGGGTTGATTCGCACCTTCCCGAATCGGCAGGACGCGCCCGAGTCCTCGGTGTTTCTGGATATAATCGGGCGGGTAAATGAAGGTGGAAATGAAGAGGGATTGCTTGGTCTGGCCTTCGACCCCGGCTACCAAGACAACGGGTTCTTCTACGTCTACTACTCTGCGAGAAACCCTCGTCGATCCG
>PBTE01000160.1 GCA_002726515.1 Planctomycetaceae bacterium | reverse complement strand
TTTGTACCAGGCTAGTTCGTGCAACTCCGTCATTGCTACACTCGCCGAACGGCGATTTGCCGGCCACACCTTGCTTGAATGGGTGGTTCGGCGGGTCATGGATGTACAACGAGCCGATCAAATTGTTGTAGTCCTGAGCCGACAGGATGCAGTTCTCTGTGACGTCCAGCAACTCCCGCCGGACGTGTCATTGCTCGTCGTCGATGAAAATGATCGTCTAAAACAGGTGTGTTGTGCATTGAAAAAGTACCCTGCACGAGGCGTGATCCGTGTGTCGGTGGACAATCCATTTGTCGACCCGGTCTTGATTGATCGCCTGATTGTTGCCGCTGAAGCAAATGCAGCATGTGATTACATCGGGTATTGTTTTGGTGACGGTCGTCCCGTTCTGCACTCGCGTTTGGGTGTCTTCACCGATTGGTGTCGCGCTCAAACACTGCTGAAAATGGATGAGAAGATTGTCGACCCGAAGATTCGTCAAAATGCGACGCAATATTTCTGTTCACATCCCGAAACGTTTTATTTGCGTTTAATCCCGGTTCCCCCGGAATTAGACCGCGATGAATTTCATTTGATCGCTGACGATGAATGGGAACGGATCCAGGAAATCTTCGAAGTACTTGGAACTGATGGAATTGATTCGCAACGGATCGCATCACTCCTGGCCTAAAACTCCTGCGTTGTTGACGTCTTCAGTCGTGTGATGATCGCCGTGGACCGGCGCCTCATTCTGTGGGATCCCAAACGAGCATGCGTCGCTAGCGGACGTCCCTATAACCAGCGAAGGCTCGCTCAAGTTCCTCTTTTACGAAACCGATTCTTTTTTTTGGCGGAAGAGAAAACAGGTTTCGTTGGAAAAGTGTGTAATTCTCATCATTTTCGCTGTTCGCGTAATGAACCTTCAACCAAAAAGGACAGCCATGTTCCGTGCCCTCTACTCGCTCGCCTTGACAGGAGTGTGTTGCCTCTTCCTGGGGTGTTCCATCTGCCAAAGCCCGTACGATCACGACTATCCTGTCTATGGAGGTGACTGCCTTGACGGCGGGTCAGGGAGCGGTCGCTTGGGCTCCTTGACTGATCTTCCAAGTGCGTCTGTTTCCACGCCAGAACCAGAAAGTGAAACAGACCTGTTGCCCACACCGGTGAATTAATGGCTGCCACGATCCCAATGTCCCAAAAGTAGCCAACTTCCCTTGCCCGAAGGTGGCGCCAGTTCGGAGCGTACGCTGTGGCAACACTGGTCCCGAATCCGTACAGGTCGACAGTATGCGCAAAGTGCAAGCCTGTTTTCCCTCGGTTTTGAGTCGTCGTCCATTCAGCCCGGGCCGGGTCCAAGCAACGAGTTTTACCTTTCGCGAGTCTCATTCGCTAGGATGTTCGAACGAGTCGAGGAAATTTTTGTTTGACGCCGATTCAAAGGTTGTCAAACACCTCACCGCTAGCAGTGCATGCCGATCCCTGGCTGGCTCATGGATCGTGTGCCTTGCGGGACGGTAGCCATTTCGAGAATAATAGGTAGCCCGGTTGCAACCGTCTGGCGATGTGAAGATCAGCTGTCATTGCCACCTTGTGGCAACCGTCGAAGGCATTCGGCCGGGAGATTGGCCCGCTGAAGAGATTTGCAGAACGGGAAAACGGGGTTCCTCAACACGGGCAAGAGATTTTCACGCCATGAGTTGCAAATTTCCAAGTTGTCTAAAGCGATCTTTCTCTTTGTATTTGGTTTGGGTAGCGGCGCTGGTGACTGTCAGCCCACTACATACCGCAGAGGAACTGCCTCCGCCACGAACCCATTATCTGGGCAGAAAAATTGCACAAACGATGTCCTACCACGGAGCGCCCTGGCTAATTCGTCCGGAAAGACAACAGGAAGAAAACTGTACACTGATGCTGAAACACCTGGGCATTCAATCGGGTGTGAAAGTTTGTGACATGGGTTGCGGGAACGGATTTTATTCCCTGCGTTTAGCAAAGCTTGTGGGCCAGGAGGGTCAGGTATGGGCCGTTGACATACAACCGGAGATGTTGACTCTATTGCGGGCACGCGCCGCCAAAGCAGAAATCGACAATATCCATCCAGTCCTGGGTACCGTGGCTGATCCTCAGCTGCCCCCGGGAAGCATCGATGTGATTCTTTGTGTCGATGTGTACCATGAATTCTCACACCCCGGACGGATGTTGCGAGCCATGCGCGAGTCATTGGCTCCGAACGGGGTGGTGGTGCTGGTGGAATACCGTGAAGAAGATCCGGAGGTTCCCATTAAACCGCTGCACAAGATGAGCAAAAAACAAGTTTCTAAAGAGTTGGAACACAACGGTTTTCAGTTGGTTCGGGAGTATGACGGGTTGCCCTGGCAGCACATGATGTTTTTTGGCGTGAAGGCTGACATCGAACAGCGTTAGGAGAAAACACGCAGCGACTTCCGAACGCTGTTTGTTGTGACGGTCCGCAAAGACACAAACCTGCTGACCTGTCGAAATCCAGCCAGCGGGAGAATCTGTCATCCAGGTTACGGAAACGGTTTCTCAACGAGTTGCGCAGGAAGGTCGAAACAATGTTTGTTTCAAGGGCGAAGAATCTTCGGAGTTATTCATTCAAAGTAGCGCACTGCATTGCGAAATAGCCGTAGGCCATCACCCTCTGCCTGGTTTTTACGCCGTGTCCATTGAGGATGGTGTGTGGGATCGATATGACGTTCCGGGTGGGGCATCATACCCAGGATGCGCCCCGACTGGTCGGAAACTCCGGCTACATTGGCCACTGACCCATTCGGGTTCTGTGGATATTCAATCACCCCGTCGCAGCGTCCTTCCGGATCCGCATATCGCAGAACCAGTTGACAATTCTGGTCTAAAGTCCCCAGGGTATCTGTATCACGAACTACAAATTTTCCTTCCGCGTGTGCGATTGGTAGATAGAATTTATCTACGCCTTCCAGGAATACATTCGAGTTCTGAGAAGACTTCAAGTGGACCCAACGATCTTCGAATTTTCCGGAGTCGTTCCAGGTAAGAGTTGCCGCCGCATCATCCAACAGAATTCCGGACTTGATAAGAACTTGAAACCCGTTGCAGATGCCCAAGATCAAATTTCCGGCTTCACGAAACTCATGGAGGACTTCCGCGAGATGATTTTTGATCTGGCAGGCAAGAATACGCCCTGCCGCGATATCATCTCCGTAACTAAAACCACCTGGTAAACAAAGAATTTGAAAATCCGGAAGTTGGCCAGGATTTTCCAACAAACGGTTTACGTGCACAAATTTTGCCAGAGCCCCGGCCCGTTCGAAAGCGAAAGCGGTTTCACGGTCGCAGTTGGTACCTGGCGCTCTCAGGATTAAGACGGTTACTGAAGGCATCTCTATCCTACCAATCTAAAGGTGTCAGCCAAGCTTTTTTAAGCGAGTCGACTTTCACGCGTGCAATGGTCTGTGCGGGATGCTTTCCATCGGACTCAATTTGAATGTTTAACTCGGCCGTACTTTGAACAGTGCCGATTTTTCCGCAGGGCACACCCTCCAACGCTTGCTCGAATCCTTTTTCCTTGTTCCTGGGAACTTCACATAAAAATCTCGAGTTGGATTCCGAGAAAAGCAAGCAGGTATTCTGCTGCGGCATTTCGTCCTGACTCAGGTCCGAAGGGACTTGATTTAAATACAGTTCAGCACCCAAACCACCGGCAAAGCACATCTCAGCTGCAGCGACGGCAAGTCCGCCCTCGCTCATGTCGTGGCATGCTCGAACAAGATTGTTCTGAATTGCCCGATGGAGAGCGGCGAAAGTGCGTTTTGCCTGTGGGACATCGACGCGGGGAACATTCCCTCCTGTCAGATTATGAATCATGCTAAAGTGCGACCCGCCCAACTCTTGCTTGGTGACCCCTACCTGGTACAGCAGATTGCCACTTTCTTTCAGATCCATCGTCACACAGTTGAGGACATCCGCGACCTGTCCCATGGCACTGATCAGGAGGGTGGGAGGAATCGAAATGACCTGCCTTTTTCCATTTTCATCGAGGTAGCTGAATTCATTGTTTAAGCTGTCTTTACCACTGATAAACGGAGTACCAAGCCCCTGGGCCACCTCATAGCAGGCGATGGCAGAGCGCACCAACGAACCAAGCGTTTCCGGCCTTTCGGTGTTGCCCCAGCAAAAGTTGTCCAACAGCGCGATGCGTTCCGGGTCGGCACCAACGGCCACACAATTTCGCATGGCTTCATCAATAGCACTTGCTGCCATGTGGTAAGTATCCAGATCACCATAGCGCGGATTCATTCCGCAACCGATCACCAAACCACGTCGAGACGAAAGGACTGGTCGCACTACGGCAGCATCACTGGGACCATCATTCGAGATTCCCACCAACGGCTTGATAACACTGCCCCCTTGGACTTCATGGTCGTATTGACGGATGACCCAATGTTTACTAGCCACATTTAAAGAACCCAGAATTTGCTGAAGACTTTCGACGTAATTGATCTGGGAAGGAAGTTGAAGGGGCGCCGTGGATGGTGGTTGGTAAATTGCTTCGCGGACAACTGGTGGACGGCCTTGGTGCAGGAATGTCATCGACAGGTCAGCCACCTCAACGTCGTTATACTTTAACTGCAAACGACCTGTTGGCACGAATTTCCCGATGATGGTTGCTTCAACGCCTTCGGATTGACACAACTTCTGGAATTCTTCCCAATTCGCGGGTGGTACGGAAAGAACCATGCGTTCTTGAGCCTCGCTGATCCAGATCTCGGTGTAGGAGAGGCCTTCGTACTTGAGGGGTGCCTTGTCCAGCCAGACTTCGGCTCCGATTTCTTCCCCCATTTCGCCCACGGCACTCGAAAATCCTCCGGCTCCACAATCTGTAATGGCACTGTACAGACCCCTGTCGCGCGCCTCCAGAATCACGTCCAAAAGCATCTTTTCGGTAATCGCATTGCCAATCTGAACCGCACCACCCGACACCGTTTCACTTTCGCTATGAAGTTCGGTTGAGCTAAACGTCGCGCCGTGAATTCCGTCGCGGCCAGTCCGACCACCGACGGTGACAACCCAGTCACCTGCTTGTGGTTCCTTGTGCGACTTGCTGCGCGGCAGAATGCCGACATTGCCACAATAGACCAAGGGGTTCCCGCTGTATCGCTCGTCAAAATAAATTGCACCATTCACCGTGGGAATTCCCATCCGGTTTCCGTAATCGCGTACACCAGAGACCACGCCTTGCATGACCCGCCGTGGATGGAGAACGCCTGGTGGCAACGAGTCGGCAGGAGTATCCGGTGGAGCAAAACAAAAGACATCTGTGTTGCAAACCGGTTTTGCCCCGAGTCCTGTTCCCAGGGGATCCCGGATCACTCCCCCGAGACCCGTATTCGCACCACCATAGGGCTCGAGCGCTGACGGATGATTGTGTGTTTCCACTTTAAAGACAACATTGAAGTCGTCATCGAATCGCACGATACCGGCGTTGTCTTCAAACACACTGACACACCAGTCTTGCGGTCCGAGTTGCTGGCGAATTTCTTGAGTAACGGCGAAAATAGTTTCTCGGAGCATATTTTCAAAACGCCGCTCACCTTGCGGGTCTCGATAGGCGATGCGGCCTGCCAGCGTCTTGTGACTGCAGTGTTCACTCCAAGTTTGGGCGACCGTCTCCAATTCGACGTCTGTCGGGTCCCGGTTCAATTTCTGAAAGTGTTCTTGAATCGTCTGCATTTCGGCCAGCGAAAGATAGAGTTGGGTTTCGCGGCTGAGTTGCATGAGTTGCTGGTCGTTGAGTTCACAGACTTTTGTCGTGATGAGTTGAAACACATAATCGGATCCAAGAGTCAACTCCTTAAAATCAAGTGGTCCGACGACAACCTGTTCGATGGCATCATTTGCAAGAATCTTCTGACAGAGTCGCTGCAGAGGTACGTCTTCTAAATCTTCGATCCAGTATTTGCGGAGCGTACGTACCGCGGAGACGTTGAGCTGAAAATCCGCAATGGCCGCTTGGGCGCTATCAGCGACCGGATCCGTCACACCGGGCTTGGGTAAAACGTGCACTACACGTCCAGTTCCACGAGGTGGTGTCTGCAACCGTTGGTCGCCAACAGGTGCGACGACCGTTGTTTCGACCACCTCATCTGACAGCAGTTGACCGGCCAGGCATTCTACCTGCTCAGCATCCAGTTCGCCCTGCAGCAAGAAACCCCGCGCGGCAGTCAGGCTGAACTGGTGATGGATTCCTAAATCTTCGGAACCAGCCAGTACGCGCTCTGCGGCAAGATCGGGTTGCCCCTCGGCCGGGTAGATATCAATTTCCCAGAGAGTCACGGTTTTCCTTACCCTTTGCAAGTATGCGAGCCACGGTTTGACGTCTTCCTGATTGGAGCGCGCGCCGAAACGAGTGGAGCGTTTTCTCGAATTTGTCAATCGCTTTCAATACCTGAGGTTGATTGTCTGTCAGAATTTGTTTCCAAAGATCGACATTGCCAGAAGCGATGCGAGTCGTATCTAACCAACCCGAGGCTGCCAGGGGCAGGTGGTCCTTGCCAGCGCTGGCTGCCAATATCGAGGCGACCACATGGGGAAGATGACTGGTCATGGCAATTGCTTGATCGTGCTGTTTCGGCGACATCTGGATTACCACCGAACCCAAGGAGTTCCAGAACTGGACTGCCTTTTTTAGGTGTTTTTCCGAAGTCTTTGCTGTCGGAGTCACAACTGTTACCCGGTCTTCAAACAAATTGGCCTGTCCATGTTCACAGCCGGATTTTTCGCTGCCAGCCAGGGGATGGCTGCCGACAAAGCCCACTTCACGTGGCCATTTTGGTCGAACCGATGCGACGATATTTGATTTGGTACTACCGGCATCCGTCACCAGTGAGCCCGCTGGGCAAGCACGAGCAGCCCGTTCGGCGAAAGGACCTATTGATTCGACAGGGGTACAAATCACCACGACGTCAGCATCAGAAACTCCGTGTTCCACGTCCTGGGTTGCAGCAGTGATGGCGCCTTGTCGTTGAGCTTTCCGCAATTTCGATTGGTTTCGTCCCACTCCCACAACGTTTCGGGCCAGTCCTCTTTTGCGCAACGCCAAGCCCACCGACCCGCCGATCAGCCCCACTCCAACGATCGTCACGGTGTCCCAAGATTTCATTTGAAGCATTCTCGTTCGGGGGCTTTTCAACAAGACCCACGGGACCATTGTATCACAACGTGTTCGCACCAAAAGGACCACTTCCGAGCAGGTCTCCAGTTGTGTCGAGGTGCTTCTGCCCGGTATCGTATAGAAAATATTCTTAGACTGGATGCTACCGAGAAAAAGGCGACAAAAATCAAAGGAGAAAATCAGCAGAAGGTGTTAGTTTCCCCAAGAATTCGCGTCAAACTACTTGCACAAATCTGCCAACGACTCGGCACTTCGCTCGAGGCAGGGATTGATGCGCGACGCGCTTGGAGTGGCGAGGCGAACAAAGGGCCTCGAGGACACCGTCGGCTCGTGAGCGAAATTCGGGATGCGGTTCTGGCCGGGGAAAGTATGGCCGACGCGATTGCTCGTACGGGCGGTTACTTCCCGAATCTTTTCCAGGAAATGGTCGATGTGGGCGAGCAGACCGGCAATGTCGACCAGGTGCTCCTGCGCCTGGCAGAACATTATGAAGGTGAGATAAAACTGCGGCGGACATTCCTGGCCGGAATGGCCTGGCCTCTTTTACAACTTGCGGCAACGACCATCAT
>PBTE01000159.1 GCA_002726515.1 Planctomycetaceae bacterium | reverse complement strand
TTTTCTAGGATGGGGTTTGGTCGGGGGACGCGGATTCAGTATCTATGTCACATTCGTCGGAATCGTATCATTGGGTGTTGGTATTGCGGTCTACTCCGCGTCGCGAGGGGCTCTCTGGATTCGACCTGTGCGATACGCGTGTGCAAGACTACCTGTTCTGGGGCCGGTGATCCGCACGCTGGCCCTCTCACGAATGGCGTGGACACTTTCATTGACCAGCAATACGGGAATGGAGATTCGACGAGCGGTCGAGTTATCTCAGAAGAGCACGCGCAACTTGTTTTTTATTCGACACATTCCTTTCGTTGATTCCATCCTTCGACAAGGAGAACAAATTCACGTTGCGCTCCGAAAAACGGAAAGTTATCCTGCCGAGTTCCTGAATGTGATTGAGACCGGCGAAGAATCCGGACGGCTCTCCGAATCCACCGAATTGCTGTCGCGACAGTATCAAGAACGAGCCCAATCGGCTCTAAGCATACTGGTTCTGCTGGTCGGCTTCGCTTTCTGGATCGTGGTTGCAATCCTGGCGATTTTCCTCATTTTCAGGATTGCCATCTCCGGTTACTTGAAACCGATCCAAGATGCTCTTGATTTGCTCAATTAGTTGCCAGGTTCGTGGCATTCCGTTGGATGGGACCCGGATGGATTTGGGCGGGTTCAACCAGAAGAGAGTCTGGTGTTCTTTGTCAATCACCGCCTTGACCGTCAGTCTCAAGGGCAGCAACTTCAAACAAGAGTCTCAGAAAAATCTTGAGATGGCCTATAAACTTCTGAACCACCCTCTTGCTCGTTCAAGGCGTTCGTTCAACGAAGGGCCGATCTCGATAGCTCGCGGCTTGCGCTCGAATATCGACTGAGACTCTTGTGCCCCAAGTGGAGATTAACCGCGAGAACATTGGACCGGGTTTCCCGGAGCCCAGGGGACAGTTTTGGAATTCCACCACGGGAAGTAAGCAATAGGGCGTGCTGGCTAGCATCACTTCTGTCGCAGAAGCGACGTCTTGAGGCGTAAGATTACGTTCCAATACCTCAATTCCTTCTGACTGGGCCAATTTGCGGATGTAATGCCAACTTGTACTGGCAAGTGTTTTTGAGGTTGGTGGTGCGATCAGACCGGTGGTCTGAAAGTAGCAAATCAAACCGGCAGTGGGAGTTTCCGTGACGAAACCTTCCTCGTCCACCAGTAGGGGGCGGGCACCAGGAATTTTGCGTTGGACCTCTTGCTCTGCCAGGTAGTAATGCATCCGGCTGCGGCATTTCAATTGCCTGGGCCAGCAACTCGCTGGAACATCTTGAACATCACTGATGAGAAGTCGCACACCCTGTGCGTATTGAGTTTCCCAAAGATGGAACGGTAGAAGGTAAGTATGCATTCCAATGGTGGGTTTTGTTGTTCCTCGAGGTGCCATCGTGTGATAGGGACCGGGCGTAACAAAAATACAGAGCCCCAGGTCGTCACCAGCTTTCAACCACCGCTTGTTCGCTGCAACAAGTTCCTCGGCCCGTTGCGACATTTCGTCCCTTGATAAGGGGGAGGGAACACCGATGGTTTCCAACCCTTGAAAAAGCCGGGATAAGTGAACATCCAACTGAAACAAACTTCCTGCGAAGGTACGTAACTGCTCCGTCACGGTTGTACCCATTACGAATCCCGAGTCGTAGAAGGGTAACCGGGCATCGACTTCTGGCAGGAATTCTCCATTCAGATAGGCGAGAGGAACAGACATTGCCAGAGACCTCTTGTAACGGTGATAACGATTCTGGCGCGGGCGATCTCTCGAGACCACGCTGCCCCTCGATTCGAAATGATGTTGGCAAAAAAAAACCGAGGTTTCAATTGCACATCACGCAATATGTTGTAGAGTTTTCTAACCAACAGGTTTGCTCTGTTTTTCCCATTCCTTTACGGAGCTATCGATTATGAGACGGTTTCACATCCTGGTCGCATGCGTGGTTTTAACAGTTAGTATGACCGGATGCGGCCACTTCCAGCAATGGTGGTCGGGATTTGGCGCAGCGGTTTGTCCTCCCTGCTTGGGTTCCTCTCCCTGCATGGACGGAAACACTTCTGTTTACAGCCAGGAATTTCCCACCTACAGCAGTGAATACAGTATGCCCACTATTCCAGCGCCTGCTGGAGCAGCGATTCAAGCACCTTCGAATGTGACCGAGGGTCCTCTGACACCTGTCCAGTAAAATCAATCGAAACGATCGATTCGGACAACGGGTGTTCAACAAACGTTCGCGACAAGCTGGCCCTGCTCCATCCTGAAGGCAGCCGTTTGTCCCGAACGATGTTGGAACAGAGTTTGCAGTGTTTGTAATAGAAGTTCGCCGGTGACATCTGACGAACTTCGACGCATAGTCCTGTGGCACTGCTGTTGTAAATACCCTTGTTAATCCTCCTGGTTCCCAGGTCTGCCGTGACATTGGGACGGGTTGTTATTTGCTTGGTGGATTCGCAGAAATAACCGGTTAAAACGCGGTCTTTCGGCGAAAATCACGCTCCGGCAAGCCTCTGGTACCCTCTTGTTGACAAGGTCTTATGAACCGATCTTTGGTCCCCTTGGTAACCGTTTTTCTCTGCCTGTGGCTCGTCCGAGTGACGGCTGCACAGTTGACCAAGCAAGAGGTAACTAAAGGCGTTCACTTTGGTCCCGAATCTAAGAAACGTTTTGTTGTCGGAATGGAAATTCGTGCCGTGGGAGGACCTTGCCAAGGCCTGTACGGAACCATTCCCGTGCCCACCGATTGGCCCGAACAACAAGTGTCTATTCTGAAGGAGGATTTCACGCATCACGTGCAGTCAGTGCGTTACCGCCAGCTTGCCAATGGTATCGAGGAGATGCATGTTTCGATACCACTTCTTCCTGCTGGCGAAATTGCCAAGGCTTTGGTGACTTTCGACATTACCCGCGCCACATTGAAAACGCCCGCAGACGTCGACCTGTTCGTTGCTCCGCGCCGGTTGAATCGAAAAATACGGCAGTATCTCGGTCCCAGTCCTCGGATAGAGACGGCGGATCGGAAAATACGTCGCCTGGCGAAAGAAATCGATTCCGATTCGGAAAATATATGGAAATCTGTTCAGGCCATTTTTGACTTGGTGAGGAAAAAGGTTGATTACCGACGGGGGTCATTGAAAGGGGCCGCGGCGGCTTTGCGTGACGGTCGAGGCAATCACGAGGACATTACGTCCCTGTTTATTGCCCTCTGCCGAGTGCGAGGCATTCCGGCGCGCACGGTCTGGGTAGTGGACCATTGCTATGCAGAGTTCTATCTGCACGATGATGAAGGTCAGGGTTATTGGATTCCCTGTCAACTGACCGAAAATGTTTCTTTTGGTGGAACATCAGAAGTGCGTCCCATCTTACAAAAGGGCGATCGCTTCAAAATTCCGAAACAGAGAAAACCTGTTCGTTTTGTGGCTGAATCCTTGACAGGCAAGGCGGGTCTGGGGAGACCACATGTCACCTTTGTGCGTACACTGACTCGTGTTGATTGAACCTAACGAGGTGCCTGAAGACGTCGCTTACGGTTCGGTGTAAAATGAAATGATGCCACGCCTGCTTCCTCTCCTCTGCCTTCTCTTGCCATGGATGCCGACTTTGTCTCCGGTTCTTTACGGTCAGGAAGCTACCACTGCCACCGACCCGGCGGCCATGGGAGAAATCTGGCAGATTGGCATCGTCATTACCGCTGAGGGAGGACCTTGCCGAGGAGTGTTTGCCAGCACGCCCGTTCCCATGGATTGGCCCGAGCAAACGGTTCACTTGGTTCGGCAGGTGAAGTCGCCTCAGATTCGCCGAGTCAAGTTTCGCAATCTTCGCGAGGGTGTGCGCCAAATGGTGATTGAAGTGCCGCGTCTGGAGGACAGCGAAACCGCAGAAGCTTTGCTGACTTTCAAGGTCACGAAGATTCCCCCGACCAGGACAGATGAACTTGAGACGTATCAAACTCCCCGGAGGAGTTCTCAAACGGCCCGGCGTTATCTTCAACCGAGTCCGTCTATAGAAAGTCGCCACCCTGATATCATCTCAGTTGCCCAGCGAATTGGTTCGTCATCAGCAAATGCCTGGGCACAGGCCGAGTCGATTTACGACTGGGTTCGCAGCCACGTTCAATACCAGGAAAGCCCACTCAAAGGGGCCCTGGCAGCCTTGCATGATGGGAACGGTGATTGCGAAGAAATGACTTCACTCTTCGTGGCGATTTGCCGAGCACAAAATATTCCCGCACGAACGGTCTGGGTTCCCGGGCATTGCTATCCCGAGTTCTATCTGAGTGATTCGCAAGGTAAAGGATGCTGGTTTTCTTGTCAGGCAGCCGGAGAACGGGCGTTCGGTAACGTGATCGAATCACGACCGATCCTTCAGAAGGGCGACAGCTTTCGAATTCCCGGGGATCCAGAAAAGAAGACTTTCAGGTACGCCCAGTTAGTTGGCAGTCTGCCGGGCAATGGGTTGGTTCATCCGAAGATCCGGATTGTCCACCAGCGAGTCAAAGGGAGCCAATCTCAAGATTAGAGGTCTCGTCGCAAGTTGACATCGGCGGGCGCTTGCCGGCTCCCGTACCAGTTGAGCCAACGCTGGCGGTCGAAACTGAAATTCATCCCTGTTAATTCTACGAGTGCCACAAGAACCTCTTCGTTTCGTCTCTTGTGCTTGACGAGTTTGGGTCCCCCACCAACATTCAGCCCTCCGCCTCCGGTGCCAAAAGTAGGATTAATTCCCCCACTTTGCTGCTGGACAATGTATTTGTGTTCCGTTTCCAAAGCATTGATTAAAGGCAACGCAGCCGACATATCAGTCATTTGCGCCAAGCCCGCTGCCGCACGATTCACTAATTTATTATCCTTGTGGTTCAATGTTTTGATGAACGAGGACATCACCACCGGAGATCGATGACGCACTAATTCTACTAGGCACCGGTCCCGGATTGCCTCGGAGGGGTCCTGCAGGCTGCAGCGAATCAAGGCAGCTATCGCTTGGGGTCCACCCAAGTCTGACAATACATCGATGTACAGGCGTTTGAGCCCGTTATCTTTTTCTTTCTCCAACAGACCTGCAAAAGCGGGTGCGGCTTTTACATCGTTGACGGCTCGCATCTTTTCACGGGCTTTCTGGTCTAAGCGGCCGCCGATCCATCCACGCCACATCTTGATTTGTCGGCGACACTGTTTGGCCGCGAATTCGGCCTGTTCCCTCTGCTGTAGCCTGTCGAAATCTTGTTGAGTCAACCAGCGGCTTTTGTAATAGACGTACCCTTGGTTTTGCATCCATTCTTTAGGCCGAGTCCATTTTCCCTGGATGTGATGAAAACCGAGTGCTTTGCGGGACTCGACATGATTCGGGTCGATTTCAAGGACGCGTTGTAAATGAAGCTGACGTTTGGAGAGGAGGTCGTTTTGCAGGCACCATTCGGCCATCTTCCAATGATCATCGACCGTGTCGTGCATGCGGCCAGCCAGTAGTTCGTACTGTTGCTGAACGGATGTTTTCGAAAGGATCTTTCGTACTTGGTTGGCAGCCAGGGTGACCTTGCCACCCAATTGAGTTGCAACAATGAAATGTTGTCGTGGCGACTCACCGGGGTTGAGTAATTGTCCCTCAATTTGCCCACCACTTTTGAGAATAATGGTGTCAGCTGCGATTGGTGGCATCCACCAACAGAAGTAGGTAATTGCAGCAGCGACAACGATTTGCTTGGAGAACATTGGTTCTTTCCTCAAGCTGGCCCCCATCCCGTTTCAATACTTCAGTATACGAGACGCCAAGAGGCCGTGCCACGGGAACCAGATGCAATCTACCAGGATGCCAGACCCGTTGATCACGGACTTCCAAGGGTTTGCAGTCGTGACGTGCACAAAAACCCCGGTGTCGGAGTACGGTGGATTCGTTACAACCGTATTAACCCACCGGGCTCAATCCTGTCTGAATGGATTGTCGACGACTAGGATGCTGGATTTTCTTCGACAGTCGTTCCTTCCACCGTTTCTTCTTCTTCTTCCTTTTTGACTTTCTTTTTCTTCTTGAGCGCCAGCTTCTCAACGCGTACCTTTTGCAGGCCAATGGGCGGGTCGCCTTCCCGCCAACGGTCAACTTCCATCAGCCGGGCCAATCTTTCAGCGCGGTTAAGAACGCTGCGGTTGCGATCCAGTCCGGATCGAACTCGAAGGCTTTTGTCGATCGTCATCGCCGGTTCTCCTCTATGCTGAGCAGTTGGCTGTTTTCCGCCGCGTGCCTTGTAAACACGGATAAGCAATTCAGTATAAAGTCTTTTCAACGCTCCCACAAGGACAAGCTCGCGGTGCTTTCAAACTAGTGGAACGCCCTGTATCTTCCTTAGAAATTCCCGGGCTGACTGGGGGCGCTGGTTGGAATCCTTTTCCAGACACTGGGTAATAGCGGCAGCTAAAGTGGGATCCAAGTCCGGGCAGATTTGCAGAAGGTCGACTGGTTTGTGGACGCCGTGCTGCATCGCTGCTAGTCCCGTATTGTCTCCACCAGGCCAGGGGAGTGTTAAAGCGCAAGTCTGGTAAGCCGTGACTCCCAGGGCGAACAAATCGACACGTTGGCTGGTGGACCGGCGACGGACGATTTCAGGCGCCATGTAGTTGGGAGTTCCGGTCCGATTTCCGGGGCGCATATAAGCTTTCTCCATTGGCAGGCTGAGTCCAAAATCGATAAGTTTCAACGAGTCCGCGCTTTTGGTGCAGATGAAGTTCCGTGGACAAATATCGCGGTGAATGAAGCCGGCTTCGTGGACGGCCTCCAACGCTTCGGCCATCTGGCGGATCAGGGTCACTCGATGCTGTTTCAACGAGGTATTTTTTTCCAGGATTAGGGAGTTCAGACCTGGACCGTCCAGAAACTCCATGACCAGATAATGCTGCCCTCCATTAGATTCACCGTGTTCCAGGGTGCTTACGACACGCGGGTGATTAATCGAGCTTGCTATTTGTCCTTCAGTCGGCTTGTCTAGACCTTTGAATCGAGCGGCGAACGCGGCGGTCTTGTCCGGATTTAGCAGTTTCAGACCCACGATCTGATCGTTGTTCCGATCCCGCGCCACATAGAATTCGGACATAGTGCCCGATATTGCTTCGCGCAACAGCTCGAAACGTTGATTGACGTCAAGCCGTCCTCGAAACATCGCCTTGACTTTGTCGAGGATGCCCATGTTCATTTGCCGCAGTAATCGATGGTCCGTGCAATTTCACTTTTCAGTTTATCGCGCGGTACGATGCGATCAATGAAGCCATGTTCCAGGAGAAACTCACTTGTCTGAAATCCCTCCGGCAATTCAATCCGAATAGTTGCTTTAATGGTCCGGGGCCCGGCAAAACCAATCAGCGCCCGTGGTTCAGCAAAAATGACATCACCGAGTGAAGCAAAACTGGCCGCGACACCGCCCATGGTGGGATTCGTCAGTACAGAAATGAACAGTCCACCCGCATCATCGTAACGCGCCAGCGCGGCAGAAACTTTTCCCATTTGCATTAATGACAGGATGCCTTCGTGCATGCGGGCACCCCCACCCGAACCGCTAATGATGATCAGTGGTAGCTGTTGCTGGGTTGCTCGTTCAATCAAGCGAGTCAGCCGTTCCCCGACCACCGAACCCATGCTTCCCATGATGAAAGCGGAATCGGTTACACCAATTGCCACTCGTCGCGCACGGATTCTTCCCAAGCCTGTTATCACGGCCTCGGTGAGTCCAGTTCGCTGCTGCTCGGCTAATAGCCGTTCCCGGTAAGGTTTCTTGTCTTCGAATCCAAGAGGGTCTGTGGGACGCAGATCATCATCCCATTCCTCGAACGTACCTTGGTCCAATACCTGGCTGATTCGTTGTTTGGCCGGAACATACCAGTGAAATTCACATTCGGGACAGACGTTAAGCTTTCGTTCCGCTTCCTTCCGAAAAATTGCTGCGTGGCATCCCGGACAGCGTTGCCACAATCCTTCGGGAACTCCCCGTTTGGTGCGTTTCAAAACTTTTGTTTCGGTGTTACTCATTTCTGGACCAGTATGCAAAACACCAAGGATAAAACGGGCTTGAGGAAAACCTTATGGACCTGCAGTGCGAGCGACAGTCATGTATCGACATAGTAGTCGGAACGACCTTTTCTGACCAATAGAATCTGGACCGAATTGTCCCATTTTGTCATGCTTCTGTTCCGACAGGTTCATGAATTTATCAGCCCTCCGGAGATGCGGCCTTTTTTGCAGCATTTGCCGTGTTGACAATTCTGATTCGAATCGCCTGCCTAACGCGAGTTCACCACCACTTCGTTCGGCTCAACGTCAATCGACTCCCAGCTTCCACCCGCACATTCTGCTTTCCAGAGATTTCCCAACTCGCCGCCCGAAAGATAACAGCGAATCAAGCTGGTCATTGGTTCAGGGGCAATGATTGCGATGACGCCATCCTTGTGCTTCTTTAAGAGTTTCCGGAGTGTCATCTTCACGCGCTGTTGTGCCTCGACCAGCATTTCTCCATCTGGCGGACAAATGGTCTCAGGACACTCTTGCCACTGACGGTATACCTTGGGCTGTTTTTGATGGACATCGTCGATCAGTTTCCCTTGCCACAGGCCATGGTCCAGATTTTGCAACCCTTCCAATTGTTTCACTTTGACTCGACTAAGTTCAGCCAGCGCGTTGGCAGTTTGACTGGCAGATTCACAATTCGAAGCATAAATAACTTCGATCTTTTCGGCCAGCAAGTCTTTGGCTGTGTTGACCGCCTGTTGTGCTCCTTGGTTGCTCAAGGGAATACTCAAGGTTCCTGTGATACGTCTTTGTTCGTCAAATTCCGTGGATCCCGGCCGGGTAAGAATGATACGTAACATTGGTGTTCCTTGATAAACCTAGGCCTGCAGGGCCTTTGTCCTCAACACTTCCATCGCGGATTTATAATCGGGCCGACCAAAAATGGCGGATCCTGCCACCATGAGTTGCGCTCCGGCACGAGTACACTCGGTAATCGTTTCTTCGTTGACGCCACCGTCCACTTCCAAGACAGTTCGATCTCCGAATAACTCTCTAGCCATCTTTAGCTTCTTGAGCACTGTTGGATCGAACGTTTGTCCGCCAAATCCTGGTTCGACGCTCATCATCAACACCAAGTCGCAATCGGTTACAAGATGTTCCACTGCTGAGAGCGGTGTTTTGGGGTTCAGTGCAATTCCGGCGCAGATTCCCAAACGCCGAATCTGGCGCAACACTGCAGAGGGGTCGTCAGTTGCCTCGATGTGAACCGTTATCATATCGGCCCCGGCCTGATGAAATGCGTCGATGTAGCGCTCGGGCCGCGAAATCATCAGGTGGGTATCCAATGGCAAATCGGTAAGTCGCCGCAAAGCTTTGACGATCGGCAAACCGTAAGTCAAATTTGGAACAAAATCACCATCCATTATGTCTAAGTGCAGCGCCTTCGTGTCCGCCTTCTCGAGCCTATCGATTTCTCTTTCGAGGTTGCCGAAATCACATAGCAACAACGAAGGCAACACAACAGGTGCCTGTTCCAACAGCGTGTTCAAACGTGATCCAACTGACATACAACTAGCGAACCAACAATCACTAGAGAGTAAAAGAACTCAAGAAATGTGAGAGAGAAGAGATTATCTCAAGCGGTGCTCCGCGGCTTTTAGCGGCCGGGACCTCGAAAGGCGCGATACTTCTATGGTAAGTCAGTCCCTAGATTTTCAAAGCGACTTTGTCAAAAAACCCTACTGACTTCCAGCTACCGCTGACGGATAAGGTAGGATTCTACCAATCCCCGCACTCGACGTCAGCAGGTTTCCGGCCGATTTTTCGTAAGTGCTTATTCTCTTGGCATTTGAGCCGCGCCTCGGATTTCAAGATTTGCCAGGATGCTACGTTTTGCACCGGAGTTCTGCCCTTTTAAGATTCGTGCGGTCCAGCAGACGATGGATCAAAGTTTTTTTTCGAAATCGTCACTGCGAGGAAGTTCTTCGAGGTTCTCCATTCCGAAAAAATTGAGAAATCGTTCCGTTGTACGATAGCGCCGAGGGCGTTTCTGAACGCCGAATTGCTCGACCGACAGCAGTTGTCTCCGCACCAATTGAGAGAGCAAGGCTCCGCTGGACTTGCCTCTCAGGTGGTCAATTTCAGCTTGAGTGGTCGGTTGGTTATAAGCCACGATTGCCAAAACATCAATCGCGGCTTGTGATAGTCGGGTCCTTTTAATGCGGCCATAGAAACGGTCTCGCAAACGGCCGAATTTTTCTCGTAGCTGCATCCGGTAACCGGCATTCACAGCCAAGACATGATAGGCACTGCCGTCCTGCTCGTACTGTTGATTGAGCTCTTGGACTAATGTGGCGACTTCAGAAGAATCGATGCCATCGATGCACTCGGCTGCCTGGTCACTTGTTAATGGTGAATTGTCTTGATTTCCCATAAACAACATGGCTTCCAGAATTGCTCGTGGCGTCTCACCCAAGGACGGCGGCAATTCGTGCGGGCTACTGTCTTCTGCCAGCCGCGAGAACGTTTTGTTCAGCTTGGAGAGGGAAAAATCGGATTTCTGAACTGATGAGGATTCTTTTGTCCGGCGACTGTGATCTGGTGATCTGGTTGGTTCGGGAGAGGAGTCCATGACCGAACTATAGGTGTCCGCCTCTCTTGGGGGCAAGTGCGAACTAGATTTTGCTTCACATTTTCCAGTGGCCGTCCGACCGAAAAACGTAACTGCAGGTCATTCAGAGTTTCAGGGTGAAACCCAGCGGTCCGGGAGAACACGCTCAACAGCATACATCCTGAGTTCGATCATTTTCGACTGGCATTGCATGTCAGGTCCAACGCGCCGCCACTTGCTGTTTCATGAATTCCAAGCCGTCTTTTGCCAGCTTCAGTTCCGTGTCGTACATCTTGCGCCAAATCTTGGTGGCTGCTGCCAATTCCGGTAAAGCCATACCAAATGCCTCGATAACCATCCAACCGTCATACCCAACGGAGTGCAGCGTATCGAACGTTGTTTTCCATGGAACATTCCCCATGCCGGGAGTGCTGCGATCATTTTCACAGATGTGCACTTCGCCGAGCACGTCAGCGCAGGATTCGATGGCTTGGCGCACATTTTTTTCTTCGATGTTGGCATGAAAGGTGTCGTAAATCGATCGACAACGTGGATGGTCGACCTGTCGCACAAAACGTGCGGCATCAGCTGCTGTGTTGATCAGATAGGCTTCGAAACGATTGAGCGGCTCGACGCCCAGATTCACTTCGACCTGTCCGGCATATTCCGCCAGCTGTTGCATACTGTCGACAGCCCAGTTCCATTCTTCCTCGGTGGGCCCAACCCCACTGAATTCTCCGATGGCGGAATGGTAAGGTCCCACCAGTTGACTTGCGCCTAAAGCGCGACAGCAGTCCAGGGTCCGTTGATTTGCCATGACTCCTTTCGCTCGAATTGCCGCGTCCGAACTCATGGGATTGTCCTCTACATTGCGGACGGTGACCGCCGTTCTCTCCAAACCCAGGTCATCCAGCCGCGGCGCCCATTGCGAACATGCATCGACATCCAGATGAAACACGGGGATTTCCACTCCATCGAATCCTGCAGCCTTCAATTGTTCCAGGAGTGGATACAATCCTTCATGTAGTTCCGCGGTCCACAACAAGAGATTCATTCCAAACTTCATGATGTCTGTCCTTGAGGCAATTCACGCGGAAAAAAGTTATCTGTCGTCCTGATCCACTGCGTGCCAAGTTCCCGCGAACTTGTTCATAGAAACTTCCCAATGGATTATATTTCTCGACGCTGCTCCAATTGCGATTACTATCGGCAAGATGGCAGCTCGTCGCTAGGTATCAGTCCAGCGGCCCGTGCGAGCGCTCTCCAGAACGGCTTCACAGATTTTTTGCGTTCGCATTCCGTGTCGAAAAACGGGTTCTGCCGGGGTTCCATCTGCGAGACCCTGGAGAAAATCAGCACATGCGTTGATGAAGGTGTGCTCGTAACCGATCGTGCATCCGGGAACCCACCACTGCTTCATGTAGGGGTGCTCAAAATTGGTCACATGGATCTTTTGCCAGCCCGTCAAGTGATCCTCTGTTTTTTCACCCGTACTTGGATCCGCGTACTTGAAATATTGTAGCCATTGGTGATCCTCAAGGTCGAAGTAGATGCTCCCATTTTCGCCGTTGAGTTCCAGTGTGTTGTAATTTTTGCGGCCTCGGGCGTAGCGAGAACTTTCAAAGGTACCCATGGAGCCGTTCTCGAAGACTGCCAGAAACATGCAAGCATCGTCAATTCCTACGGGTTGCATCTTCCCCGTCTCCTGGTGGATTCGTTCCTTCACAAAGGTCTCGGTATGGGCGCTGACCGATTGGATGGGCCCGTTCAGCCACTCCGCTGTATCAATGGAGTGTGCCAGTAAATCACCGGTAACTCCTGAACCGGCCACGTCCAAATCCAAGCGCCAAAGCGTGTTGCCTCCTTGGGGTACGTCGGCGGCAATCGTCCAGTCCTGCAAATACAAGGCTCGATAATGAAAGGGTTTGCCGACCCTGCCCTCTGTAACCAATTGTTTGGCAAGAGCGATCGCCGGTACGCGCCGATAGTTGTACCAGACCATCGTTGGCACGCCGGCGGCCTCAACAGCAGCACACATCTTTTCCGCTTCTGCCAGGGTCCTTGCCAAGGGTTTTTCGCAAAGAATCATCTTGCCTGCCCGGGCAGCTGCTACTGCTATCTCGCAGTGGAGATGATTGGGTGCACAGATGTCGATCGCGTCGATGTCATCGCGTGCGATCAGTGTTTGCCAGTCCGTTTCGTAGGATTCGTATCCCCAGTTTTGGGCGAACTGCTGGATTGCTTCTTCATTACGGGCGCAGCACGCCTTGAGGACCGGCTGATACTGCAGATCGAAGAAACTGTTGACTTTGCGATAAGCATTGGAATGGGCCCGGCCCATAAAGCCGTAGCCGATTAGCCCGATGTTTAATGGTTTTGTATCAGCCATTTTCACTCCAACCGTGGGCCTCACGCACAGAAATCATTGCTGCCAGAATTTCATTCCAGGTATCAGGATTTAACAATGTTTCGTTGGTGAACATGCAACCGTCCCAACAAATGTGTCGCATCCGTTTTGTCAAAGTTCCCTGCTCGTCACGCAGCCAATGTCCCGAATCGCGAGCGATATCGAGTTTCGCGTCGGGATCGCCGGGAAGACAGTGGCGACCCGTTTTATCGTGTGAACCCGCACCTTTGACTGTCGCATCGTTTTGGGCAACATGAAAATCAATCGTCCAGGGCCGTAATTTGTCTGTCAGGTAGCGGAGTCCCGTTTGAAATGCATCATTGTCTTCCCATGAAAAATCTTCTGGAAGAATCCGATCCTCGACGGCGTTCAAACCTAGCAGGTAAAGCAACGTATGTGCCATGTCAGCTTGGAAACCGAGCGTTTGAGGTCGTTCGACAAGTTGCAGCAATTCGAGCATGTTCCGCCAACTGTGCATCCCGCCCCAACAGATTTCACCTTCCGCTGCCAACTGTTGCCCGTGATCTTCAGCCATATCACATGCCTGGCCGAAGGTGTCGGCAATCCTCCGGGTATTCTGTTGGGGATCTGCAGACCAAGTTTTTGGGTCCACGGCCGAGTCAATGCGCACCACCCCATAAGGCTTGATCCCGATTTCAGTTAAAATTTGTGCGACGTGGCACGTCTTTCGAACCTGTGACAGAAAACGTGATCGCTCCTGCTGGTCACCCATCGCGGAACCACCACCGGTCGGTGGCCAGACCGGTGCGACGAGGCTTCCAATCACTAGTTCTCGAGATTGCACCTGGTCAGCCAGGCGTTTCCACTCGTCGCGAGGTGCATCCAGATTGAAGTGTGGTTCGAACAGAGCCAGGTCAATTCCGTCAAACCGTGTGCCACTGACGCTTGCCGCTGCGGTCATATCCAGCATGATCTCTAAATCAATGGGTGGTTCCGAATCAGGACCCTTGCCGACCACTCCGGGCCAAGTTGCGTTGTGTAGTTTAGGGAACTGGTTCATAAGTGGCTTTCTTCGGAAAAAATCGGAAGTCTGAATCCCGCTGTGTCCCGTTTTCTGGTGTGCGAATGTTTAGATCACGAAGTTCACTCGTGGGTGTTTGTAATCTGACATAGACTTCTGTGCAAGTAGTTCTGCCCATGATGTGGATACTGGAAATCTCGTTTTGAATAGCTAACATGGGCGCACGAGGTGCGAAATCATGGGAATTGAACGGTTTCTGCGCATTGCGACCGCCCCCCGCCCCCGAATTCGCGGCTTTGCCCTGGCTTGAAACGGCAAGTGTAATTCCGAAGGAAAGGCCAACTGCGTGATCATCATCCGCCGACCGGATCACACCGCGAGTTGCCGGGACATTTCAAGACGTACAGCCAGGCGAGCATGGGTCGGGCGAGACTTCCGGAGTTTTGGAATTATCAGTATAAAGATCCCAACCTGGCTGTCTGAAGGATTCACTACATGGCTGAAACACAATGGACCTTGACGGACCTCGAGCACCAGGTTTACACGAAATCCTTGCAGCTTGGCAGGCGTGAATTGGGTACTGCCGCGCGGGGCTGTACGCTGAAAAAGAGCAGGCTCCAAGGTGGCTTGCAAGACGGCGTGGACTTCATCGAAATCGACAATGGGGCCTGCTGGTTCAGTGTCCTGCCTACTCGCGGCATGGGAATCTGGAAGGCCCGCCTGGGAAGCTCGCCGTTCGGTTGGAATTCTCCGATCAATGGACCCGTGCATCCGAATTTTGTACCCCTCTATGAGGAAGGTGGACTGGGATGGCTTGACGGATTCGATGAGTTGCTGGTGCGTTGTGGACTTGCCAGCAACGGGGCGCCGGACTTTGACTCGCAAGGGAGACTTACTTATCCGCTCCATGGAAAAATTGCCAATTCACCCGCCCATTTCCTGGAAGTTTCGGTGGAGCGTGGAACAGGTGAAATTTCTGTGACGGGGATTGTGGATGAGGCGCGTTTCCACTTTTTGAAACTTCGCCTGGTCTCTACTATAAAAACCAGCCCCGGCGAGCGAGGATTTCGAATCATCGACCGGATTGATAATCTCTCAGAAAACGCTGCCGAAGCGCAGCTTTTGTATCACTTCAACTTCGGGCCACCGTTGCTTGACGCGGGTGCCCAAGTCGTCACCCCGCTTCAAACATTGGTGCCTCGCGATGCACGGGCTGCAGAGGGAATTCAAACATGGGAAAGCTACGATGCGGCGGTCCCAGGATTTGCCGAACAGGTTTATTTCTGCGAGCTCCTTGCAGACCGGCAGAACAACACTCAAGTTCTGCTGAAAAATGCCCATGGAATGCTGGGAACGAGTCTCCTGTTCAACAAAAAGCAGTTGCCGTATTTTGCAGTCTGGAAGAACACGACGGGGCTTTCCGATGGTTACGTTACCGGAATTGAACCTGCTACGAACTTTCCCAATCCACGTGGCTTCGAGGGAGATCACAATCGCGTGGTCAAACTGGCCCCGCTTGGTTCCGCGACATTCGAGGTTCAGGTCAGGTTTCATGATCATCCGACTTTGGTCGAACAGGCAGAACGGGAAATCATGCAAATCAGGGGCGGTCGCGAACCAAAAATCTACCCACGGCCAATTAGCTCCTGGTGCGGCCGTCCCACCCTGTAACGCCAGACCAGACGTTCGCAGACCGGTTCTGGAGAAGCTCGATGATCCGTGTGCGAAACAAACCCGGCCGCGCACACGGGCCGAGATGTGTACATGTCTCGGGACGTGTGTTGTAGAATTGTCGAGTCGGTGACTAACGCCGTCGATGTTTCACGGCGTTGCCTGCCATGTCGTAGATCGACCAGGTAAACCCGTCAACTCCCTCGTAGGGCTCAATCCTCAGAATGCCTTCGACCTCAACGACTTTATCGGTGTAGGTGGTTTCAACTCCTTCTTCAAGAAATACCCGCACGAGGTGATCTGCCTGGCCTCCGGGGCCAAACTTGCACTCCGTGTTCCGCAGCAGTATGAATTCCTTGATACCTCGCAACTGTGACACACCTCCGAAAATGTAACCACTCAATCGCACCAGCTGTCCGTCCAGTTCTTTGGCCCGATCCGTAAGCATGAATTTGCGAAAAGCGGTATCTGCTGGTATTTGCAAGTTGATATCTTCGAAGGAAATCTCTTTTGGCAGAGTCTTGCTTGCCCGTTCCCCTGTGGGCTGTTGTTGATCCGCGGGCTTGTCTTTCTGCTGACTTCCTGGAACGACTGCTTGTGGTGCATAGTTAGGATCGACCGCAGTTGTAGTTTGCGGCGATGAATCGGCCGCAGGGCGGCAACCTGCTGACACGAAGCTCGTGGACACGAGAATCAGTAACAAACGAACAACCATTATTCCATTTCAATTCAGGTAATCGGCTTCCAGCTGGTAGTAGACTCCCTGTAAACCACTGATCGGTTTCAGTTGAGGGTCGACACGAAGGATTCCCCCCAGGCGGCGTTTTCGATAGCTGAAATCGACACGATTCGGATCTTTGAGCGTCACTTCGATCATGTCAGTCAATTTCGGCTGTCCACCAAAACAGCAAGTGCCCATGTCGGGCACGAAAACGAACTGTTTCAAGCCCCTCCGCTGATCACCCGGGTAAACGTAACCCTTGATGAAAATCTGTTTACCATTCAGCGCGACCGCCGATTCGGGAACCGGAGCCACGGCTCCCGGTTCAGGCTGCAGATCGAAAAAGGAAATACGTTGGTAACCGTCTGGCACTTCTGTCAAAAAAACGTAGATGTGCAACGTCGAGCAACCAAGGAGCAGCACTGCTGAGAGGCTCATCCCTGTGATTGCCAGAAGCTTCCCAGTTAATTCCAAGGCCTTGTTCTGGATCTTGTGCCAAGCCATAGCTCCCACGATGGTTCCCACGAAGGGGATTACCAGCATCTTGGGTGAGATGATCGCCAGGAGCGACAGGAAACCCAGGACCAGAGAAACGATTGCTGAGGAGCAGAGCGCTCGATAATGAATGAGTCGTTGATCAATGGTTTCAGGATCGACTTCAATGTTCATAGCGGGTGCTGCAATCGATCGAGACGGCAGTCGGAGGCAGGCTAGGATGATCGACGAGTTACCACCATCGAGATGCATACAATGGCGGCCAGTGACAGCGCCGCCACCGCCGTGCCTTGCACCAAAGGCGATCGCAAACCGTTTTCTGGCGGATTTACATCGTTGGTTTCGAGTGCGGAATTGATTGCGGCGCTGGTTTTCTGGTCAGGCTTGTCGTCGGGTTGCTGGGGAGGGTTGTCCGTGTTGGAGTCCCGGTTTTGCGACAAGGGTGGGTTGCTGTCGCTGGCTGCTGGCTCTGCGGACTCTGTTTTTTCAGTCGTTGTCTCTGCTGGAGGATCTTGAGATTCTGCCGCGCCTGCAGCAAAAAAAGTTTTTGCGCGTTTCACCGAATCAGGGTCGATTGCTTCCAGTTCCACCAGGGCAGCGTCTGCTTCGGGAAGTGGACACTGGCGCAGAAAATTAACAACCGGGACGCGTACCCAATTGTTCTCGTCCGTTGACTCTTTAAACAGTCGTATCAGGCGGGGCATGGATTCCCAATCTTTCCAGCGTGCCAAGTCGGGCACGACGAGATCAGCCAGTTGAGGTCGGTCGAGCATGTGCCGGAGGGCCTGAACAATACGGGATTTGGAGATGACGTTGCTCTGATTGGCATGAAAACGCAAAGCCACGATTGCGGAGTAGGTGTCGGTGTATTCAGCGTTCTGGTTTTTGAGAAACAAATTTTCCACAAAGGGCAAACTTTGTTCACCCATCAAACTCATATAACAAGCAATCATTGCATCCAGTCCAGCTTTCTGGTTGCGGTCGTCCGAACTCATCATGCTCTCCAGGAGTGAGCAATCTTCGGGCAATCCACAAACGCCCAGCATGGTCAGATACAGTCGACGGCGACTGGGAGGAATTTCAAAATCCTGGATCCAATGAATGAGGCGGTCTCGTTGCATGTGCTCCTTCACGGATTTGACGTCGTCGTAGGATGCCCGCGCGAATTCGTCGTAGGCGTCCCGCGTAAGAACTTCGTCCTCGTCTTCCAAATATTTCTGATAGAACATCAAACGCTGGGTCTGGTCCTGAGGCAAATGCATCACTAATGACAGGTACTGGCGTGCTCGATCAGACAGTTCAACAGGCCGGGACCATTCCAGCGCTGGCGCGTCAAGGGTTAACAGTAAAAACAGTTGCCCCAATCGGCCGGCGCCAAAATAGACGCTTTTGATTGTCTCGGTATCCTTCAAGTGTTCTTGGCCCTTGAGTATTTCGACGATCTCGAAAGTGGCTTCAGGCGCGGCTCGATCCGCGTCGAATTCAGCGTTTGAAAGATCCGATACATCAGACGGTTCGGGCAATGCTTTCAGTCGCACGATGACAGCGACTGGAGCCGCTTCTAATTCTTGGCTGAATGTTAAACCGACCGGACCACAAAATGGACAGCCAACTGCCGATTGCGAAGCGACACATAAACCCGCGACCACCACGGTCAGGATTGAAAAGCGTTGGACAGTCATGAGGGTATCCTTTCAAGAGAAGTTGGCGGGACCTCAGGGATTGAATTGCTCAGAGGATGGAACGATTCTGCCAGACATTGTACTGTATTATATCGTTTCACTCGGCGGTACGCCTGCCCGGCAGCAATCCACATTGAAATTCCCGATTCGCCTAAGGATTGGCACTGAGTGCCTTTGCCACGTCTGTCCGATACGCGGCCATGGCTGGTAGAAAACCCACGAGAATCGCCAGCAGCAGAAGTCCCGGGATCAACCATAACTCGGTAGGCAGCATCAAATTTTGAACCGGCTGGGCGCCTATTAACCGACCGAGGACGTTGATCAAATCCACGATTATTTGTACATCCAAGTGGTCGTTGAGCCGAATCGCGGGAAAATCGACAAATCCGATAGCGACTCCTGTTCGTTCCTCAATCTGGGGGCTTGCCAGTCCAATCAGAAAGTGTCCCCCCAGCCAACCCAGCAGGCCTCCACCCAGAGACAGGATGATTGATTCGAAGAAAACGACTGACATGACGGTACTGCGTCCGGCACCCAGGGCCCGCATGATCGCGATTTCCTGTTGTCGATCGCTCATCGAGTTATAAATGCTCACGAGAATGCTGATTCCGGACACCAGACAAATCATGACGGTCATCAGCAACAACATTTGCTGGATCGGTCCCACAATTGCATGGAACAAGCCATAGATTTCCTTGACCGGTAATGCTGCCTGGGCGCTGGGACCTTCACTGATATTTTCGGACAGGCCCGGAGTAACGACTTGATTTACAGTCTTGACTAGAACAGCCGTGACTTCGCGTTCTCGAACGGAAATCGGACGAAACACCTTTTTCGACTCCGGATTTTCATTCGGTATTTCGGCTTCTCCGGCGACGGCTGTCGTACCCGTGTCATCCTCCTTTTCGAGGGGCTTGGCGTGTCCATCCATCAAGTAGAAACCCTCGATGTTCACAAACACTGCTCGATCGTTGGGTGTGCCCGAAGGCTTGAGAATTCCCACGATTGTAAAGGGATGCTCGTCGTGAAGTTCCCCTTCCGGGTCACCGTGTGTGGCCGAAATTTTGGCTCCGATTTGCAGCTTGTGCTCACGAGCCACATTCGCGCCTACAACGCATTCGAAGTATCCGTGCTCGTCCGAAGAAGTTCTGAAGTTACGCCCCTGTCCGAATTCGTAGCGTTTTCCCTCCAGGGGATCGTAAATCACGTTATCAAAGAATCCGGGCGTGGTGCCTACGACTCGAAAACGACCGTAATAATCGCCCAGGCAGACAGGAATTGCGAGTTTTGTGAACAGGTTAAATTGACCGTCACGTTCCTCTCCCAGTTCTTCCATACCGACTTGATCACGGTAGTCCACAATCTGTTGGGCGGAGAGAAATTCCTGGTAGTAGGAGTAGGGTATGTTTTCGACAGGCTCACTCAGATAATAGACCGTGTTCAGGACGAGTTGCAGGCTCCCGCCTTTGGCACCTACGATCATGTTGTAGCCAATGCTTGAATTGTTTCGAAAGGACTCCTCAACAAGACCATGGATCGAGACAACACCGACCACCAGCATGACGCCGAGTGCCATCGAAAAACCGGTCAACGCCGAGGCGAGGCCCCGCCGTTGCACGCTGCGCCAAGCGATTTTCCAGCGACTCATCTTAATTTCTCAGTTCAGTCTGCGAGTTCCAAATTGACGGACAAAGGTTTCCCCGGCAGCGATGGCAAAGGAGTGTTGGAACGGAGGAGGGTGGGAACTGCACTCTGTGGGAGTTGATTCCATCAGTCCACCCGTTTGAGGATTTCTATCGCATGTAAAAATGCCGGCTTGTTGACGGTTTCATACGCTACGATCCTATGGCAATCTTGTTGACTTCCTCCAGACGATCGATTCTTTGAAACTGGTTCGCGACTTCCGGGGCGTGTGTCACCAGAAGCAGAGCAACGTTTTCTTCTTCACACGTTTCGCGAATCAAATCCACAATCTGCTGTTGGTTTCCTGGATCAACATTGGCAGTGGGTTCATCGGCGAGCAGCAACTTGGGGCGATTTGCAAGAGCACGAGCGACTGCGACGCGCTGCTGTTCACCAACTGACATCGTACCCGGTTTATGGGACAAGCGGTGACTGAGGCCCATTCGATCAAGTAATTGACGTGCACGGCCGGCTTCCCGGCGGCCCCGAGAGAAAGTCATGCCCAGCATCACGTTCTCCAGCGCGCTAAAACCGGGCAGCAGGTTGAACGTCTGGAAAACATAACCGATTGTGTCGGCTCGAAAACGATCGCGGACGGATTCAGCAAGGGATCCAATCTGGATGCCGTCCACTGTCACAGTGCCTTCGTCGGCCCGACTGATACCGGAGATCACGTGCAGCAGAGTCGTCTTGCCACATCCACTTCGTCCCACGATGACCATCTGCTCCCCCACGTCGACGTCAAAATGATCGATGTCCAGGACCGGTAACAGATCGCCATTTGGCTCCACATACGACTTCTTAACGTTTTCCAGCGAAAGCATCTTGCCCAGTGGTTGGTCCCCTTTCATCGACGAGGGGAGTTGGCGGTTGTCAGGTTACGGTAGACCCGTTCTGCCTGATTTCATTTCCCTGAAAATTCCGGCCCCGTCTACCAGCCTTCCGTGAGTGCTTTCAAAACTTACCTCTTTAAACTCCGTGCGCAAAGACCAAACGTGGCGGGAATGGTGGCGGTTTTTTGTGTCCGAGGCAAATGCTGCACGTGTGGACCGAAAGCCGGAAACACAAACCCTTTGTCAGAGAAGTTGAATTTCCTCAGGAGGCGTGATAACCATGGATAAGTCGTGAACAGGGCGGGCTTGCACTGGCAAACGATTCCGCGGTGAAGCGTAGAACGGTTTGGCCGACTCCGGGCCAGTGGTGGTGGGGTTGGTGAAAAGGCGTCAATACCATACAGGAAGGCCCTATCATGCCAGAGACAGCCTGTGTGTTGCCGGACCGTAATCGAACGTTCTTATCGCTGTCGCAGGGCACGGTCCATGTCCCGTTGCATGGTTTCTTTTTTCATCTTTTCCCGTTTGTCGAACAGCTTTCGACCCCGGCAAATTCCCAACACTAATTTGGCGCGACCTCGTTGGAAGTACATCTTCAGCGGTACTAAAGTCAGCCCTCTCTCATAAGCTTGGGCGGCAAACTTTCTAATCTCGCGATTATGCAGCAGGAGTTTTCGTTTCCGGCGCGGATCATGGTTCATTTGACTGGCAAACGAATACTCAGCGATGTCGCACCCTACGAGCCAGACCTCTCCCTCGATCACGCGACCGTGAGATTCGTCCAAAGAAACTTTGCCGTTTCGTAGGCTCTTCACCTCACTCCCCAGCAGGACAATACCGCACTCCAGCGTCTCCAAGACGTCATACTTGTGGCGAGCTTTCCGGTTTTCGGCAATAGGCCGGACACTTGACGGTCCGGCCTTTGTATCACGGGACTTGTTCTTTTTTTTGGACATGAGTCGCGTTAGAATGAAATAAGTGGTAAGTGTCAGTTGGCGGGGGCCTTTTTCGCTCAGTACGGATTCCTGGTTTGAAAAGGATCTGACGACAACAGAGTCCGAGTTGCCCGGCGGTGGAACGCAGGTTTCTCTTAGATCCTTTTACCCGCTCACCTGATTCAACTCAAGAGACAGGGTGACAAAGTGGTTTTGTTCATAGTTCCTTCACCACCTTCGAAATAGAGTCGATGTGAACAATCCGGCATTTTCCAAAGACCTCCCGATTCTTTCTGCAGCAGTTCTACCGGCACCGCAGGAAAGTAGACACCGTTTGCCGCGCTGGCTGAAGCGCAACGTGCCGAAAGGAAACGCCGATCATTTTGCCGCCAGGTTGCTGGAAGAATTGAGCCTGGAGGCAGTTTGTGACAACGCGCGCTGTCCGAATCGGATGGAATGCTATTCGCAGAAGACAGCCACCTTCATGGTGTTGGGGAACGTTTGTACCCGGCCTTGCGGCTTCTGCTCAGTTGCTCGTGGGACTCCCCGACTACCGGCCCAGGACGAGCCGGAACGTTTGGCAGAAGCGGCTTTTCGCCTCGGGCTCCGGCACGTGGTGATCACGTCGGTGACCAGGGATGATTTACCGGACGGTGGTGCCGAACATTTTTATCAATGCGTGCTCTCGGTCCGCCAACGCACGGGGGCAACCGTGGAAGTCCTAACACCCGATTTTATCCACAATCGAGCCGCACTTGATCGTGTGGTGGAGGCGGCACCCGAAGTCTTCAACCACAATGCCGAGACCGTGCCACGCCTTTACCGAAAGGTTCGTGGTTCACGTTCCGACTACGGGTGGACCCTGGGACTACTGCAACGCGTGAAGCAGTTGAACCCGTGTATTAAGACCAAGTCAGGGCTCATGCTTGGCCTGGGTGAAACTCATACAGAACTTTTGGATACGTTGGCCGACCTCCTGGAGCACGGCTGCGAGCTACTGACTTTGGGCCAATATTTACAACCCGACCCTGTGAAATACATACCGGTTGTCAGGTACCTTCCTCCGGAAGAATTTGCGGAGCTTGGCCAGGCAGCCAAAGCAATGGGTTTCCAGAAGGTCGCCAGCGGACCATTCGTGCGGAGCAGCTATCACGCCCGTGAAATGGCAGAAGAGTACTAATATGTTCCAGGCAGTTGCTGTCCCGACCAGGCGTGTCACGAAGGCCTCGGCCCCTGTTTTTCAGGAATTTTCAATCCAGCGGAACTTTGTCTTGTAAGCACGGTTAAAGCTATACTAGAGAGCAATTCGAGTTGCATCGTGTGCAAGTGCCACGCTCGAGCTGCTCCACCCTTTGAGATGGGAATAAATTGACATGACGATCATTCGAACCTTCCTGTTTGCTGCCATGTTCGTCTTATGGCCAGCGGTTGTTCGTGCGGAAGCGGAAAACGAACCGAATGCGGGTCAGCGACGGGCGAAGTTGCTTAAACGATTTGATGCTGACGGCAACGGTCAACTTGACAAAAACGAGCGTGCCGCCAGG
>PBTE01000158.1 GCA_002726515.1 Planctomycetaceae bacterium | reverse complement strand
GGCGTGATCGTAGGTGTCGGCAATCCGTCTGATCTCAACAAGGATCTGCAGGTTGACGGGACCGACCTGGATTTCTGGTTAGACCTGGCTGCCAGCGAAAACGGTTACGATTCACCCTACCTGCGGGGTGATACCGATGGCTTGAACAACCTGGCTCCCGTCGTGAGAGATGTCGATTTGACCGATTTCAACAGGCTGGCTGCCAACTTCGATTCCGGCGGTGTCGATGGACCTTATGGATGGGAAGAGGGAAACTTCGACGGTGATGGTGATGTCGACCTGGCCGACTACAATGAGCTGGCCGGCAATTTTTCCGCGAGTGGATATGGCGCGGCTGCGAACAGTGTGCCCGAGCCATCTTCCGTGACACTGATTCTGTGGGGACTGGTCCTGGGGACAGGCGTTGCCATCTGTCGCAAACGAGTTTTCGGCCGTGTTCCAGCCAGTACCACAGGGAACAACTGACACGGTCACGCAATAGGGAAAATAGCTTGCTCCAACCCGTCACGTAAAGCTTCGTCGTGCTAGCGGGACTGAGGGCCGCCAATCACCAACCGCGGCGTGCATCCTGACTTGTGGCAGGTTATCCAGCGCGAAGGAAAAGCCTCATGATTCGGCAGAGTGTTTTGACTCCACGCGCCCCAAAGAATGGACGGGTCGTGAACTTTCGCTGCGAAAACTAAAAGGTCCGGCGTGCTTTACGGCAGCAACTTGCGCCGATCGCAGCGAGGGCGCCCAGAACAAGCAACACCAGCGACGACGGTTCAGGCACACCAGCAGTGGTTCCGTAACCAGCGGGGTCAAAATTGCTGGCCAGCTCATTGTAGTCGGCCAGGTCGACATCACCGTCGCCGTCGAAGTTGCCATCCAGCCAAGAATAAGGACCGAGAAAACCGACTGGGTCAAAATTGTTGGCCAGCGCAATGTAGTCGGACAGGTCCACATCCATATCACCGTTGGTGTCTCCCGCGAGAGCCAGCAGATTCTGGAGTTGGACCGTCGTCGCTGTGTAACTAATGTTGCGGAAGAGGCCATCGCCTTGGTGGCTGCGGAACGAGCTGCCATCCTCATCGGCAAAATCGATCGTCAGCGGTTCGCCTGCTCCAGCCCATATAGTAATATCCCCAAAGTTCACCGTGTCGAATGCACCAACGATGTTACCCGCCTCGATCAGGACAATGTCATCGGCCGTGCCACGCGTCGCAGGATCGCTGTAAACCGTTGAAGGCACAATCCTCAACTCACCATTCAGTTGTATCACTTCAATCCCACAGTCAGCGCTGCATGTCGCCAGACCTGAGCGGAAGCCGTCTGGGCCCGCTAACTGTATGGATAGCGTACCAGCAGCCGTTTGCGTGAAATCAAGCACGTCGGTGAATAGAGGAATTTCTCCCTCGACGGTACTGACGGTGTAAACGCCGTCATTCAGTACGCTGCCAACATTAGTCAAATGGCCGCCCGAGTGTTCAAACGAACCGGTCGACGATATGTGTATATCGCCACCCGATAGATTCAGCTCGCCCCCTGCCAAGGTGTATTCACCCGTACCTTCTCCACCATCGCCCAAAGTCATTTTAGTCACCAGCACATAACCGCCAGTCTGTCCGACAGAACCGCTGCCTCCGGCTCCCACTGTCAACGTGTCGGCCTGCAGGAAACCGTCCGTCACACCGATCGTACCAAGGGCACCACTCCCCTGGCCCAGAACCAGATCGGTCCCCGTGAAACTTCCACCGTCGATGTTGATGATACCTGTGACCGTACCAGTCTCGTTTGAGGGGTTCCTACCAACAATCGTCGGGCCCGACACGCTGATCACCGCAACAGTCACTGGATCCGTACGCATGACGTTCAAAGTACCTGTCGCCGCATCGGCTCCGCCCAGTACTAGGGATCCGCTCACACCCGTCGTACCACCCGACAGGTTCAAGATTCCTGCGGCGGCATCTTGATTGCCCACGGTCAACTCGTGTGTCGCAAAGGAACCGCCGCTGACGTTGATTGTACCGCTGCCGCTCCCGCTGTGGCCCACGATCGTCTGCTCTGCAGCAAACGATCCGCCGTGCACGTAGATAAATCCTGATGACTGACCTACGGTGCCTGTCGTATGGATTCCCAGAGAGAACGTATCGGCCGTCAACGTGCCCCCGTCCAACGTGTATTCACCCGTGCCATCGTAGCCAAGAACCAGTTGACCCGTCTCGTCGGCGGGATCCAGGTGTACTGAACCGCCAACCTGATTGACAGAACCGCTGCCTCCGGCTCCCACTGTCATCGTGTTGGCCAGCAGGAAACCGTCCGTCACACTGATCGTACCAAGGGAACCCGCTCCCTGGCCCAGAACCAGATCGGTCCCCGTGAAACTTCCACCGGCCGCCTGGACACCGATCACCCCACCGTCGATGTTGATGTGACCCGTGCCCGTGCCGGTCGTGTTCGAAGTGTTCCTGCCAACAATCGTCGGGCCCGACACGCTAACCACCGCAGCAGTCGTTGGATCCGTACCAAAGACGTTCAAAACACCTGTCGCCTCACCAGCTCCGCTAAGCACCAGTTCCCCGCTAATGTCCGTCGTTCCACCAGACAGAGTCAATGATCCTACAGCGTTGGATTCGTTGGGATTGTCCCACATCCATCGCTGCTCGGATATCCCTACCGTTACATCGTGCGCCGTGAAGGTCCCACCGCTGACGGTGTAAACCCCTTCATTCAGCACGCTGCCAACATTGGTCAAATGGCCGCCCGAGTGTTCAAACGAACCGGTCGACGATATGTGTATCTCGCCACCCGATAGATTCAGCTCGCCTCCTGCCAAGGTGTATTCACCCGTAGCTTCTTCACCATCACCAACAGTCAGTGCACTCGACGAGTCAAACAAGGCAAATTCTTGAAAAAAACATCGCCGCCAGTCTGTGTGACGGAACCTGCCGCATTTCCCCCCGATCCCAGTGTCAGAGAGTCGGCCTGGAATGAGCCACCGGAAATACCAATCGTTCCAAATGCGCCGATCCCCTGGCCCGCAATTACATTCGACGCGATGAGACTTCCTTCGTACATATTGATTGCACCGATGCCGTTGCCGGAAACCGCTTGATCCCGAAGGCCAACAATCGTTGAGCCTGACAAGTTGACCAGCGCATTTCCTGAAACGTTCAAAGTAGCGTTATTCGTGATACTTTGGGCCTCACCAGCTCCGCTAAGCACCAGTTCCCCGCTAATGTCCGTCGTTCCACCAGACAGAGTCAACGATCCTACAGCGTTGGATTCGTTGGGATTGCCCACCGTTACATCCTGCGCCGCGAAGGTCCCACCGCTGACAGCAATTGAACCGTGACCGCTAGGACCGACGGCGAGCGTGGTCGCGGCAAACGAACCACCTGACACGCTCAACTCGCCCGTCGCGCCCACAGTTCCCCCCAGGGTCACCGTGGGAGACCCGAAAGTACCGCCAGTGACGCCGATCGTTCCAAGGGCACCGATCCCCTGGCCCGCAATCACCTGGGCCGCCAGGACACTTCCTCCGGAAATGTTGAGAACACCACTCGCC
Source organism: Planctomycetaceae bacterium (assembly GCA_002726515.1). Classification (GTDB taxonomy): domain Bacteria; phylum Planctomycetota; class Planctomycetia; order Pirellulales; family Pirellulaceae. Next base: position 18,394 of record PBTE01000158.1, on the reverse strand, counting down.
GCCTGGGCGCCACCCAGAATGAGTTGATCTGCGATCTCAACCATACCAGAGCCGACTTGTCCTCCAGGATCGATAATCTCCCCCCACACGTTCAACTCGCCGTGCGTGCCTGCTATTTCTCCCAATCCGAGTTTGTCCGTCAACAACCATCCTCCGAAAACGTTGATCTGTCCCGATTCTGAGAGTTCTTTATTGCCACTGCCAAAAATAAAGCCGATCGCCCAGTTACTGGAACAATTACAACTCTACGCAAAACTTTCAATGAAATCAACTTTACCGAACTTGCCAACGACCAGATCGTCGATCACGCTGAAATCAGCGCCCTGCACGTTCAGTTGAGCTGGGTTTTGAGTGCCTAGTAGAACTCGACCCGCCAGTCCGAAGTCACTCACCAGCACCGAACCCAAATCAATGAAGACCTCACTGAACTGGCCCGGTACTTGAGAACCAACCGGAGAACTCCAGTTCTGCGGATCCTCCCAGTGATTCGACGCTTGGCCGGTGAAAAAAAATTGCTCTGTCACAACGTCGGCTTGGATTGACGAGACAGTTGCACAAGAAACGCAGCCAATGACAAGCAGCCAAATCAACCGGGAACGGCAAAAGAAAGGCCGCTGAGCGCGGCCTGCCGGCAGAAGATGAATTTTGGGCGTTCGTGTCGAATCCATCGATCACCCATGCATTTTATAAACTACTTCTGTAGCGATAACACAACCTATTATAGTATATATGGTTATACCAAATTATCAAGAATGCGCGGGGAGGAATTCTTGCCAACGGTCAAGCCTTCGATCACGTCACGAACCAGGTGCTGCCCAATCCGGATCAATATCTGTTCTGGGATGACATCCATCCGACTGCCTCCGCCCATTGGTTGCTGGGGAACCTGGCGGCCGATGTGATCCTGAATCCAGGGATGCGTGGCCGTGATGAACGGCCGTTTGCCACACAACGGTTGGACTGGCACAATACTGGCATTCCTCAGGCCCTACGGAGACCAAAGCCCGCAGAAGAGACAACATGCAGCACCCTTACCCCCTGATTTTGATCCTGGTCCTGACTGCCACCGTCTCGGCAGGCGAAGCTGCCCAACCGAAGCCCGCCCCACGTCCCGCCTGGACCACGTCCCGCCTGGTGGGATCTCCTGATCCACCGCCGCCGTACGTCGTCGAGCGAGTGTTCCCGAAATTGAAATTCACTGAACCGGTGATCATCACCCATCAAGCCGACAGTGACCGGCTTTTCGTGGTCGAGCGGGCCGGACGTATTTACTCGTTTCTGCCAACCAGCGAACCGACCGACCCGCTTGCCGAAGCTCCCGCGCTGGACGTGGTGATCGACCTGCCGGTGGAGATCGAGAATGCCGAAGCGATTTATGGACTCGCCTTTGACCCCGACTTCCAGCAGAATCGTTATTGCTACGTTTGTTACATCATTTCCCCCGAATCTCCGACCGGGACGATTTTGTCCCGTTTCCAGATGACGGCCGACGACCCGCCGCGCATCGACCCCGCCAGCGAGAAACAACTGGTCATCTGGAAATCGGGCGGCCACAACGGTGGTTGCCTGAAATTTGGCCCCGACGGTTATCTCTACATCACCACCGGCGACGGGGGTCCCGCGCGGCCACCCGACGGCCATGCTACCGGCCAGGGAGTCAACGACTTGCTCTCCTGTGTACTGCGGATCGATGTCCACCCGGAAGATGACTCCACGGCTTACGCCATTCCCGACCAGAATCCGTTCGCCGACCAGCCCGGCGCACGGCCGGAAATCTGGGCTTTCGGCTTTCGCAACCCCTGGAAGATGGCCTTCGACGAACAGAGCGGGGACTTGTGGGTTGGCGACGTCGGGTGGGAGTTGTACGAGATGATCTACCGCGTCGAGCGGGGCGGCAATTACGGCTGGAGCGTGATGGAGGGTCCCCAGCCGGTACGAGGAGAAATCGAGCCAGGACCCGGTCCGATCCGGCCACCGATGGTCAGCCATTCCCATGTTGAATCCAAGTCGATCACCGGAGGACGTGTCTATCGTGGCCGCCGCTTGCAGCAACTGAACGGTGCTTATATCTACGGTGACTACACCACCGGGAAGATTTGGGCCCTGCGAACCGAAGCAAACCAGTTGAGTTGGAACGAGGAGCTCGCCGACAGCACGTTGCACGTGATCGCCTTCGGCCGTGATCGGCAACAAAACTTTTACGTCCTGGATTATTCCGGTGGCATCTACCGCTTGTCGGAGAATTCGCAACCCAAGCGGAACCTGGACTTCCCGCACCTCCTGAGCGAAACGGGCCTGTTCTCCTCGGTCAGCCAACAGACACCCGCAGCGGGTATCATGAGGTTCACCGTGGCGGCTCCGCAATGGGCCGACCACGCCCTGGCCAGCTACCTGGTGGCCGTTCCCGGCAGCGAGTCGATCACCCTGGCCGAAGGCAGTTTTTCCTTTCCCGAGGGAACGGTGCTGGCCAAAACGTTGTCCCTGGACCTGGACCAAACCGATCCGGCCAGCAGACGTATCATGGAAACCCAGCTATTGGTTTACCAGGGCGGCGAGTGGGTTGCGTACAGCTACGCCTGGAACGACGAACAGACCGATGCCGCGCTGGTGGCGGCAGACGGTCAGCAGCAGCAGCTGACCATTGTGGACCCCGCCTCACCGGAAGGCAGCTACGAGTACTCGTGGCAATACCACAGCCGGGCAGAGTGTCAGACCTGTCACAACACCCGCCACAAGCAGTTGATCGGGTTCCTGCCATCCCAGCTGAATCACAATCGCCCCGTGTCCTCTGGCACGACTGTCGCGCAGTTGGAGTGGCTGCGTCAAAGTGGCCTGATCCGCTGGACCGAGTTTGACCAGGCATTTGCGTCCAAGACGCCCCGACCCCTGCCCGCCTGGGACGACCTGCCATCCCTGGTGGATCCCTACGGGGCGAGCCAGGACCTGTCCGCGCGGGCCCGCAGCTACCTGTTCACCAACTGTGCCCATTGCCACATGCCCGGCGGTGGCGGCACCGCCAATTTCGACGTGCGACACGAGGTAAGCCTCGACGATGCGAAACTGATCGGCAGTCGCCCCTCGCAGGGAAATTTTCTGATCCAGGATGCCCGAATTGTCGCTCCGAATGATCCGCTGGGATCGGTCCTGCTGTACCGCATCGCCAAAACAGGCAAGGGCCGTATGCCCCACATCGGTGCCCGGCTGGTCGATCCGACAGGGGTGACCCTGCTGCAAGACTGGATCCTCCGGATGGACCCGCCCGAGGAATCGGCAGGCTTGCGGGCTCAACGACTCAAACAGCGGCAGCAAAGTTCGCTGCTGGTGCGGCACGACACGGATGCGACCACCCGCCGGCAACTGGCCGACACGCTGCTGGGCGACACTTCCGGCGCGCTGGCCCTGTCACTCGCCATTCAACGGCATCCGCTGGAGGCTGAATTGGTCTCGGAACTGGTCCAGGATCGGGCCTTGCACCTGCGTGACTTGTTCGATCGTTACCTGCGCGAAGACCAAAAAACCGAACGCCTGGGCGAGGTCGTCAACCCGGACCAGATCCTGGGTTGGCCCGGCGACGCGCAGCGTGGCCATCAACTCTTCACGCACGGTGTCACGATACAGTGCCGGAATTGTCACCAACTGGCAGGCATCGGCAAGCAGGTGGGACCCGACCTGGGGGACATCGGTGCGCGGATGAAAAAAGATAAGATTCTCGAGAGCATGCTCGAACCGTCACGCACAATCGACCCGAAGTTCAGTTCCTTCGTCGTGGAAACCGTCGACGGGCGGATCCTGACGGGACTGGTCAAGAGTCGGACCAACGAGCAGTTGGTCCTCGTCACGCCCGACGCTCAAGAAGTAGTTCTGCCGATGGACCAGGTTGAGCTGCTGGTGCGTCAGCCGAAATCCCTGATGCCCGACCTGCTGCTCCGGGACATGACAGCCGAGCAGGTTGCCGATCTGCTGGCCTTCCTGGTCAACCAGCGCCGCGCCAAGGACAGCCCGTAGGCGACAACCTCTCAATCACCCCGGACAGTGTGTGGACAATTTTGTCGTACGGTCGTCTCAGCTGCACCCTGCGGATTGCTGTATGACTTATCGGCCAAAACGCAGGCTGTAAAGGTCCGCATCCCGGAGCAGGAATCTCAGCCGCACCGGACGTCCGGTCAACGCGCTGACGTCCGACCCGCTCTTCCAGGCGACCACCCGCTGGATCTGATCGCCGTAAATCTCCTCGCAGTCCTCGCTGGTGTGGCCAACAAGTGCGGTGCCCTGCGCATCGGTGATCTCGACGCGCACGCTGCCGGCCGCCGAGGTCGCGTAGTTGATCACCAGGCGACTCCCGGTGAAGCGGAGCGGTTTTGTGAGCAACTCTCCGCCCTGGTAACTGCCATGGACCGAGACGAAACCGTCGGTCCGGATCACGTGACGCCGCAGGTGAGCTGTCGGGTGATTGTAGGCCTGAGAAACGTAGAGCGAGATCTCGTCGGGTGCGGTGGGCAAAAGGCCGGTGGCAACCATGTTGGTGCGGCTGTACCAGTTGAGGCTGTCGCGCCCTGGACGGATAAAAGCTTCCATGAAACGGCGATCGAAGTGCACACCGTCCCGACTGGTAGCGAACACCGCGTCCGAAATACCATCGAAGGGTGATTCTGCGAGTAACTTCCGTTCGGGGATGAACCGTTTGGGAAAGGCCATAACGATGTGGGGAGCCCGGAAATAACGCTGCGCCGCGTTGGTGTAGAGGTGTTCAAACTGCGTGTCACCAAAGTCGAGCAATTCCAGCGGGGTCCAGCTTGAAAAATCCTTCGATGTGCGGGTTGCGATGCTGCGGACCTTCCCCTCCACGGGTCGATACCAGGCCCGGTGGTACATGACGTACTGCTGCCGCGCATCGTCCCACCAGGCGCTGAAATGACTGTCGTAGGCTGCTGCCGCTCCATGCTTCTCATTGATCACGGGCTGCTGATCAATGAGTTCCCAATGGATCCCGTCGGGTGATCCAAACGCGTAGACCGGCTTATTGTAACCATCCGAAGAGAGGGCCTTGTATCGGTGGGACGGCTTGCTACTGGGATTGGCGTCACGAAAAACACCCAGTGCACAGTGGCAACCGACTCCCACCCAGATGATGTTGTTTTTCTTTGAACCCGCGTATTCGAAGAGATTCAGTTCGGGCTTCGTCCAGTGGAGACCGTCCCGACTCTCCGCGTAACAGATGCAGGCGTCAGGGTAGCCCGGCTCGCCCAGGCCACCGCGGTAGTACATGCGATAGAGGTCTCCGTCCCGGAGGATGGATACGTACCCCCCCCTCGGTCCTTCCCACGGCTTGTCGAAGACGAAGACTTCTGCCGCCGGGCGGGGCGGGGGAAGCTTCAGACTCAGACCGCCCGTCATCCGTTCGATGAGCAGATCGTCAACAAACAGTTCCAACCGGGACCCGATATCAATCTCTTCCGCTCTCGACGCGGGGCAGAAAATGACAAGGAGCGCGAACGACAGAAAAAGAGCGGGCCGGGGGAACATGATTCTGGAAACACACCTCTCGAATTCAGATTCAAAAATATTGGTCACCTGTCAAATACCATGGGACCGGTTTGTGATCCGTCGCCCATCACCACAATGCGGATTGGAGTGCCTTTGGGACTGAAGAACCGGTTCAAAACAGTTCCACGGCGTTTGAATCCGTTCCAGACAGTTCCGGCAAACGCCAGGCTGTCGACAAGTTGTCTCGGTTTCTTGCTGGTGCCACGTGGGGATGTGATGCGAAAGCTTGCCGGAGATTCAGAGAAGCTCTGTGATCAGCCTTCTCTCTTCGAGCAGGTGGGTGGGCCGCCCGCTGAAATCTTCAAACGTCATCTTCGGATCGATGTCGAGGTGCCGGTAGATCATCGCCAGTACGTTCTCCGGCCGGTAGGGCGCCTCGGCCGGCTTCTCGCCCTTGGAGTTGGAACGCCCGATCACCTGCCCGACCTGCAAGCCGCCACCAGCGAAAAGCACGCTCATCAGCGCACCCCAGTGGTCACGGCCGGCTTGATCGTTCATGTGAGGTGTACGGCCGAACTCACCGATGGCCACGACCAGGACGTCGCGCTCCAGGCCACGCTCGTAGAGGTCGTTGACCAGCGCCGCCACACCGCGGTCGAATTTCGGGCCCTTGTCGCGCATTCTCTGAGTGATGTCGACATGGTCGTCCCAGCCGGTCACGCGCACCGACACGAAGGTCACCCCCGCTTCGACCAACCTGCGGGCCAACAGCATGCTTTGACCAACGGTGTTGCGGCCGTAGCGCTCGCGCACGGTCTCCTTCTCTCTGGCAACGTCAAACGCCCGCCGCGCACGCTCGCCAGTAATCAGGTCGAGGGCGTGCAAAGTGAAACGATCCATCGCTTCCGCGACACCACGCTGATCGGCAACGCGGCGCCCGGCGCCCAGGCTGTCGACCAACGAAAGACGGCCCGCATAGCGATCTTCGTTCAGTCCCTCAAAGGGTTCCAGGTTGTGGACCCGGAAGTCCTCTTTATTCGGGTCGTCACCCACTACGAAGGGATCGAAACCCGGACCGAGGAAGGCGGCCCGGCCGTTGCGCATGACCCCGGGAACCGCGACATAAGCGGGCATCTGGGGATGATGCGGGCCGATGACCTTCGCCACCACCGAACCGATACACGGTGACTGGTTCGCACCACCCTTGGGGCCAGTCTTGTAGTAGCCCGTCATGCTCAAGTGACTGGAAGGATCGTGCGAGTTACTGGGATGGGTGACCGAGCGTACGATGGCCAGCCGGTCGGCCATCTTCGCCTGTTCGGCCATGAGCTCACTGAAGAGAATCCCGGGCAGTTTCGTGCGCACCACGCCGAAGGGACCGCGACACTCCAACGGCGCCGCAGGTTTCGGATCATACGTCTCAAACTGGCTCGGTCCACCGGCGAGTTCAAGAAAGATGACCGACGTGGCGCGTGGCTGCTCGCCCCGTTTTGTCGCCTCCTCCCGTGCCCGGAGAATACGCGGCAAGCTGAGGCCGCCAAGCGGAAGTGCACCGACTCTGAGAAAATGCCGTCGCGAATGAAGCACGTGTGACCTCCATACTGAGCGAACCAGAACATTATCTCCGCAGCCAAAACTTAATGCAAGCGGTTTATTTCCCCCACGTGGACCTGTTTCCACTGCCGCTCCGTCCGGCGGGGTTACGATCTGCGGCCGTCCGGCGGCGGCCCGGGGAATAAATTGGGGCGATACGCTCGAGAATGACAGGGCTCCAGGCCTGGGAAGCCACTTGTCAACGCGTCAGAAACCACCGGCGAGCCAAATTTATCTGCACTTGGGCTGCTGAGTTTGATGGTTTTTCAGCCTTTCTCGCCTCCAAAGCCTTTCAATGTTTTTGCCATTCACTTTCGCATCTTCCCGGCAAAGTCATTCCGACACCCGCCGAGCGCCGTCTTGTCGATACGAAGTCGCCAAATGAAATATGGTTTATTCCGCCCGAAACCATTGCGTTTGAGACCTGTTCTGCGAAAATGTGGAGTTTGGCACCTCAACGGTCTGACCGAGCGCCACGACGGCCTGTCAAAGAGGCACGCAAAACCAACCCATCCAATACCGGCCCCACGTCATTTTCCGTCGACATCACGCCGGTTTTGCAGGCCCGCAACGACCCCAAACCCACAACGCTTCGGAAGGCTCCGCCGGATGGCCAGACAAAATGACCTGTTCTCGTACAACGGCGCAAGCAGCGGCTCATGATGCGACTGCGACCGCGGCTCGACTCGTTGGCAGGGTGGCTACCTCTCGTTCCAAAGGCGAATCCCTGGACATTTCGGTGACGGAATATCCGGAGCAGGATGAGCGCGAGCGCGTCGCAAAACTGTTTGCTGAACCGGGTCAACAATGGGCTAGTCTCGACGATGTGGCAGGCACCCTGTGTCACCCGATCAAGTTGGCGTCAGCGGCACAACCGTTTGACCCTATTGGCAAATCGATGTTTCTTGCTTGTCGAAATTCATTCCTTCTTTCCAGCCCACGCAACAGGCTGTGCGTGCCAAAAGTGATGTTTTGGGTGTTTCAATACCTGGAAATGTGTTGATAGAGGTAGGTATTGGCAGGACCTTCTGCACAGGCATGAACTCGGTTCCCCAGTCATTTTCACCGCCAGTTCTTGCGCCCCTGTCCACTGCTTGCCTCTCCACAATGGAGCAGCCGTCCCGGAACCGGCTGCCGTGTGCCTGCTGTTGGCCGGTTTGCTGGCCGCCATGGTTGCTGGGCCAAATTCCCGGCAACGCGGCAGGTCGGTGAAGCCTTCTCCTTAGTCCTGCCAGGAATCGCACCTGATTCCCCACAGGGTTCATTTCCACACATCGCAAACCTCGGATTGTTTGAACCGCTGGTGTTGCGGGTCGTTCGCGTATCTCTTTGCCAGCCGTCGGAAAGCAAAAAAACAGTGTCGTCCTTTCTGGTCACTGGTATAATAGTTCCCAAGAGGACGAATCTGGATCGTTGCAGTCCAAGTTGCCTTCACATGTCAATGCGCAACACGAACCCGGCAAACGGCGTCAGTGTGAGGGGAGGTGCGGGGTCTAGCGCGCACAGATTACATGCGAAGACCTCGAGTTTTACTTCTGTGCGGCGGCGTGCCGTGGATTGCTGAACTGACCGACAGGTGCACAACGTCAACCTGCTGCCAGCAGAGTAGGCAGACTGATGACTGAGCTACTGGTAGTAATGGTGCTGTTGAACGCTGATTTCCACGTTGAGGACTACCGGTCCCAACATGTCACCGATTACGAAACGATCACCGCGGCGATCGATGCCGCATCCCCCGGTGACAACATTCATTTCGACGGGTCCCGTCTGTACTCGCCGACGAAGCGAATCGACCTCTACGGAGAAACCGCTTTAGGGCACGGCGCAACGATTCGCAGACCGGACGAATGGAACGTCGTGACGACGCAGCCGGCGAACATCGGTGACACAGTCGTTCATGTTGATACTGTTCCAAACGATATCGTGTACAGAAATCAGCTCACGCTCGTCGAATACGGCGCTGATGCCGAAAGGCCATTCCGTGACGGAATGGAGAAGGGGGGCAAGCACGTTCAAAGCTGGGATTCAGTCGGGCAAACCATTGAATTCCAGACTCCGATTGCCGAAGCATTTCCAGCCGGATCTTCTGTGTTTCGCGTGGATAGCCTGATGACCACTTTTGGCGGTGGGAGTGCGGACGACTTTGTATTTGATGGAAATCGGGCTGACAATGATAGTCACATCAGCTGGATATATGGTCACTCTTTTTTGAGTTGGACAGGCGACGGTTCGGTCACGAACAGTATTTTCAAAAATCAACCCGGCCAGGCCGTCTACATCTTTTCCGGCAGCAACTTTCAGGTCGAGAACAACCTGTTCCACGATCTGAATCTGTCGGCAATGCACTATTCCAGCACGTACCAGGGAACCGGGACGGTTGATTTCAACAGCAACGTCATCGTGCGCAGCAACGAGCAGGCAGATCGTGGTGGCCATTCGCAGGGGGTCGTTACGGTCAGCTACCGGAACGAGCGTATTCGGGTTCACGACAACGTGGTGGTCGACGTTGACAGACCATTCGTTGGAAATTTCGGCTTTGACGTGCGCGATTGGGTTGTCAGTGGTAACCAGCTGTACAATGTCAACGGATTGGTGTTGGGCAAGTTGGTCGACAACGGTGATGACGGTGATCCAACGGGATTTTTATTCGAAGACAACTACTGCCAGGACTGCGGTGCTACGGAGATACTTGGCAGAGATTACGCCGCCGTTGTCAGGCAGTGGCAGGACATGCATTTCCGCAATAACGAGATCCTGGACGGCACGTTTCTGGTGGAAGGAGTGGCGAGCGGTTCCATTGACGGGTTGAACATCACCTCATGTGATGTGAATCCTGTGACAGTCCGGGACTCCACGATCAGCATCAGCGGTGTCAGTACGACGGCGGCCTGCGACCTCACCCATGACGATCAAGCCGAGCTGATCTATGATCCCGTGACAGGTCAAGTGACGCTGGACCTGGCTCAAACACCCACCGGCGGAATTTCCGAGGCCTTGCTGCTGCTCGCCAACGGTTCGGTGATCTCCTTTGTCGACTCCGTTGACATCCCTTCTGGTCTGAACATCGAAGCAGATGTTTTGGCGGCCAGATGGACAGACGCCGCGGATAACTACGGCAATTTCAGGCGGACCTACCGTACGGTTCCTGAACCTTCCTGCTTCTTTCTCATCACTTCGGCATTTGCGTTGCTCATGATCTTCAAGCGCGGATTCCTGTAGGTCTTGAACCTTAGTTCCGTGGTCCTTCAGGCAAACGCACGACGCGGAATCCGGCTACCACCTGCGCTGCATTACCCCCGGATTTTTCAGGAGCAGCACCGGACGCGTATGACATGATTTGGAAAGCCATTAACACTGCGATCCAGCAGTCGATCGTCCGGTTGCGCTCGGTTCGGATAAGTCCAGCGGGTCCTGGCGGTCATGTCGTGTAAGGCCAATCATAGGGCGTCGCGGTCGCAAACACCCGGACGAAAACGTCTCGCAGTGGACTCCAGTTGGCCCAGAAACAGCGGCTACTTGCTTGCGATGCCCCACCAGGGGAATTAAAATTCACATCAAATGGTCCAATGTAATGTTGACGGTGAAAACAGGAGTTTTTCGATGACTCAATCTTTCCCGGGGTGTATCATGCGCGGGCTATTGCTGCCGATGCTGATGCTCGGCAGTACGCTAACCCCCGAGGCGGAGGCGGCCACGTCGGTCACCATTGACTCGGGCGGGTACTCCCTCATTGGCCCAACTAACGTTCCCAGAACGTCCGGCCCTGCGGCGCCGGCACTGGACGACGGTAGCTACCTGATTGAATTTGGAAACTTTCCGAATGTGCCCTTCACGCCGTCAGCAGGAACGGTCACGCTCGCTGAGGGAGAAACCCGGGCGACTACCGACGGCTTGACGATTGTCATCAACTCTCTTTCACGTAATTGAAAATGGCGAAGGAAAAGTGACAATGATCAAGACATCTGTTTTATTGTCGGTTGTGGCTCTTTGCCTGTGCGGGCAATCCCAAGAGGCTCAGAGCACCTACATCCACAGCTTTTTGGGTGCGGTTCCCACTAATCACGCTCTCACTGTGGCGGATGGTATCCTCATGACGGCCCAAGGCGGTGGCGAGAACAACGTAGCTTACTACGATATGGACAAGGAGACCGGGGCCCTGTCGAACCCGGTTGATTTAGAGCAGTGGTCCGGTCACAACGGGATGCGTTACGTCAAGGATCTGGATGTGGCCAGCGATGGCACCGTCGCCGTCAGTTTGTCTATTGAGGGCAGTAGTACCGTAAACGGGAAGTACATCTCAACGTATAACAGCAGTGGCACGCTTCTCAATACGTTTTCGTTCTCCACCGCTGATGCTGTTGCCTGGGATCGAGACGACAATCTCTGGATCGTGGGCGGGGCGACGGGATATCAAGTCGATCCGACCGACGGTTCGACGATTAAGACCGTTACCGGGATGGAGTATTCTTCAGGCGTCGATTTCGCCGCCAACGGGACGGGTTACGTTACGGACCAAAATAGGGTCCGGACATTTGACCCGACCCTGCCAAACCCCATCGCGTCGTTGTTGATTTTCGATGAGCCCGGGATTGGACTGTACGCTAGTGACATCGAGGTGGCGGTGACCGCCTCTTCGTTGCTGCCACCGGGCCCGGCCTGATCCAGTCCTACAGCCTGGACGGAACCTTCATCGAGTCGATTGGCGCTTCGCCGGAGTTTCCCACAAACAATTTTAAGAAAATGGATTCCGACGGCGCGGGTAATATTTATCTTGCCAATGGCTCTGCATGGAACGGCAACAGCTCGGGCACACACAAGTTTGCTGCAGCTGTACCGCCTGCTCCATCTGGCCCATGCGCATTTGACGGAGACACAAGTTGCAACACGGCCGACCTGGACGCACTTTACGCAGTGTTGGGCACCGATGTGCCGCCCACCGACGCGCTGTTTGATCTGAACTCGGACAACCTGGTCGATGCGGCTGATTTGACCGAGTGGTTAAGCCAGGCCGCCCTTATAAACGGTCATGGCTCTGCCTATCTGCGTGGTGACACCGGGTTGGATCGTGATATTGACTTGAGTGACTACAACGCGCTGGCTGCCAACTTTGATCCCAATGGCACCTACGGTCCCTACCTGTGGCTGGCTGGCAACTTCGACGGAGACGACGATGTTGACCTGACCGACTGCAACTCGCTGGCGGGCAATTTCAACCCGCTTGGTTACGGCACCGCAGCGGTTCCCGAACCGGCTGCCGCACTTCTTGCACTGCTCGCCCTGCTGCTGGCGAGTGCCTCCGGCAGGCTCTCAAACAGCGGTTAAGGCAATCACGCCTTGTGCAACTGGGCACCCGCAACCGCCTGCTGGTTTCAAGCCCCTGGCAGGGGCGTGCCACTCCGACGCGGAATTCGGACAATTCCGTCCCAACCACGTGGGGATTATCAATGGAAACCACGCAGCGCTCGGGATATTCAAATGACGTTGGTGATTGACCTACCGTGAACGGTGCGATTTTGCAAAGGTGTCGAAAGCCACGGCAAGTACGATAATGATACCGATAATAATTTGCTGATAATAGGCGCCGACATTCATGATCACCAGTCCATTGATTAAAACGCCAATCAGGATGACTCCGACCACGGTGCCGCCGATACCGCCAATGCCGCCGAACAGACTGGTGCCGCCAATGACGACCGAGGCAATCACACGCAATTCGAACATTTCCCCCGCGACGGCTTCGGCAGAGCTTAACCTTGCAGATAGAAGAAACCCTGCCAGGCCCGACAGCAGGCCGACGATGACATAGACGCTCGTGATGACCCGATCCGTGTTCACACCCACCAGCCGCGCCGCTTCCCGGTTACAGCCAACCGCATAGACCTTTCGCCCGAAAGGTGTGTATCGCAATACGACATGGCCAAGGATTGCGACAATCGCAAACACCACTACAGGAATCGGAACTCCCCAGAACTCACCCTTTCCCCACATGCGGTACGAATCGTCGAAGCCGGAGATCGGACCACCTTTGCCCAGTACGAGCGTTGCCCCCCGCCAAACCGTCATGCCTCCCAGCGTAACAACGAAAGGCGGTACCTTGAGCTTGGTGGTTGCCAGCCCGTGAATCCAGCCGGCCACAAGGCCCACCATGCAGGCTGTCGCCATGGCAGCCACCCAACCGGTGTCAACGTTGGAACCTGAGGAAAAGCGGTCGTCGGATGCCCCCTTGGCAATCACGGCACCACACATCGCCGCAAACGCAAGAACCGAACCGACCGACAGGTCGATCCCTGCCGTGAGAATGACATAAGTCATGCCGACCGCAATCACGCCATAGATGGAGACCTCGGTCAAAATGTTGAAGATATTACGTTGTGATAGAAAACGGTTGTTCTGCGAATAGAAAAAAACGATCAGCAGTACCAGAAAAATCAGAATACCGAATCGTTCCAGAAACGCGACCGCGCCACGCCCCCAACTGCCAACCGAGCGATGTTCTTGTTCCGTAGTCATGTGATGGTCTCGATCGCCATTTTGCTCATCAGTGTCTCTTCCGTTGCCTCAAGGGCGTTCAACTCACCGGTGATGCAGCCTTCCCGCATGGTGATGACGCGGTCACTGATCGCCATGACTTCGGCGAGTTCGGATGAAATGACAACGACAGCGACACCCCGGCGCGCCAGATCAACCAGGATTTGATGGATTTCCGCCTTTGCCCCAACATCAACCCCCCGAGTGGGTTCGTCAAGGATCAAGACCTTCGGCCTGCACGCAATCAAGCGGCTGAGAACTACTTTCTGCTGATTGCCACCAGAAAGACTGGAAATCAACTGCCGCCCCGTGGCCATGCGTATATTAAGTTTCCCGCGGTATTCATCGAGCAGACGTTCTTCCGCCCGTTCATCAACAAACCACCACATTCGCAGCAATCTTTTCAAGCTTGGCAATGTTAAATTTCTGCAGGCTGATTGTGTCAGGAACAGCGCCTGCTGCTTGCGATCCTCCGGAACAAGGAAAATACCACGACGTATTGCATCGCGGGGCGAACGCAGTCGTGTTTTTTCACCATCCAGCAATAGTTCGCCGTCGTGCAGCGAATCGGCCCCGAACAAGGCACGTGCCAACTCGGTGCGACCGGCGCCCACCAGCCCCGCAATGCCCAGCACCTCGCCCGAGCGAATTTCAATGGACACGTTTTTCAGTGAAACAGATCCGCCCCGGCTCGATAAACGCGTCCGCAATCCGCGCGCTTCCAGCACCGTGGAACCGGCCACGGCCCGGCCCCCCTGACGTTCGAATTCAACATCGCGTCCCACCATCATACGGACCAGGTCATCGGTTTCGACGCCGTCGATGGCACCGGCGCCGACCAGGCGACCGTCTCGCAGTACAGAGAAACGGTCACACAGGAGGGGCACTTCTTCGAGCCGGTGCGTTATGTAGAGGATCGCAATGTTTTGACGTCGCAGATCGTTCACAATTGCATGGAGACGTTTCACCTCTCGACTGCCCAACGCAGCAGTAGGTTCATCCATAACAATCAGATCAGAACGCATGGAAAGGGCGCGCGCGATCTCAATCATTTGCTGTTCGGCAATGCTCAGTCGCGCGACGGGGGTCCGCGGGTTGATTGTAATTCCCAACCGTTCGAGGATCCGCGATGTTTCGCGGAACATCTGCCGCCATTGGACAAAGCCGAATTGCAAAGGCTCGCGGCCCAAAAACACGTTCTCCGCGATGGAAAGCTCGGGTAGCAGGCTGAATTCCTGGTAAATGGTTGCGATACCGCGAGCCTGACGATCAAGGGGCCTTTCCGGCGGCAAGATCCGCCCGCCGAACGTGATAGTACCGGCATCCGATGTTTCCGCCCCTGAAAGGATCTTGAGCAGTGTCGATTTACCTGCTCCGTTCTCACCAAGCAACGCGTGCACTTCGCCCGGAGCAATCTCGAGAGAAACATTGTCCAACGCAAGAACACCGGGGAATCGTTTCGTGATGTCCTGAACGGACAGACAAAGTTGGGGCGTTCCTTCTCTCATCGGATCGGGGGCGGTCATTTGGCGTGATCGCAACAGCGACTGGGTGTTGAATGAATTGTCATTGTGCCCCGCCGCTCCGTTTCGGTTTGTCAGCCACGTCTTTCACTTCATGAATCCGCTCTGCCTCGAGCACGTTGTTTTTCTCTATCACAAACGGCTTGACGATCATCGTTCTCAATGGTTTACCGGAGCGCAAGTGTTGGGTCATGATGCGCAGCACTGTCCGCATCTGCAGAGCCGGTCGCTGTTCGACCGTCGCCGCCAGGGTGCCGTCCCGGACCTTACTCAGTGCTTCGGGTAGAGCGTCATAGCCAATCACACGAATGCCCGCCTGCTGCAGGCCAACAGAATCGATTGCCTCCAGGGCGCCGAACGCCATGTCGTCGCACGATCCGATGATGACGTCGGGAGGCTTCTCCATTGCTGTCAGGATGCTTTCGGCAACGGTTAATCCTTTAGCGCGGGACCAGTAAGCCGTCTGTTCTCTAACGATCCTGTACTTTTTTCCCCCTGCTGCCAGTCCCTCTCGGGTGCCACGGGCGCGGTCCTGGGCAGTGGAACTTCCGGGCTGGCCAGTCAAGTGAACCAGGGTCGCGCCCCGGGGATAGTTATCGACGATCCATTTCGCCATGACCCTGCCCCCTGCGAGGTTGTCGACACCCACGTGGTGTATCGGCTGGTCCGGGTTATCAACGCGCCTGTCAAATGTCATGATCGGAACGCGTTCTTTTAGTACCTCATTCACCGCAGGCACCAGTGCCGTGACGTCGTTCGGCGCGATCAAAATGGCATCGACGCCCTGCACCAGTGCAGCTTCGATACCCGCCGATTGTTTAGGTGAGTTGCCCTGTCCATCCTGGACGATCAACCTGACGCCCAACCTCCTGGCCTCGTCTTCGGCGATGCGCTGCATGTGGACAAAGAATGGATAGGCGAGGTTGGAATAACTCACCATGATTGTTTCGGCGGCATTCATCCACGTCGGCGCAAACGTCAGGCTAGTGGCAATCAACCCGCAAAGGACCCGTCGAATTGCACGATTGATTTGCATGTTTCCCTCTTCAAAGATCCTTCATCTGGAATGTTAACAGGAGGTTCTGGAAATCGATGTGGTTTGCCCGCGATTCGGCAAGCCGTCGGACCTCCACCGAAAATTCCGGTGCATCTTTTAGGCCGGGATTTACCACATCACAATTGAACTCCAGTTCACCTTGACGGGGAACGTCCAACATTTCAAGGTCAAGTGTCGAAAAGTGGTTTTGTATGGAGTTACTGTGACACAACCGGCAGACCCAGTTGGTGGTCGAACCGCCTGGCGGTATGCGGAGCAAATTGGAATGAATAGAGTTTTGCATTCCCGGAAATCGTAAAACGGACCCGGATGGGAACACCTTCAAACTGCTTCAGGTCACCATTGCCCGACCAGGTGACCACGTGTCTTGGAGAATCACCGGTGATCGGGTCGGACGTTTCTGGCAGTTGTTTTGTCGCGTCTCCCGTATCGGCATCAACCTTGGTTGCTTCGACCAGCAGGTCAACCTTTATTTTTCCGCCCCGTGCGTCAGCGTTCACCAAAAGTCGGTCTCCCTGGTATCTCAGCATCTTCGTCAAGACAATGGCGGGACTCCCGGGCGGGCTTTGGGCCTGGAGTGACGCGTAGCCGTCCACTCGCAGCGTGGCGCAGCCGAGCCCGCTTTGGTGTGGCCCCTCCGATCCGTCGTGCAATTCCGAGGATCCGTTGTAGTAAAAGTAGATTTTATCCTCGTGGACCACTCCCTGAGAGTGTGTAAACATCATTCCCGAACCGATCCGGCCTTCTTCGCCACGTGGTAGAAACGGTCTGCGCTGGGGCCAGCTCCAGTGGCTTCCGTCTCGGCTAAAGGCAATGCAGATCCAGAGCCTGTCCCGTTGCGACTGGCGCGCGGCTTCGGCCGTGTAAAATACCGTGGGCAGCCCGATGTAAACACCTTCGTTAACGAATCCAGTCATCCAGTAAATATGTGCCCCGGCGCCGTCAACCCGGTCGGTTGTAAAATGCCCATCCAGTTTTTGAAAGTGAACCAGGTCCTCGCTTTCGTAAAAAATGATCCGCCTGAAATAATCGGCTGAAGTCAAGGTTCCCGGATAACCCAGTCTTTCCCGCATCATGCCGATGCAACGGTTCCTGAGAGGATCGTGGATAAAATGGTTACATTCGTCGGTGTACCAGTCCGGCTTTTTGCGTCGCGCGGCGCGAATCATTTTCGGTGACCACACCGCGGTTTCGCCAGCAGCCGTCCAGGAATATCCATCCGCAGAATAGGCGGGGCAGTGCATGGAACTTTCATGCTTATCAAACATCATCTTGTATCTTTTCTGCGGGTCTATTTCCCGGCTGTCGTACCAGACTGCCATCTCGTACTGGGGTGCTTGCAGCCCTGCGTCCGTTGAATTGGGGTCGACAATCCCGGTCTTGTTGAAAGGCTCAAGCCTTGCAGTGCCCTGACTGCCGGGCGTCGCCACTCGGCGCACCCAGTGGATTCCGTCGTTCGATTCGGCATAGCACAGTGGTAAATCCGCCCTGTTGACGGCCAGATACCACATCCGAAACCGACCAAGCCGTTCATCGTACATGACCCATCTGCAGCTTAATTCCTCTTCTTCAGCCGGGTTGGTGACGATGACCGGTTCGGCTACCTTGGTCGCCTGGTGAAAGACTCGCCTGGCATCGACGGCTTCGAGGATCACATGGTCATCGAAGAGAAGCTGCTTTTGCGAGCCAACGTCCAATATCTCCAGGTACTGTTGTGTAAACTCGTTCTCCTGGGTACATGCGATATTTGCCCTGCAAAGAAATACAACCGCCGCGAAAAACAGAATCACCCATCTCACTTCTTTATCTCCTTTATCTCCTTCTCTTCGATGATCCTGCTATTTTACCCCCACTCTCGCACCTGTTGCCATCCGTGAGAAGCCACAAAACGTTCTCTCTCGGTATCCTTCTTTCCAATCTGTCCCTGGTAGTCGCTATCGGGGTGCTATCGGGGTTAGGGGTAGTTCTCTCTCGCGTCCGGTCTTCACTGACCAGAACAGCCAAGGTTTCGAGCAGATCGTCAGAGAGTCGTGGAAGCAACTACCACTGCCGTCGGGATCGCTGGCATTTACTTTTTGCCAGGAACCGGTTGTGTACCAATTCGTTGAGCACACCTCTGGCATCACGGTACATCCTTGAGGATCAAGCAATCTAGAGTTCGAAGGCTGTCGGCTTGAACGGGAGATGAGCCAAAACATCTTTCGGCGGG
>PBTE01000157.1 GCA_002726515.1 Planctomycetaceae bacterium | reverse complement strand
GAAACCGGAATGAAATACCTCACCTTCCACAAGTAGAAACCCCGAAACCGATCTACTCGAATTTACAGAATGAGTGTTGCTTTATCTACGATCACCGAATCGATCCCAACGAATGGACCAACCTGGCGAACAAACCGGAGCACAAAGAGACGAAGAAGAGGTTAGCCCAAATGATCCCGACGAATCAGCATCCGGGGCTAAAGGTGCAAAGCTGGTTCGATAAGTATCAAAAGTGACCGGGCGCGATTGAGCCCGTCTAGACTCATGTCGCAGGAGAGGTCGAAATCTTGAGAAACGGAATTGGTCAGAAGAGAAACATATCAATCATTCTGTTTTTTTGATCAACCACTTGCTTCCATTAGTCGATGCCGCTCGGCCGAGTAACCACTCACACAGTGTATTGAGCATATGATCGCGAATAGCACGGCGATAGATTTCGATTTCAAGATGACTCCCTCTCTTTTGTTCGCTGCAGGACTATTTGCATTACCTCGTCGTCTGATTGGCGAATGAAGGCATCGAATTTCTCGTAGAAATCAGCAAGCGACAAACCTATGTGTTTCTTGAACGCCGCTGATTTTCCAATGCGAGGAATGTCGTGATACCAGTCTTTCAAGACGATGACTTCATCGATGCCCTGTACATGAATTAGATAGGCCGTCGCCCAGGCTCCCAGCATGTAGTAAACCTGCGCGGACCCACCCTTGTCCCAGTAATCTTCGTTGTGTAGTTGCCATTCCTTCGTGTCGGCGAGGAACTCGTTGATTCCGGGCCGCCCAATGTTGCCGCCTGATTTTCTCAGTTCCAACATGTACCCTTTGAAGTCGACGAGCCCGAGGTCCTCCATGAATTTGGCGGAACTATAGGTCGCCATTCCTTCGGCCATCCACGAGTTGATATGTTTGTCAGAAGTTCGCTTTTGTTTGGTATCGCAATGCGCCATCTGAAAAACGTGGTGATACTCGTGGAGGGCTCCCCATGTATTCTCAATCGGATCCTTTTCTCGCCCTTTTGCGTTCGTGGTAACATCCTCGTAAAGCACTGGCGGTTCTTGAGTCCACGTTAATCCGCCTTCGCCCTTACCTGACAGAACGGCATTTATCTCGGCGACGACGTTCGGTCGCTTGAGAAACTCGTCGATTTGCTGTTTGGCGGAAGCCGTGGCGTTCGAATCGACTCGACTCATAGCCCGTTTGCGATAGATTTCGCGGACGCTCGGCTCGCTGTCAGGCCCCAATAAATAGATGTAATACGGACCATAGTTTCCGAAGTAGGCGATGGCATATCGCAACCCGCGTTGATAGTTCTTAACCAGAGAACCGTCGGTGTTCAGTCCGTCCGCGACAAGTAAAACCGGCGCGACCTTAGACGTAGGCTTGGAGGTTGTCTTCGATTCCTCTTCACCCGCCATCACGGCAACTGAGCAAGACAGTAGTAAAGTTAGGGAACAAGAAACCCGCATCCCGGTAACCTCCTCGAGCGAAACGCATCTACCGCGTCTTGTTGAATATCGCCGCCAAACATCTCGGACTCTTTGCCCGTTCATCGAGAACCTACGGTAATGCCTTTCGAGCTTTTCACCATCATGTTCCAACAAGCTGACCCAAAACGGCAACCCGCAGCGCGAGGCGGACGTCGCCCAGAATCGTCGATTTGGTTATTCGATGATCGCCTGCCGAACGGCTTTCCCGAAATCGCTTTTCGCCCGGCCATGTGGTTGCTGCAGCATGATCACGGCAACCAATTCGTTTTCGGGGTCGGTCCACGACATCGTGCCGAACGCGCCGCCCCATCCGAACGCCCCTTTGGCGCGGTTATTCGCTGCTGCATCGGGATCTAGAGTGACGGCGACGGTGTACCCGAAACCCATCCCTTTTTGTCCCTTTTTGCGACCGGCTAGGCCCGAATAGAGGTCACCAACCTGATTGCTGCTCATTGTCTTCACGCTACTAGGGCGAAGCAGTCGATGCCCAAAGAATTCACCGCCGGCCAGCAGCATCTGTTCGAAGTGGAGATAGTCCTCGGCCGCGCTGGAAAGTCCACCGGACGCAGAAAAATACCCGGTTTTGCCCCATCCCTTCGCCTTTGCCCAACCCTTACTGCCCTCGATCACCACGCGTTTCGATTCCTTGTCGCTCGGCAGGTTGAACCAGGAGCTGTTCATCTCCAGCGGATTGAAGATTCGTTCCCGCAGGAATTCATCGAATGGAGTTTCAGAGACGATTTCGATGATGCGTGCAACGACATCAAGCCCGGTGCGCGGGCTATAGCTCCACCGCGTACGCGGTTGGAAATCCAGCGGCACTTTCGCGAGCTTGGGAATGTACGTGGCGAGCGTATCGTCACCAGTGCGTTTAACCCCCGGATTGACTGCCGAGCCGAGTCCACCGCTGAGGATACCCGAGGTGTGAGTGAGCAGATGATGAATCGTGACCGGCGTGTCGACCGGCACAAGACGATGTTTGGGGACATCCTTCCTGGGATTGACCCACACCGGGCTAAGATCCTTGTCCGCTGGTTCGGCCAGCACCGCAACTTTCATGTTCGCGAATTCGGGGATGTATTTCGAAACGGGATCACTCGGGCGTATCAGCCCCTCTTCAATCATCATCATCGCGGCAACGCCCATTACGGGCTTCGTCGAAGAAGCCATTCGAAAGATTGCATCGGGCTCCATCTCGCGGCCCCTTTTGACATCCATTTGTCCGTGTGTCGAGAAGTGAACGACCTTGCCGCGTCGAGCCACGACCGTGACCGCGCCCTGGATATGTCCGGCGTCGATGTGCAGCTTCATCAATTCGTCGATGCGACTCAATCCGTCTGTCGACATGCCGACCGATTCAGGCCTCGCCATTGGCATCTTCGTCGGAGTGTGCTTCGCGCCTGCTGACGCTCTTTCCAGAAATGCCCCGGCAAACAGCTTCCCGAGGACCATTTGTCCGGCGGTGCTAAGATGATCATTCCTGGGATGGGTCTCAACGTCCCGAACGATCACCATCTTCGCGTTCGGAATCTCCTTCTTGGCGTCCCACTGGGCCTTGACAACCCATTGAGCCCCGACACGGCCTTTCATCTCCTGGGGAACAAGATCAGAAAGATCATCGGGGTAGCCTGCTGATCTGGGTGAACCGTAGATAAACTGCAGGTTATTGGCGCCTGTGTCTTTCCGAACAGCAGCCACGAGCGACTTCAGGTTGTCGAGATACTCTTTGGCGATATCCACTTTCGTCATGTCGCGACCACCCTGCTGCCAAACGAAGCCAACGATTTCGATTTCTCTTTTCGCTTGAGCTTGTTTGACCTTGTTTATCATGGATTTGTAGAGCGAACCTCGCCCGCCTTGCCCGATCCGGTCGGCATCCTCCTTACTCCAATCAGGCTTCCACGCCAGAATGCTGCTGCCCCCAGCGGCATACTTAATGACGCCAATGGTCTCGTCGGGAAAAGCCTTCCCCAGTTCATGACCGAAGGCAATCTCTGGCCCAAAATGAAATTCGGTCAGGCCATAGGGTTTCTGATTTTCTAATACTGGCTCGTGCGGCCTGAGTGGCTGCCACTCGCCGTTCTCGAACATCAACACGCGGTCGCTGCCCTTGCGCAAATCGTCGGGCAGTTTTGTGCTGTCCCCCCAGCCCACCATGTTGGATTGCCCGGCCAGGATGAATGTCTTGAGCCGCTTTTCGTCGGCCTGGACAGTTGTGGCAAGCACCACTGTCAGGACTGCAAGCGGTAGCGTTCGTTGGATGGACAATATCATTGAGATCTTTCAATTCGGGAGTTGCGATTTGCGTTGAACTGAGCCATGAAGGCTCCGGTTCCCACCGGCCAACTGCAATTATTTCGTCTCGGATGGTCGGTGGGAACTGAACCGCAGTTTCATTTAGCGGGTGCCTTCCACTCCAGTTTCACTTCGAGAAGATTCCCGTTAAACGCGGTGGACGGAGCGTCGCTATCGACCGGCTTCTGATCATCGTGGCCGATGCAGAGTGATTCCGCCGGATGCCTTTTGATCAGCCCGCCCTTGATGGTCGCGATTTCTCCATCGTTGACTCGCAGTGTGAGAACTCCCTTCGCATCAATACCTGCCCGGATCGTTGATTTTTTCTTTCCGACAGGAGTCTTCACACGGTGCAGTTCATTGCCAGAGAGCCGGACAGAGAACACGCAGTTTCCATCATCTATATAGAGAGAATACCCAACGACTTCGCCGCCCTGAGCAACGACGATCCCGGACAATGCATCGCCTTCGACGGTGGCGGAAACCTGGAACGGACGGTCGGCTATACGCGGGGCGTTGCCACCGCCAAAGACATCACCGAGCTTCACTTTCCACCAGTCGAGCGGTCTCGAGGCCCTGGATTTGCGACCCGGTAAATCCGGCGACGCGACTGGATTCCGCGCACGTGTCATGATTTGCGTCGGACGGCGATTGGCAGTGATCTCTGCCACATGAGCGTCGAACACCGACTGGAACTTCTCGACCAACTCGGGATGTTGTGAAGCGACGTTCTTCCGCTCCCCAATATCATCCACGACGTGATACAGTTGCACCGGGTCTTCAGAAGGCACATGGTCCTTGATCGCCTGGTTTCCCTTGTTGGTTTCCTTCCACGGATAAAACTTCCACGGCCCGGACCTCAGAGTTCCCTCCCTGTGCATCAGAGCATAGTGCTCATGAGGCGATTTGGCTTCTGGTTCCCCCAGCATCAGACTCTTGATGTCCTTGCCGTCGATCTTGTTTTCCGGCAGTTTCCCGTCGCACAGTCCCGACAGCGTGGGCAGCATATCAATCGTTCCAGCGACTTCCTTGCAGACCTTGCCAGCGGGAATGGTTCCGGGCCACCACATCACTGTCGGTTCACGGATGCCACCGTCGTAGACGCTGCCTTTCTTTGCCCGCAGGGGCAAAGATGAGCCGACGGCTGCTCCGTTGTCACTTGTGAACAGAACGAGCGTCTTCTTATCGATACCGAGGGACGTCAGGGTCGAGAGGATTTCACCGACGGACCAATCAACTTCTTCGATAGCATCCCATATCAATTTACCGGTTCGGTTTTCGAACTCTTCAGATACTGCCAGCGGCACGTGAACCATGGTGTGAGGCAGGTATAGAAAAAACGGTTCGTCTCTATTCTCCGTGATGAATCGGACCGATTCTTCGGTATATCTCTTGGTGAGCGTTTTCTGATCCGCCGGGTATTCGATCACTTCTTCGCCACGCATTAGCGGGACACGGTTGCGTTGTTTGTGACCGGCTTTGACCTGTTCGAGCGTGAGGCCTTCACGGACGGTAATATCTTTGGTAAGTCGATTTGCCGGATCGATCCACATATCGTTCGAGTAGGGAACCCCATAGTAAGACTCGAAGCCCTGGTAAGTCGGCAGACACGGCGGCAAATGCCCGAGATGCCACTTGCCGACACAGGCGGTTTTGTAGCCGGTTTCGCGCAGCATATCCGCGATCGTCGTTTCATCGGGATGCAGTCCGTTTTTGCTGTTGGGAAACAGAACGGCATTCATACTGAGCCGCTGGTAGTGGCAACCGGTCATCAGTGAGGTTCGCGAGCCGGAACAGACCGCGCAGCCGACATAGAAGTCATCGAAACGCATGCCCTCGGTAGCCATTTGATCCAGGTTGGGAGTCTTCGGCCCCGTCGCGCCGTTGAACCCGACATCTCCATAGCCCATATCGTCGATGAAAATAATGACCACATTGGGCCGCTCCGCTGCGCGGGCAAGATCGGCTGCCAGCACAGGAATCGCCGTTGCCAGAAGAACGATCAACAAGCGCCTGAATCGACGAGTCAACGGTGCTGGTAAGATATGCTTCATATGCCTTGTTTTCTTCACTCCGATTCAACAGAACAAAACCGCTCATTTAGTACAAGTTCGCGCAGCAGCGTCTTCAGGCGGTAGTTGTCTTTTGAAGCACCCGTCAGGATGTCATCAACGACCAATGTGTCGGCCGGCGTAAGTTCCTGGGCAATGGCGAAACGCAGCAGGTGCTGTGTGAGTGCTTTGGCGAAGCGATGTTGTTCCCTGACGATCGCGGCTTTGAAACTGGTGGCTTCTGCATAGTCATGTTTCTGGATCAGCCTGCCGCTGGCATCCACCGCTCGGCCGTTTTCGTAGGTGTCGCGCCAGCGGCCGGTGATGTCGAAGTTTTCTAGCGCAAAACCGAGAGGATCCAGTTTTGAATGACAGCCGGCGCAGGCTGCGTTCTCGCGGTGAGCCGCGAACTTTTCGCGGATCGTGAGGCTCTTATCTCCGGCATCCTCATTCAGTGGCGGAACATCGTTGGGAGGTGGCTCAGGAGGGTCGTTGAAGATCACTTCGATAACCCAGACGCCACGGGCAACAGGATGTGTGCGCCGCGGACCCGAAGTCATGCTGAGCATCGCTGCATTCGTGATGATGCCTCCGTACCGCGGATCATCGATGGGGACTCGGTGAAAGACTCGAGACCGAAGCATACTGCGGAGTTTGTTATCGTACTCTTTCTGAGCATCCTTGACGGCGGAGTTGGGGTCCACATTGGCCGGCACGCTTGCCAGTTCACCAGACCGAGCCGCAACACTTGCGATAAGGCTTTCTCGCTCACGTTGTTGCTCCGGAGTCATTGCGGCGATGAGCTCTGCGGTCGTCACAAAGCTGCCGCGACCCGCTGCCGCGGCCTGAACTTCTTTCAGAGTTAACGCCCGGTCATACAGTCGCGCCTGGTCGATGCTCACTGATAGATACCTGTTGCCGCCGACCGGTAGATGACGCAACCCGAACAGGACAGACGACTTCTCACGAGGAAACGTCGCCTTTCCTTTTCGATACGGCTGGCCGTAAGGCTGACCGTTGCGGTACAGCGTCGTATTTCCGTCAAGCTGGTAAACCATCACCAGATGCAGCAATTCGTCCGTGACGGTTTCTTCAAATGATTCGGGAAAGTCCTTTGTGCGACTGAATCCGTTGCTGCCGGAAATCCAATGCCGATTCCTGCGTTCACCGATCACGATCGTATCGAATAGCCCGCCCCCGCCCTGAATTCCCATCAGCCCACCGCCGCGCTGGTCGAGGTTCGATAGTTGAAACCAGACTTCCAAAGACTTGGCGTTCAAATCGATCGGAAGCGGTTTGCTCTGCAGGAAAGACTTGTTTAATACAACGCGGCCTTCATCGAACTGAATCTCTCCGTGAGCCGTCAGATCGAGTCCCCGAACCCGTTCAGACAGGTCGCCCTCAAAATCCCACATCGCGTACGGTTTTAGGTCGACCGGTGGCGGTGCAGAGTCGGCATCCTGACGCGCTGTCAGGATGCGTGCGCGAACGGGATCGACAAGATTGCTGAGTTCCGTTCGCAGGTCGGCGATCGCATTCTGTAAATCGCGCCGTCGGGTGTCCCTGCGATTGTTCTCCGCGATGATAGCCTGTTTGTCGATCGGTGGTGGCGATAGTTCGCTGTGATACCACGTCTTTAGGAATTCACTTTGATAGGTGAATTCAGGAGACAACAATTCCACGATCGGTCTATTTTCAACGAACACGGCGTCGAAGAGCAGCAACGGTTCCAACACCATCTGCACACTGGCGGGCAGCTCTGGCACAAGGGCAAAGTAGCGGTTAATCTGCGGATCGGGAGTCGCCGCCAGCACGTTTTCCAGTTGCATCCACTGGGACGGAAACGAATCCAGGAAGCGTTCGATTTTAGGATCCGTCAGCATCCGCGAGATGGTCTGGTCGAGGACCTCCGGGTCAGAAAGCTCACCGTTTTCAGCCAGTTTGAGCAGATCGTGATCCGGGCAACTTCCCCAAAGGAAATACGAAAGCCGCGAGGCGAGAGCGAACTGCCGTTCCGCTGGTTCAGACGGTGGCGACCGATACAGGAACAGCGGCGACGACAGCGCTGCCGCGGAGACCTTTTTCATGGCGTCTGAAAACGACGAACCGCCATCTATCCTCGCGACAGCGTATGCCGAGTAACGATCGATGGTTTCGTCGTCGACGGGGCCGCGAAAGGCAATCCGAAGAAACTTCGCCAGCCGTTGCCGAATCACGCCGTCGCGGTCGGCCTGCTCGACGGGCGTCCCAAAGAAGTCATTCCAAATGCCAACGGTCTGCTCATTAAAGTCCAGACTCTCCACAATCGAAACGCTCAGCCGCAGAAACGCATCCAGCAACAGCGGGGACAGCGTCAATTGATTCGCCTGATTGTCGAAACCATGTTCGGCTCGCAGATCCTTCGGGAACGACTTCACGTCTTCCAGTCCCGGCAGCGGTTGCAACGCATGCGACGCCACCTGCAACGTTGGTGGCATTGCGTTCTGGCTGTGCAGGTAGTTGCTATGCCGAGTCATCAGTTTCTCGGGCAACGCGAACACATCGCGATCAAGCTGAAACAGATCGCGCACGGTGTTGTTGTACTGAAAGCGATTCAGCCGGCGGACGGGAACACTCGCTCGGGAAGTATGTTCGGTCGCCGTGCGTAGCATTGCCTTCAGCGACTTTACGGCTTGACTCCGAACATCTGGCTTCAGCACTGGCTCCCCATCCGGCGGCATGGCACCGTTATCAATCACGTCCCACACCTTTTCGATCAGTGCGGGGCGGTCGAGGAAATCCTCTGCATTGAGAAGCTTCTCAAAGTTGATTTCGGCGTTCGCTTCATCGGTGCCGTGGCAGTGCACGCATTTTTGTTGAAGGAGCGGCAGCAGGACCTGTTGGAAATCTTCCGCCTGCGTCCTGGCAGTGCTGCAGGCAACGACAAGCAACAACACGGCGTAACGTGTCTTCCGAGCGGACATCATCAGGCGTACCTGGTTCATTTCCGGCATTACGTCCACAGGTCAGAGACCACACCAGTGCTGTCGGCGAAGGAGTCCATTTCCAAACCCATCAACTGGGCAAATGTCAGCCATAGGTTCGAATTCAAAGTCCCGCTCGGCATCTTGACGAAACGACCCTGCTTGATTTGGCCCTGCGCCTTGCCGGCGACAATCATCGGCAGGTCGTAATACTGATGCGTGGCTCCGTCGCCCAGGCCGGCACCGTACGCAATTAGTGAATTATCCAGCATCGTGCTGCCGTCCGATTCCTTGATCTCTTTCATACGCTGGATCAGATACGCATATTGTTGAATGTGGAAGATGTCGATCTTTTGCAGATCCTTGTAGCCATCGCCTTTCTGATTGTGCGTCATATTGTGATGCTGAACGGGCTTGTCGAACACGCCTTCGTACATCAGCGTCGCATCCCAGCGTTCCGGGCCAAGCATGAAGGAGCAGACGTTCGTAATGCCCATCTGAAAGGCCAATAGCATGAGATCCATTTGCAGGCGAATGTATTCTCCGCGAGGCAGCACTTCATTTGTGGGCACCTGCACGTCCGCATCGGACAGCATCTGATCCATCTTCTTGATCCGTAATTCGATGCCGCGGATCATTTCCATGAACTCGTCCAGAGTGCGTCGATCGTCCTTCGCCAACTTACGAGACAGCGTCTTCGCGTCGGCCAGGACAAGATCCGTGACATCGTCGATGTGTTCGCGAAAACTCTGACGCATGAACAGACGGTCATACAGTTTCTGCGGTTCACGAATCGATGGAGCGATCTTTCCCGGACCGTACCATGAGATATTGTCGAACTCGATTGGCTCCTTCGGCGCGGTGAAGCCGTTGCAACTGATCTCCAGCGTGTTGAAGATGGATGAGTGGCCGACCGCATCGCCAATGACCTGATCCAGTGTCCGGCCATTCGGATGTGCCACCCCCTGCCGCTGGGCCTGTTCGGGCGACATGCTGGTCATATAACACGACGCTCCCTGCGCATGAACGTCCTGGCCGTTCTTGTAGGTGCGATCGAGTCCCGTGATCATCGTCACATCATCAACATGAGGAGCCAGCGGCTGCATGGTTGATGACAGTTCGATCGGATAGACGCCCGGCTTGTTCAGAAACCGCCGCTCGGCTTTCGTCTTATCCGCGTTGAAGCCACCAATGAAGCCGGGCAAATCCGCGTTCTCTTCCCCCGGGAAGAAGCATCGACGCACGATCCCATTGGGAATGTAAACGATTGCGAGCTTCTTGCTCGGTTTGCCGACGGCTGGAGCAGTCCCATTCGCCCATGCCAGCGACGGGAGGAAGGGTAAGACAAGCGTGCTACCGCTGGATCGCAGAAAACTGCGTCGAGATCGGTTCATAGGATGTTCTCTGTGAATGCGAGATACGGGCCAGAGACAGTGGGCTATGGGACGGCGGGACGCGGCGGAAGTCGCGAACTCGTTAGCTTATTCGTATACGAAATCGGTATCAATCGGGAAATGCAGCGTGATGACCATCCGCCGGATCGCCGCAGTCACCGGCCCTTGGGTGCAGGCGGTTCAGCGAGTTACCTGGATCGAGTCGATCTCGATGAAACCTCCTTTTCTACCATGGAGGTCGAGTTGCAGTGATTTGATGGATCCCTTCCAGGCGGGAGCGTTTTCAAGAGGAATTCGAAGGTCCTGGTAATTCTTGCCGGTGCCGAGGCTAACCGACTCGCCGAGTGCATTTCCGTTGGCCCTGAGTTGGATCTTGAGATCGCCGGAGGAACGAAGGCGTATGAGCAGAGCATCATCGTCATCAGTCACGGCGGCGTTCAGACCTGAGCGTTTGATGCTCGCCTTTTCCTCGCCAAGCGTGAAGTCAAGGTAGCCCTGGAAGCCGGCGATGTTGTCGTGGAATCCAACGCCTTCCCATCCCTCGGTTTGCCAGCCTCCGCAGTCAAAGTCGTAGTACAGACGGCCATCGGAGGGATCGCGACCGTTGATCTCTTCCCATTTGTCAGAGAGTCCGTCTCCGTCGTTGTCGCAGCGGTTGATTTCGTATTCCGGGTTCACGCCGCGGCCCCCTTGCCAGTCGTCGCCGTTGTGTCGGAGGGCGGCGGGGGATTCTTCGCCAGTGCCTTTGTCTCCCTTGGCGAGCCAGTGGTCAAGAAGCTTGCGGTGGCGCTGGAGTTGCTCTTTGTAGCTGGGATCCCTGGCAAGATTGACGAGTTGGTGGGGATCCTTGGAAACATCGTAGAGTTCTTCAGGTTCGCGTTCACCGAAGAAAATCCTTGCGTGGACTTCAGAGAGTTCGCCAGCGGCGTAGAGCTCTTTGAGGTTCTCAAGATAGTTTTTGCCATCGCGGTACTGGGGTTGGAGAAGGATGCGGTCGAGTCTGTAGTTGCGGGTGTAACGGAAGGAGTCGGTGCGAATGGTGCGGACCTGGTCAATGGTGTGGTCGAGCCGGTCTTTGGCGGAGGCGACGAATTCGCGAGGTTGGAAATTGTCTTCAAAGAGGTCGCGGCCTTCGTACCAAGAGGGTTGTTCAAGACTCGCCCAGGCAAGGGTGGTGGCGGAGAGGTCGAGCATGCTGACGAGGTCGTTGCGGACCCCTTTTTCCGGGACGAAGGCTTCCGGGCCCATAACAACGAACGGGACATGGAGGCCGCCATCGGTAGGCATCTGCTTGTGGCGTACGAGGTGGTTCGCACCGTGATCGGAGAAGTAGACAACGATGGTGTTGTCCTTGAGCCCGGCTGCCGAGAGGCCTGCGAGAATCCTGCCGATGTGGTCGTCGTCGGTGCGAATAGCGTCGTAGTGTTGCGCGACAGTTTCACGGTAAATTCCATTGTCGGGATAGTCGGCAGGAACGGTTACCGAAGCTGGGTCCGTCCTGCGTTCCGCCGGAAATTTGGTGGTGGGGCTCTTGCCGCCGCGCGTTTGCATCTGAACGAAGAAGGGCTGGTTCTCTTTGAGGGTATCCCACGAGTCGGTGTGGCCCTTGAGCTTTCGCTTTGCGGGGGTGTAGGTCGCGTCCTGATCCCAGACAAAGTTGTAGTCGGTCTTGCCAAGGTTGGCGGTGAAGTAGCCACCTTCCTGCATGATCTGGGGAAGGAGCTTCATCCCTTTGGGAAGGGAGAGTTGGGCATCAGGCGCGCGAGAGGAGCGGTGTTCGTGGGCCCCGAAGCGGATTTGATTCTGGCCGCCCATCATGGCGGAACGACAGGCGGAGCATACTGGAGCGGGAACGTAGGCTCGGGCGAAGCGCACGCCGCGGGCGGCGATCGAGTCAATGTTCGGAGTTTGCCCCGCATTGACTTCGTCGCCGTAGCACCCCATCCATGGCGAGGTGTCTTCGGCGAAGATCCAGAGGATGTTGGGCTTATCGGCGGCGTGGACCGATCCGACTGCAAGGAGGAGGGCGGTGGCACAGATGAGAATCTTCATGGGTGAAGGGCTGCTTGTGATTGAAGTTTCGGGGGCGGGCCTGAAAGCAGATTGCTGTCAGTCAGTTTAGTTCAATCCGGCTCCAGTAAGCTGCCTCGAAAGCCCAGTCACTTGCTCGGTTCTCCAGTTCGATCTTGATCGTTTCTCCCGCGTGTTCCGTGAGATCAAACTGAAACTCCTGCCATGTTGTGTCTTCGATGGACTTTCTCAGGACTTCGTCACCATTGACGCGTACGACCAGTGTCCAGTTTCCTTTCGGGTGATTGTTGACCTCGAATCGAAGTGCGGTCTCTTTCCCAGCGGGTATTTCAACACTGCGAGATAAAACGCAGGGAAGCTCAGGGCTGCGAGGGTGAGTCAGCAGAACACTACTGCGTCCCTGCCACTCCTTGCGCAAGCCCGGTTTCATCGCTGGCCCGCCCCAGTTTTTCACCTTCCATCCCGGTGAGAACTTTTCGACATCTGCAGGCAAGCGTTCGTTGGTGGAACTGGCAACCCGTGATCCCGGTGCAGGCTTTGAAGTTGCGGTTTTGGGATAGGGCATCTTGGCATCGACTTCATTGCGCCAGTCGTGGAGCATCCTCTTCAGCTTTTGGGCGATCTCTGGTTGTGACTCCGCGAGGTCGTTGCGTTCGCCGATGTCATTTTCCACGTCGAAGAGCTGAAGGGTTCCGTTTTCGTAGTATTCGAGCAGTTTGTATCTTCCGGAACGAATTGCTCCACCCGGACTTTGGAAACCATGATTGCTGTAGTGCGGAAAGTGCCAATAGATCGGTCCACGATCGTAGTCTTCAGCATTCAAAGCAGAGACAAAACTTCGGCCGTCTATATGTTGATCTGGTAACGCGGGGAGGTTCAGCATTTCGAGCAGGGTTGGGTAGAAGTCCGTTCCTGTAACGATCGCTTTTGAAGTAGAGTTGGGTTGAGTTTTGCCAGGCCAATGCACAATCAACGGCACTCGAATGCCGCCTTCGTAGTTCCAGCCTTTCGCCCCGCGAAGCGGCAGGTTAGAGCTTGCGAAGCGGGAGTTCAACGTCTCGCGCGGATGATTGATTCCGCGATATTGGTTTGAGGCCGCCATGCCTCCGTTGTCGGACGTGAAGATGATGATCGTGTTCTCTTCCAGTCCTAATTCTTTTAGCTTCGCGCGGATGCGACCGAGGCTTTCATCTGTTGCCTCAACCATTCCCGCGAACTCGACGTTGTCCTGCCTTTGCTTCACCCACCACACACGCTCACCCTGGTGCGACGTGCTGCTATCGTTTTCTTCGAGGGCTTTGAGTTTTTCCCCTGAGATCGCTGGTCCGTCAGGGTTAGGCTCCAGGATGTAATCCGGGCCTTCCTGCTGCGGCATCGCGGCGAGTTTCTTTTCGTACTTCTGAACCAGATCCTTGCGACCTTGAATCGGGTCATGAACGGAAAAGTGTTCAAGGTGGACAAAGAACGGCGTGTCTTTGTTTCGTTCGATGAAATCAATGGCGGCATCTGTCAGCTTATCGGTGTAGTAATCGCCTTCTTTTGCTGGCAGCGTTTTCGTGTACGTTGGTGAAAACGGATGGTAGTAGGATCTGACCCATCCCGTGATGGCTTCATCGAATCCATAAGCCCTTGGGTCTTTGTTTAGATGGGCCTTGCCATAGTTCGCGGTGGCATAACCATGTTTGCGTAGTGTCTCCGCCAACGTTTGCTCATCATCGGGCAGAGCCGTTAGCTTCTCACCGTGATGCAGCTTCTCATATTCCTTTTCAGGGCGCCCGCCCAGCCATTCCGTCAAATTCGAGCGCGCCGGATATTTCCCCGTGAGGATACTTGCTCGACTCGGAGAGCAGACGTGGCATGTTGAGTAGGCATTGTCAAAAAGCATGCCCTCTTTTGCCAACTGGTCGATCGCGGGAGTTTCATAGAACCGGCTGCCGTAGCATCCCACATCCCGTTGCCCGAGATCATCGACAAGAAAAAAGACGACGTTGGGCTGCCGGGTTTCGGCTGCAGGTAGGTCATAGGTGACGATGCCAGAGATAATGAGGGCGGTGATGAGGCCGATCCGATGCGGGCATTTCATGGGAAGTATTCCGATAAGTTTTGCGTTGGCAAGTAGTCCCATTTTACAACGCCAACAATGACGCGCGGACCTGCATTCAGTCTCTCCAACTACAACTCGATCCGTGTGTATGGACTCGATACATAAGTTCGATAGCTGTTCTCGCGATACGTGATCGTCTTTCGGTGGTTGCTGAAGAGATCAATTCGTGATGCGTTGGAATCGATTGTGATCTCCGCAGTCCACTCGCCGCTGTCGGAATCCTGAGTCATTTCTTTGGTGTTCGTATCGGGTATCAGTTCCTTCAGATAACGTGGAGATCCGTCTGCGCCGCGATCGTTGATCCACCAGATGCGTCCTGATTCTTCACCGGAATTGGGGGCGAAGCGGACGGTTACCTTTAAGGTCTCATTGGTGAGTATTGTTTCAATTGCCGGAAAAGTCAGAAGCGGTTCTCTAACTTCGTCTGGAAAAAAGTGACGAAGCAGTAATGCAGACTTGTTTTGTTGATCTTCTTCGATGTTGGAGTGCCCTTTTTTGCCGTGGCCACTGTTGGCTCCGAGATACAGGGGAATCGACGGATGATGTGCTCCGCCCCAGGTCATGTCGTAGGCGACCATGTCGTGTGTGCCGGGGTGAAACAGCATCTCGACTCCTCGACTGCGAAGCGATTGAAGGTTTCGTGATACGAATACCTGATCAGAAATGTCTTTGGCAAAGGCTTGTAGATCGTCCCAGGTGTGACCGGCGGCTAAAACGCGTTGATTGAAATTTGGGCCGAAATGCCCGCCCGAGAAACCCCGTTGTTGACCTCCGTCGGCGAGATGCCGATCCCAGGCCTTTCGATCGCAGAGCCGGAGCGGTGAATCCCAGATTGGTGATACGGAGGCGTGGAGCGCAGTCATGCGATCGTCGTGGATAATCGCCATCGAGGGAGAGGCTCCGTTCTTTGATGCGCCGGTCACTGCGACTCTTCCCTTCTCGAAGTGTTCCGTCTCCGCATAGGCGGTGGTGATCGCCCGCATCAGCGTTGCCGGCCACGCCCAGTACTGGATTTTGTGGTGGGGATCCAGTGACTTCGCAAAGCGAGCCTCCGAGCGTCCTCCCAGCTCTGGTTTGCCATAGGAACCGGGCTCTTGAACCACCGTCATGACCAATCCAGCACCGCCTTGAAGCAATTGAAGATCGACGCCTCTGGGCCTCGTTTCGCGTTCCAACTTCGCTGGTGAATTTCCCCCAGTGAGATGAAAGCCACGAGCCTTACGATCAGCGGGAACTACCATCCGCACTGGCAACCGATAATCCTGTCCCGACCAAATCTCGCCGACGTTGATGGTGACAAGTTTTTGTCGGGTTACGATGGGACCTTTGACCGTTCGCCAATCCTGCAGGACTTCGATTTCAAGTGTGGATGGATCGCGAATCGCGTCCATGTCAAAGACTTCCGCAGCTTGAGCGGTCGTTGACTGGATTAGAAGCGTGATGATGAGGGTAACGGTTAAGCAGAGTGCTTGTATTCTTGGCATGAGAGAATTTCAAGTGAAAGGTGAGAGTTATTTCCGGTTGATCTCGGGCAACGCTGTTTTCAGTTTCGTTATCACTTCCTCGTACACAGGTGATCGAGCCAGGTTGGACCATTCGTTCTGATCCTTGCTGTGATCGTACAGTTCCTGCCCTCCATCGTTGTACCGGATATAGCGCCAGCGCTGCGTCTTGACGGCGTGGTTGTTAAAGCCGTAGGTCATCACGACCGGGCGATCCCACTGCCGCTTTGGATTCTTCAGCAAGGGTCTCAGGTGACCACCCCCCAGACTTTGATCCAGTACGAGTGAGAGAATCGGGGTTAAGTAATTCGACTGTGTTCTGGAGGCTGAGG
>PBTE01000156.1 GCA_002726515.1 Planctomycetaceae bacterium | reverse complement strand
TTGCAGTGCTGGTGACGCCGAAGATGGCAGGCGGGTGGCTGACCGATTGGAGATTCCGTTCTATGCCTTGAATCTGGAACAGGAATTTGGCCAGATCGTGGACTACTTTGTGGAAGAATATACCCTGGGTCGAACACCCAATCCGTGCGTGATGTGCAACAATTGGATTAAGTTTGGAAAACTCTTTGACTACGCGGACAGCGTGGCGGCTGAATTTGTCGCCACCGGTCACTACGCTCAACTGAGCGAACATGCCACCGAAAGCACACCTGCCTTGTTGCGTGGCCAAGATCTCAGCAAGGATCAGTCTTACGTTTTGTTCGGCGTCGAGCGCGAACGGCTGACAAAAATGCTCCTGCCGGTAGGTGACTACGAAAAAACTAAAATCCGTGAAATTGCTTCGGGTCTCGGTTTGAAAGTAGCAGAAAAAAAAGATAGTCAGGAAATCTGTTTCGTAACCTCTGGGAAGCACGATCAATTTGTCCGTTCGCGGCGCAGTGAAGTAGACACGTCAGGGGAAATCGTCACCACTGATGGAACCGTGGTGGGCAGGCACCCGGGCATCGAAAGTTTCACCATTGGCCAGCGCAAGGGATTGCATGTCGCGATGGGAGAACCTCGATTTGTGGTGCGAATTGCCAGGGATTTGCGGCAAGTGGTCATCGGCAAACGGGAGGAACTGGCCCGAGGCGAATTGACCGCCAATGACGCAAACTGGCTCATCCCCCAACCACAGACATCCTTTCGCTGTAGCACACAAATTCGCTACAACAGTCCGGCTGAAAACGCGCTGGTCGAACCCTTGGACAACCGGCGTTTCCGGGTCATCTTCGATCAACCCTGCTACGGCGTGGCACCTGGACAGGCGGTCGTCTGCTACGACAGAAATCGAGTTTTAGGCGGAGGTTGGATTGAATAAATCAGGTTGATACGAAGACAGACACCTGGGGACTCGTGTCTGAAATAACGATGGGTGGATTCCCTTTGAAGAAACTCGGAGCCCTTGTGGATTTTCGCGATGCTTTATCATGCGGCCGAGTCACGATCCCTTTGGAAAAGATCGCTTTTGTTCCCAGGTGGTGTCGTTTCATTGTGCCCGTCTATGTTCCCGGACTATTTTTAGTACAGGCGCCGGTAATCGGCGAGGCAACCGGTACGCGTCAGCGACTAACAGTTTATGGGTGAAGACATCACACCCCAGCTTTTAAACAATCCTGGAGTCCCGGGTCCTACACCGGGGACCCTGGATTCAAAAAGAGAGCACATGAGGCCGTATCGATGATTTCGTGTTTTGAATCACCGACAGTTAATCCGCGCCCAATCACTGCATGGGTCATATGCCTTTTTTTCCAGCTGCCCGTTCTTGCGATGCTGACCGGGTGTGGAGTCAAAGAACAGGCAAGTCCGAGGGTCCGTGAAGAAAACCGTGAAAAGCTCATTTCATCCCGGGAGTCGACGCACAAGACGCCTTCGGTCGTCGTCGTCGGCGCTGGAATTTCAGGGCTCTCGGCCGCACTCGAACTGGCACGTGGTGGAGCTGCCGTGACGGTCGTCGACATGTCGTCAGTATTTGGCGGACACGCGGTGATGTCCCAGGGCGGACTCTCCATCATTGATACACCCATGCAACGGCAGGCGGGTATTCACGATTCTCCCGCATTGGCCTTCGACGATTTCATCAACTGGGGTGAAGGAGCGGACCCAATGTGGGTCCGGTATTACGTTGAACAATCATCCGACCAGATCTACGACTGGCTGATCGATCTGGGCGTCCTTTTCTCCGAGATCGCACCCACACCAGGAAACACCGCTGATCGCAATCACCAGCCGACGAATCGGGGAATCGGACTGGTAACGCCGATCTATCGCGCGTGCCTGGAACTGAAGAACCTGCGGTTCCTATGGCATACCCGAGCTGAAAAGTTACTGGTGGAAGACGCCCGGCTAACGGGTGTCGAGACGTATCACATGCGTGATAAAACAGTCGAGCGATTGGCGGCGGACGCCGTCGTACTGGCTACCGGTGGTTTCCAGAACAACTTGGAGATGGTCCGTAAGTACTGGCCGCAGGAATTCAAGTTTCCCCGACGCATCCTGGTTGGATCGGGAAGGCACTCAATCGGCCTAGGTCATCAGATGGCTCAACAGGTCGGCGGTCAACTGGTGAAGATGGATTACCAATGGAACTACTTTACGGGGATCCCTGACCCCCGCTATCCCGACGGCAACAAGGGACTCAATGCTGCTAACATGTGGGGCATTCTGGTCAACTCGGAAGGTCAAAGGTTTGCCAATTTGCATGGATGGGCCAAGCAGGTCATGCCGCCGCTATTGTCCCTGGACCCGGTGACATGCTGGTTCATCTTTGACGAAGCTACCAAGTCACATTTCAGCGTATCCGGTTCGGACTGGGCTGAATTTGAGAAAGTCGACCGTTTGATCTTGCAGAATTCTCATCTGGTGAAAAAGGCTGAAACGATTGAAGAACTGGCAAGATTGACAGGCCTACCGGAGGAGAAACTGGCCAAGACGATAACGCGATATAACCAGTTAGTTGCAGCAGGTGAAGATACCGACTTTGGACGGTTCGGTCCGGGCAAAACAAAGTTTAACAACGAGGCATCACCGCAACTCAAGACACCCCCGTTTTATGGAATGCAAACTTACCCCCTCACCCGGAAAAGCATGGGCGGCGTGGCAATCGACCGCAGTTGCCGGGTTGTCGACAAGCAGTTGCATCCCATACACGGGTTGTACGCTGTGGGTGAATTAACCGGCCTGGCATTGATCAATGGCAAGGCATCCCTGGAAGGAACATTTTTAGGGCCATGTATACTGACAGGCCGGGTCGCTGCTCGTTCGATTCTTGCTCGCGCTGAGCTAACACAGCAAGTCGAAAATGTCGCTGCTCCACAGTGTACCGACTGTCACAACATTGATTCCGAGACAATAAAACAGCGGCCCGGATATTGGCACTTTGAAAATGTACACACCAAAATAATGAACAATGAGATCGACTGCCGCGAATGTCACGGAGAATTGTCACCTTACGACGAAGAAAATCACCAAATTAACCCACAAGTGCTGACTGCATCATGTATTCGCTGCCATTTGGGTCGCGAGTGAGTACGCGCTTGAGCAGCTGAAAAGAGTGGCTTCCAAAATTGGATTTCTCAACGGTTGCAAGTTAAAAAGAGTTTGCAAAAGCTAAGCACAAGTACCCGACCACGACCGTCTTAACGCTTTTCTCCAGGATTAATTTTCCGGACATCGGCGGCGATCATTTTCGCTGCGCCTGGTCTACTCCGCTTTTACGGCTGGCCACTAGCCAACCGATCTTTCCTTATCTCCCAATCTCTGCCAAACTTTCCCGGCAAAGAATCCATCGATTTCGGGAGAAACACCTGTGGTCACTGCAACCTTAAAATCCTTAGCTCAAGTTCGCCGGTGGCAACTTCTGCAGCGACTCCGCCTTGTAGATTGTCCACGGTGTTTCACCATTTTGTTGGCTGTCTTGTTGTCCTTTCCCGGCCTTGCCCTCGCGAAAGCGGACAAGGAGGAACAACACGCATCGACCACGCAAACATCGCCATCGGAGATTGATCCTCAACGGGCTAGAAGGCTCGCCTCACCACGGGCATGTTTGAAGTCGTTGATTACGTACATCAATCAAAACGATGAAACGACCGCAGCCCAATGTTTGGACTTGTCCAATTTGAGTTCCGTGGCTGCCAAAAGTCGTGGAGATGCTTTGGCGTATCGTTTGAAGGCGACAATTGACCGTATGCGCTGGATTGATTTCGAGAAACTTCCAAAAGATCCGGAAACAGACAGTCCGTACCTGCTGGGTGAAGAAATCCTGTCGAATTATTTGTTAGGCAGTCAAGACCTGGAGGATGCGGCACAAATTTTTTTAATACGAAATCAGGACGGTTTATGGCAATTCAGTCAATCAACGGTTGCCGCAATCGACGACATTTGGCCTCACTGGGAAGATCGTGACAAAGTCGCTGGACTGACACCAAGCGAAGGCATCGTACCTCCGGAGGAACGTTTGCGCGCGCTCTTTCCAGCCAGTCTGCGCAAAGTTCATTTTCTCTTGCCAACCTATCAATGGATTTTCCTTTTGATCCTGATCCTACTGGGATTTATTGCAGATGTGTTGATTCGTTTCATCCTCAGGCGCATCACTTCCGTAATCCTTCTACACGAAGAAAGTGAAGAAGAACGCCAAATAGAACGCAAGCTCTGGAGACCGGTCGGACTCTTGGCACAAGCACTGATTTGGTATGTCGGAGCCACCCTGGTCGACTTGCCGTCCGTTACTACGACGATCCTCCTGGTGGGAATGAAACTTTTCGCAGTGGTGGCGGGGGTCTGGACAGGATTCTTGCTCATCAACCTGTTGTCCGCTTACTTAGCGCGTCAAGCACTCAAAACCGATTCCAAATTTGACGATTTGATCATCCCTCTGGTCTCGAAATCTTTGAAGGTCTTTGTGGTTGTCCTTGGTATTCTTACCTGCGCTCAAACCCTCAGTTTTCCCATGGCAGGGTTGCTCGGAGGAACTGCCATCGGCGGCATGGCCTTAGCTTTAGCCGCGCAGGATGCCGTGAGCAACCTGTTCGGATCCATTACCGTTTTGGTGGACAGACCGTTCGAGATCGGTGATTGGATCGTGACGGGTGAAGTTGAAGGGACCGTGGAGACTGTGGGGTTTCGCAGCACCCGAATCCGTACATTTTACAATTCCCAAATCACGGTTCCCAATAGCAACCTGACTACGGCGATTGTGGATAACATGGGCCGCCGCCGCTACCGGCGGATCAAGTCCATCCTGGGTGTGCAGTACGACACCTCGCCCGCCCAAATCGACGCCTTTTGCGAGGGAATCCGTGAGTTGCTCCGGCGACACCCTTACACACGAAAAGACTATTATCACGTCTACTTCAATGGTTTTGGCGACAACTCCTTGAACATCCTGTTGTACTGCTTTTTGGAATGCCCCGACTGGGCGGTGGAGCTACGTGAAAAACACCGACTATTCGTTGACATCTTGGAGTTGGCAGAACGACTGGCCGTCTCTTTTGCGTTTCCGACCCGAACCGTGCACCTCTACAAGGAAGAACATTCCCTCTCCAATCCCTCCCCGGACCTTTCAAACCCGGATCTCGCCGGCCAACGACTGGCCGCTTCGCTGACGGGTCCGGTACACTCACTCCAACAGCGCCCCGATGTGGTTGACTTTCCGGGACCGACGAATTTCGATGAGGAACCAGAAGCGGGTTAACCCAAGACGCAACTCTCAAAGAAGCTTGTTCGCCAATTGGTAACGCATGCAGACTGGCAACCTTCGCTTGAGAACACGACGCTGCAGGTCGTCCGCTCCAGACTGCGCAGTGACTAGCTGCTGATTCGCAGAAGCAGTTGGTTCCTCAACGTTTCTGCCACGGCTGCGATTTCCTCATCCAGACCATTTCGGGATGGTTCCCTTTCAAAAATACCGTGACTTACTTGTTCGGCAGCTGCATCGTAGTGATACGCAAGCCGTATTTGTCGTCTACGTTGACAGCCTCGCCTATCGCCAAACGCGCATCACCTACTTCGAGTTCCAACATCTCGTCACAAGACTTCGCAAAGTGAATTATTGTTCCCGGAACCAGGCGAACAATCTCACCAATCGGTTCCTTTTTACTGGCCAGGGTCGCTACAACGGAAACTTTCAGTTTCAACAAACCGCATGCGCGAGGAGGTAATTTGGGCAAGTGATGGTCTCCAGCACTGGCGGATGAAATAAATTGCCGCAGGTCGTCCATTGGTTGTTGCCCTCTGAGACGAGGTCCCGCCTTGGTTATCGACCCACGGAAGCAGCAAACCTTTCTCAAAATAAAGTGTTGCCATAAGCTGACTCGGGGGAGGCAGGTCGATATAATCGAGGTTGTGCGTTTTTTCCTCGTTGCGTGATCGTCTGCCAGCATGCCATCTATGAACTTGACCCTCAAACAAGGTTCCGCTTTCCAGCTTCCACCTTACAAGTCATTGGAAAATGACGAGTTACAGGATCGCATTAACGTTGCCCGCCAGCAGTTAGGAAAGCAGTTGCTGATTCTGGGTCACCATTATCAACAGGACGAAGTGATCGAACTGGCAGACCTGCGTGGGGACAGCTATCAACTCAGTCAGATGGCAGCCCGCAGTACGGACTGTCGATTCATCGTTTTCTGTGGTGTCCATTTCATGGCTGAGACGGCGGACATTTTGGCCAACCGCCCCGAAAAGCTAGCGGAACGCGCGGGCCACAGGGTGGCCGTCATTCTCCCTGATATGGCGGCGGGTTGTTCGATGGCAGACATGGCAGCCATCGAACAAGTCGAGGCTGCTTGGGAGGATTTGGGCGAGATTATCGACACAGACGATGTGACACCGGTCACCTACATTAACTCGACAGCCAGCCTCAAGGCATTCTGTGGGCGAAACGGAGGTATCGTTTGTACGTCCAGCAACGCAGCAGCCGTGTTGGACTGGGCCTTCTCACGCACCAGCCGCGTATTGTTTTTTCCAGACCAGCATCTGGGCCGGAACACGGCCTTAAAGATGGAAATTACCAATGCGCAAATGCCTGTTTGGGACCCCCACGATCCAGATTATGGTGGCAACTCACAACAAGCGATTCAGGACAGCAGAGTGATTCTCTGGAAAGGACATTGCAGCGTCCACCAAATATTTCAGGCTGAACATGTCCATCAATTCCGAGAAGAGAACCCTGATATTAAGATCCTAGTGCATCCGGAATGTCCACAGAAAGTCAATGATTTGGCCGATGTGTCAGGATCAACTGGAACTATCATTCGCACGGTCGAAGAAGCACCACCGGGCACCAAGTGGGCCATTGGTACGGAATTACACCTGGTCAATCGACTGAAGCACGACCATCCTGAACAAGAAATCCATTTTCTGTCGCCTGTCATCTGCATGTGTGCCACCATGTACCGCATCGATCTGGCACACCTGTGCTGGAGTGTCGAAAACCTTGTTATGGGAACTCCGGTGAATATCATCGAAGTCGACGAGGAAACGAGTCGTTGGTCATTGATCGCCCTCGAACGCATGTTGGACGTCAAGTAATTCACCGAAGCTGTTGAGAGTTCAGCGAGTCGATAGGCCCCGGCTCACTCGTTTCCCACCTCAATGCGGGCAATAAAATTCCATTTTCCAGAGCCTGCACAGACATCGTTCCGGAAATTTTCGCAGGGCAGGAAACATGCGATTTCATGTTTCACAGATCGTCTCTGGAAAAATCGAGCTGATTAATCGCCCGGGTCATCGGTCAGCTGAAAGAAGTGGCAAACTGCGGAAATCCGAAAGGCTCGGTGGGCATACATCGTCAATCAAAACGCGACAGGACCAGCTGATTCAGTCAAGTTCGTGTCGCGGGCACTCTGGCTTTGAACCTTGCCCCCTGGCATTAGGATCCGTCGCACTGCCGGCAGTAGGTTACTATCCCTTCGATGTCTGTCGGAAGTTCGCCCACGGCTGCCCCTTCTACAACTTCTTCCTCCACCGCGGTTGCTGGTTCCTGTTCCGATTCAGAGATGCCTTCGTCTGCCGACTCTTCAGGCGAGTCGGGTTCTTCCAGCGCCGCGTCTTCACCCGAGGCAGGAGTTGCCGCTTGATTGCCACGGGCTGCCGCCAGGACGTCGGCCACGCTTATCGATTTCAGATCAGCCTTGGGGGTCGGAGTTGAAACCGCCGCAGAGCCGGACTTCGGTTTGCGTGCCGCCTCCAGCACAGCAGCCACATCGTCTGCATCCTCAGTCGGAGAGTTTGACGATGATGCTTTCGCCCCACCTTTTTCTCCTCGGGCTGCGGCCAGGATATCCTCGACAGAAGTCTTTCCGTCTGTCGTTTTGCTGTCAGCCGCACGGGCTTTCTCCAACTCTGAAGGAGCCTTGGCAGCCGGTTTTTTCTTTGTTGTTTCATCGACAACCGGCTTGTCGACGACCTTCAAAAAATCAATCTCTATGTCGTACCAGCCGATGTTTGCTGAGCCATCAAATTCGACCAGCGCTCGACCATTCATGTTTACGGTTTTAACGATTCCGGTCATGTGGCCAAAACGCCGGAGTTCCGGTAGTTGTTCATCAA
Organism: Planctomycetaceae bacterium; assembly: GCA_002726515.1. GTDB lineage: Bacteria > Planctomycetota > Planctomycetia > Pirellulales > Pirellulaceae. Next base: position 23,881 of record PBTE01000156.1, on the reverse strand, counting down.
CCGTCACATACTTGTCGGTATATTCCTGCTTCAATTTTTCGATGTGCGCGAAAACCATCCCCAGATATGCTCCCAACAGATTTTCTCAAATTTCGTGTCTCACGTTGAATTCTGCCTCATGTCGCAAGAGAAATCAAGACGGCGAGACGGTCCGTGGCAATGCGAGGCCTTGATGCAAAAGAGATTCGACCAGCAAGATTTAAAAACAACCGCCACCATTGAGACCAATCACGGATCGATTTTCCCAATCATGGCACTGAGGTCCGGCAAGTGGAGAGGGGCCTTGTTCCCGGAGAAAGCCTCAGTGGTCGTGAAACTGCGAGACCGCTTTCCATGCTTGTTCCGGAGTTTCAACATAGCTGATCAGATTCAGGTGCTCGTCACAAACCACACCTTGGTCTGCCAGGAATTGAAAATCGACCACTCGACTCCAATATTCCTCGCCAAACAAGATAATTGGAATTTCCTGCATGCGACGTGTTTGGCGAAGAGTCAACGCATTAAAAAGTTCGTCGAGGGTTCCAAACCCACCAGGAAAGACCACTAGGGCTTTGGCACGAAACAAGAAATGCATTTTGCGCAAGGCGAAATAATGGAACTGAAAACAAAGTTCGGGGGTGATGTAGGGATTCGGAGCTTGCTCCTCGGGTATCGTTATATTCAATCCCATTGATTTGCAGCCTGCTTCAAACGCGCCTCGATTGGCCGCTTCCATGATACCGGGGCCGCCTCCGGTGGTGATCACATAATCGTAGCTGTCATTGTTTTGACAGGCGACGGAGACCAGCCTGGAAAACTCGCGTGCCGCTTCATAGTATTTGGATTTTTCCACGATGCTCCGGGCTCTTGAAAGACGGCGTTGGAATTTTGCGTTACCCGGCGACTGCTCCAAATCCCTTTCCGCTTGCGCCACCCCCTCTTGGGCTTCTTCAGGAGCCACCACTTGGGTACCGCCAAACACAACAATCGTCGAGTTGATACGCTGTTCAGATAGGATCATCTCGGGTTTGAGCAGTTCCAATTGCAGTCGGATGGGACGCAATTCACGCCGCTGCAGGAAACTCGTATCGAGTTCGGCAAGACGATAGCTGGGGGCAGCTAATATGTCCTTCAGATTCTGTTCCGTGTCTTGCATGACGGTTGATTCCCTAGTTGACGATGGTTTGAACAATCCGTTCAGCGTCGCGTCAACATTGGATTGTACGTCAGTCTTGTGCGAAGTGCTAAGTAACAATCCGCCCAACCGTACGAACTCAACGACACATGAAGGCTTGAATCGAACTCCAGTGATTTGGTTCAAACCGGTATTCGAAACAAACAATATTTCGACCGTGGAAAAATTGCTGCTTCTCCTGACCATCGCGAACTCTCCAACTTTTCCCTATAACCGACGTAACCCGATTCTGAAAACAGCCTTCAGGATTCAGACAGCTCGAATGGACCAATGCTTCTTTGCAAGCACGCATAAGAATTTTGTGGCCATCTGTCGCGAAACACTCACTTCAGAAAAACCGCTTAAAGTTGACAATCTGTTCTATGGACGAGTAGACTGAATTATGTGGGTTTTAGCGGAGATGATCCCCCTCAGAAGGAACTAGAGGAGGTTGCGTCGTTGGCATCCTGCTGCAGTGCGCAGCGGTGTGTTGCAAGTCCCGCCTGAAGGATTTCAACAATCCGCGTTTCCTCTTCTCCTGTACAGTCTACTAGGCGCGCCATCGACAATGGCAATTCGGAGCAGACGATCATGGAAAATCGCGAATTTAAGGTTGTCGGATCACAAGCGACAACGCTCTTCTGGGTCACGATCGGGCTGCTTCTGGCTGCTCTGTCAACTCATGTGATGGCTGACGGTCCGGCGTATTCTTCAGAACGTTTCCGAGACCGCGAATTACTCCGCAACAAATCCCTTCGGAACAAGCTGAGGAGTACGAAGGACAGAGTGGCACGTGGCCAATCTGATTTCGCCAGCAACCAGGAGTCCTTGGACCGCTACTACAGCAAGTTTCTCTTTCCCATGATGACTCAAACCAACGCGATTGAACGCGTGACATCCAATCCATTGGGTGACTTGGCCGACCATCGTCGCAATCTATTGCTGGATCTCAAGAACGCGAAATCAGAGAATTTCCACGCGTACCTCCTGAAGCGTTTGTACAGCGCGATGAAGCACATGGTCGAGAACGAGAAACAGTCTTACCATCCTGCTGTCCGTTACAATGCGATGTTGATTCTCGGCGAACTCAACCAAAAAGAAGAAATTCCCCTAGGTTCGAATAAGTCGGCTCCTGACCCACTTCCCGAAGCCCTGGAGTTCCTCAGAGATCAATTCGTAAAAGAAAATCAAGTGGACAGCCTCCGTGTTGCTGCCCTGGTCGGCATTTTGCGACATGCCGAACTCGATCGTCTACGGGAACCTCCCAGCCAGCCACTTTCGGCAGCTGACAAATTGCAGATTGCAAAAATGCTAATGCCTCTTCTCGAAAGCCAAACGCCCCCTCCGAACCGTTCCATGGCAGGACACGTTTGGATGCGCCGCCGTTGTGTTGAAATCCTAGCAGCTCTTCGCTTAACAGATGAAAGTGGCAAGGTGTTCAGCGCGGTTGCAGGAGTGTTCGACGAAGATGGAGCTCCTGCGGATTTGCGTCGCACCGCAGCCGAGGCGATAGGTCAGATCAAACTGCCTCCGAAATACGCCGCCAATCCCGCGGAGCTGGCTGCAAAAGTTGCCAATTTGGCCCTGGAAGTATCCTCCCAGGAACTGGGCAACCTTGATCGTTTACAGCCACAAACACAACGTTACACACCACGCAATTCGACTCCGCTGCCTACCAGGTTGCCAAATCTGGATGCAGAAGATCGTAAATCGTACGCCGACTCAACCAAGAAAAAGCAAGATGAACCGGAATCCGAGGAAGAGATCCTCATGACGCTTTCCCGCCGGCGACTTTTAACAACATTAATCTCGGTAGAGAAAGGATTATCTGGAATTCAATCCCAGGTCGGCAGCGAAGCGAGTCTTGATAATTTGCATCAATCGGTCAATGGATTGATTCGAGTTTGTAGTCGCAAATCCGAAGATGCGTCCACCTTGTACGACGATCTGGAAAAAGAGATTCGGGTACTGAGGGACAGGCTTGCCCAGCTGGAAAACGTTCCTGAAAAACCCCAGCAAGCGACAGCCGACAACGAAGTCGCAGAAGCGCCCGCTCCTTAAGATGGCAGTAAACGTTAAGAGCAATCGTTAGGCTGATTCGCTCCAGCCGGGCTGTATCAGATCTCATCGGACAGATGGAACGGGCCTCTCTCATTCAGAGCCCCCTCCAACGAATGGGCTGGACCGCCTTTCGGTCTTTATCCCCACTGAGCGTGTGCCCCTTCTGGGAGCTGAACTCTTTGCACGGCACGTATCTGGGAGATTCACACCCGCACGGCCCGCCCTGGCAGGGCAAGACGACTCGACACAAACCCGTATACCCCAAACAGGGTAAGGCCAAACAGAAGATCGCCGCAAAGCGTATAGCGGAAGAACGGAATCGCTTGCAGGTAACATTGCCCAAGTCCTGCGAACGTCCTGGGATAATCATAAAAATACCAGTGGCCAAGATTGGTGACCACAAAAAACAGAATCGATGCAACAAGGCCACAACCGGCCACCCCCAAAATCGTCCCCCGGGAAGAGACCAACAGAGCACCATTTGTGGTCATCAATCGTCTCAAGACTCCACGACAAGTGACGGGCAATGCCAGCATTCCATACACCAGCAGCATCATCCCCAAATGGTAGCCGCCGATCCACGCGTCACTGATAGCCATGGTAAGAAGTGGCACACTTACGGCAACCGTCCAATGACGAAAGAAAAATCCAGAGAAGAGAGCGATGGCTGCCACAGGTGCAAAATTTGGTATCTCATACAATGACAGTCTTAGTCCCACGCCGATTGATATAAGAAACACGAGAGCCAAAGTTTCGAATCTTGTAAATTGTTTCATGGAAAAGTTCGCTCCCGACTAGTCCGCCTTATTGCCGCGAATATGCAACCGAATTAAACAACTCGGCACGCCTTAAGATTTTGCCGCCTGCATTTTTTTGTTGTCTCACATTCCTTACCCGGTGGAATTCAGTTGATAGCCGCAGAATGCAGCCCTTGAACCCGGCAAGGATCCTCATGCACGAGGGGTCTCGATTCTATTCGTAGGTGCCAAACCTCCACAAGACGTGGTCCCCGGCCGACAGGCTGCGAATCGCAAAACTTCTCTCACCCAGCTTCTGATTGACCCAATAAATCCAGTTTTTGCCTTTTCCACCCTCATTCTTGAGGTCATCGATGCTGGTCAATAAGGCAATGCTGCCCGACGCTCGGTATTTAAACCGAATTCCCCTTGGATGCCGCGTTGCCACGTTCAACATGTCCAGAATCGTCATCTTTTCTTTCCAGGCAATCGACGTAAATTTCTTCTGGACACCGTCACCATAGTCAACAGTCAGCAGGACCCTTTTTCCATCGGGCTCACCGGATCGCACGTCCGTTTCGACAACGCTAAGCAAGCCGATTGTCGAGAGTACAAACAACCATCGCTGCAAGTTGGGCATCACACCCTCCGTCGGGGACCACTTCAAGTGGCCCCCATCTTTTTACATTGGATCGATTACATACCTGGTTCTGTCAATCGCAATTGCTTCACTGGCGACCACGACATGATCTCCGATAGCCGGCAGATTGTGAACCTCTGAGTTATCAACTTTTTCCGTTTGGTTGGCAACGTCTGGGTAGGCGTAGAATTTCTCTTTTTTATGATATTTCTCAGCCCCAGACCCCTGCTTGTCGAGACGTCCTTCGCCTGATGGTTGACCACTCCGGTGGCAGCTGTTGGCCGCGATACTACCTGGGTTGAAAAGGACCTCTTGCCACAAGAGCATCACTGGGCTTTCCGCTGCTCTGACAAATCGTTACCTTGCAGGAATCACTGAGGGATTCGGCGTTTGCCGGTTCACTCTTCCCGAAAGAGGCTCGCCCCATGGTTGCAACTAAACTGAACAATTTCGCTCTCACGTACCCTGAATCCGATCTGGCGCTGTTGACGTTTGATTCACCGGACAAGGGTGCTAACATTCTGTCTCGGAACGTGCTGGCGGAACTCTCACAGCACCTGGATTCGCTAGAGCAGCGTGACGATTTGGCCGGCCTGATCCTGATCTCAGGCAAACCAGGCATGTTCGTAGCAGGTGCCGACCTGCGCGAGTTCGCTGCTTCATTCAACGTGCCGCGTGAAGACATTGTTGAAACCTGCCGCAACGGCCAAAACCTTTTTCGTCGGCTCTCACAGTGCCCATTTGTCACGGTCGCTGCCATCAACGGGATCTGTGTCGGAGGCGGGGCGGAACTTGCCAGCTGGTGTGACCGCAGAGTCATGTCCGACGAACCTCGTACCGAGTTTGGATTTCCCGAGGTCCAGTTAGGACTCTTACCCGGCTGGGGTGGCACGGCACGTTCGTCCAGAATCGTCGGTTTGGGAAATGCCGTGGAACTGGTGACCGGCGGCAAATCGATCGATCCCCATACAGCCAGCAAAATGGGATATGCAAGCGCCGTTGTTTCAAACGATCAACTACTCAACGCGGCAATTCAACTTGTCCGCTTAGAACAACAAAGTGGGAATTACCTGAAAGATCGGGAAATCTGGCGTGCTCCCATCGACGTCAACGAGACTGAACTCGGATTTCTTGGAATCACAGCCTCCGCCTATATCCAAGATCAAACCAAGGGTAATTATCCGGCTCCCTTAGCGGCCTTGGAGGTGATGTTGGGGGCCGCCGGTCAGGATGTCGATACGGCGTGTCAAATGGAAGCCGACGGGATGGCGGAGTTGTTCGGATCACCGGTCAATGCGTCACTGTTGAATATTTTTTTCCTCACCGACCGTAACAAAAAGGACACCGGTGTAAATGTTGCAGGTGTGAATCCGGAAAAAATCGAATCGGTTTCCGTGTTGGGTTCTGGAATCATGGGTGCCGGGATTGCTGCGGCCAATGTGAAACGGGAAATCCCCACCGCTATCACTGACATCTCATCCGAGGCCGTAGCACGGGGGATTCAGGAAATCATCAAGGAAGTGGCATACAACAAGGCGACCCGTGGCCCGGACGTTGAGCGAGCCGTGAAATATTCCGCCCTGGTTAATGGCACACTCTCCGACGAAGAACTGGTCTCAGCCGATCTCGTCATCGAGGCGGTCGTGGAAAATTTGGACATCAAGCAACAATCCTACCAGCGTCTGGAGTCGAAAATGAAACCAGACGCGATCCTGGCGTCCAATACGTCCACGATTCCTGTCACAGAACTGGCCTCACAACTGCAAAATCCCGAGCGGTTTTGTGGAATCCACTTTTTTAATCCTGTTCGTCGCATGAAGCTCGTGGAAGTTATTCGCGGTGAAAAGACGAGCGACAAAACGATCGCCACCGCAGTGGCGTATGCAAAACAAATTGGAAAATCGCCCATTGTCGTCAATGACGGGCCTGGATTTCTGGTCAACCGGCTCCTGTTTCCTTACATGCAGGAAGCGCTCGAGTTACTTTCTGAAGGCGCGGATATGAAAGCCATCGAACGAGCGGCCAAAAAATTCGGCATGCCCATGGGTCCCATCGAGTTGTACGACATGGTGGGAATTGACACGGCTCTCTACGCGGGAAGCACGATGGCTGCCGCATTCCCCGAACGCGTTGTCTCCTCGCCGATTCTGCAAGCCATGGTCGATGCGGGCCGCCTGGGTCGCAAGAGTGGAGTCGGATTCTATTCCTACCAAAATCGCAAACACAAACCCGCACCCGATGCGACGCTCTCGGACCTCTTGGAACCCTATTTGAGCTCCGCTGGGGCTAAAACATTCTCTGTGGAAGAACTGGCATCACGCTTGTTCATGCCCATGTTACTCGAAGCAACCCGAGTCCTGGAAGCAAGAATTGTGCGGGACGTGCGCGATGTCGACCTGGGGTTGATCTTTGGAATCGGTTTTCCACCATTCCGGGGAGGGTTGCTATTTTGGGCCGACACCATGGGTGCCGCGAGTATCGTCGAGCAACTGAAACCGTTGGAAGAATTGGGGCCACGATTCCAACCAACCGACCTCCTCCTTTCCATGGTGCCTGACGGCGACAAATTTTACACAGAATCATAGAACCGAATTACTGCTCCGAAGAGCCCGTTCACAACCTCCGACGGATCGAGGCCCGCGTCCGGTGAGAGTCAAATCGAGGACAGCTGGGAGGTTCATCGGGGTGAATGTAGTTCTTTTGTGACGGCAACATCCTATCGCACCATACATTTTTCTCTCCTGGAGACTCAACATGTCCTCCGCCGTTGTGATTGACTGTGTCCGAACGCCTGTTGGTCGAGCTCACCAAGAAAAGGGTTATTTTCGCAACGTCCGCAGCGATGACTTGGCCGTTGCTTGTGTCGAGGCACTGCTGCAGCGCACTGGCATTGACCCAGCCGCCGTCGAAGACGTGATGATGGGGAATACCCAACAGACCATGGAACAGGGTCTGAATGCGGCTCGAAACATCGGTCTGATGGCCGGGTTATCAGTGCAAACGGGCGGTGCCACCATCAATCGTCTCTGTGGAAGCAGTCTGCAAGCCGTAAATCAGGCTGCGCACTCTATCGCAGCCGGAGCGGAAGACGTTCAGATTGCAGGAGGCTTGGAACATATGCAGCACCTGCCCATGGATCACGGACTGGATCTCAACCCCAAGCTATTCCATCGCACGTCGAAAGCCGCTTTGCACATGGGGATCACGGCCGAATTTCTGGCTCAAACCCAGGGTATCTCACGTGCAGACCAGGATAACTTCGCACTCTCCAGCCATCAAAAAGCTGCAAACGCACAGCAGAAAGGAGCTTTCAAATCCGAGATGATTTCGCTCGCCGGAAGCGACGAGGAAGGTAATCTGATTTTGGTCGATCAAGACCAATGTGTGCGCCCCGATACAAGTGTCGACGCACTGGCCGCCCTAGCCCCCGCTTTTATGCCCAAGGGTGGAACGATCACCGCCGGCAACAGTTCGCCGCTGAATGACGGTGCCGCAGCCATGCTCGTCATGTCAGCGGAAAAAGCAAACCAGTTGGAACTAACGCCCGTTGTTCAAATCCGCGCCACGGCGATAGCGGGAGTCGAACCGTCGGTCATGGGAACCGGTCCCGTGCCAGCAACCCATAAAGCCCTCCGTCGTGCCGGCTTGGAACTCAAGGACATTGACCTCATCGAGTTAAATGAGGCATTCGCCGCCCAAGCATTAGCCTGCATTCAAATGCTTGATTTGGATCCGGAAAAAATAAATGTTCGGGGCGGAGCCATCGCGATTGGACATCCTCTCGGTGCTAGTGGAGCCCGTATTGCCACCACACTGATCCACACCATGTTGGACCAGGACGCGAAATTCGGTCTGGCAACAATGTGTATCGGAATGGGGCAAGGCATTGCGACGATTTTTGAACGGATCTAGTCCCCAAATCCGTGCAGCCGAATACTCTTTCATGTCAACACGATAAATTTCAGAAACGTTCATGACCCCGGCATGGGGAGATCCAATTAATTCGTTCACCGAATATGAATGACACCATTATCTCACTCTGGGCTTGCCGCAGTCGCCGGGACCTCAATCAACGGGCCTTGTGGGTCAAGCAGAGGGGTGCTTTTCACGAGTTGACCTGGGAACAAATTGCCCACGATGTGCAGCGTTTGTCAGCTGCTCTCGTCAGGCTGGCCATACAACCGGGTGATCGAATTGCTCAAGTCTCCGACAATTGCTACGAGTGGTTGATCTCGGACCTGGCAATCCATGTCGTGCAGGCGGTGCACGTTCCCATCCATGCAACTCTTTCTGGTGAACAGATTGTCTGGCAAATAATGCACAGCGAAGCCAGCTTGGCCTTCGTTTCCGATAGGCATCAGGCGGCAAAAATTGCATCGGCTGGCAAATCGCTGCCCGCCGAATTGAAATTCATCGGTTACGACTCCGATCCGCTGACGGTCGCGGACCATGAGGTTCTTCGCTGGTCTGACGTCATCGACTCAGAAGATCACTCTCAGGGAGCATCGTTGCTGGAACAAGCAATTCGAGAGGTGGACGCGCAAAGGCTGGCCACCATACTCTACACGTCAGGAACCACCGGAGAGCCGAAGGGAGTCATGCTGAGTCAGGGTAATCTGGCATCCAATGCATGCAGCATGAGTGCCGTTTACGGAATGGAATCCGACGACTTGCGTCTGAATTTCCTTCCTTTAAGCCATATCTATGCCCGCACGTGCGATCTTTACGCTTGGATTGCCGGCCGGGGCGAACTGGCGCTGGCAGAAAATCGTGACACCGTTATCGCTGATTGCCGCACACTCAAACCCACCATGCTCAACGGGGTTCCTCACTTCTATGACCGAATCTATCGTCACCTGACTTCCCAGGGACAGGATTTTGAGGCTCATCATCTTCGCCAGATGCTTGGTGGGCGTATTCGCAAATGTGGCTCTGGGGGAGCCGCACTTCCTGACCATCTGTCCGACTTCTTCCATCACAACGACGTGCCGCTTTATCAAGGTTACGGGTTAACCGAGACAGCCCCCGTCCTGACAACGGCAACGGCTGACGCATGGAAGCGCGGAACCGTGGGGCAACCCTTGTCGACTGTCGAAATTCGGACCGCCGCCGATGGTGAAATCGTGGCTCGCGGTCCCAACATTATGGTGGGTTACTGGCAGAACGAGAAAGCGACGGCTGCCGTGCTGCAAGATGGTTGGTTTTCTACTGGAGATCTGGGCCAGATTGACGACGACGGCTACCTCAAGATTACAGGTCGCAAAAAGGAATTGATCGTCACTGCAGGGGGTAAAAACATTGCACCTGTGCATCTGGAATCACTTTTGACTCGGGACCCTTTGATTCATCAAGCCCTCGTTATTGGCGAAGGTCGCAGATATTTGACAGCCCTGGTCGTTCCCGAAGAAAATATGCTGCTGCAAGCAGCTCACAGTCGTGGTGTTCGCCAGCGGGAAGAATCCTCTTGTGACACTCCCGAATTGCAAGAAATCATCGGATTTTGTATCGAAACACAACTGGCGGAAGTATCACAACATGAAAAGATCGGAAAATTCTCACTGCTGGATCGTCCTTTTAGCGTCGAGCAAGGAGAGTTGACACCCAAAATGAGCCTACGGCGACACGTCATTGAACAAAACTACCGTTTAGAAATCGAGAGAATGTATAGTAGCTGATTCGCCGTGACGTGACGGCCGAGGCCGTGTTCAATCCCGGGGAGAAGAACATCTTACGCTGACCCTGACCCTGACCCGCACCTGCTCAAATCATCCAGTCGCTAGAGACCCCACAAGGCCGTCGATCCAAGATGTCCTGTTTTTTGGACTTGCAAATATACGGAATAAATTGCCTATGACGATTCGTTTGTTAAGCCGTGGTATATGATTGTGTTGCGACGTTCGATCCATCTTCCTGCCCAGGAAACTTCGGGGTTTAAATGACTACTAACGCACCTGACACCCAAGACCACACCACTCTTCCAGACTCGGCGGACGACAATAAACTGTCCTTTGCCGAAACCGCCCTACAGTTGGGGGGTAAAAGCGAAGAAGAAGCACGTCGCACCGGGGCGATTGATAAGGCGGACGACAACGTCGAATCGCTCTTCAAACCACAGTACCAGACCGTGAATAGTCCGGCTCATCGGGCCGTCTGGGACGGTACAGTACCCGTCGACGAATTCCTGGCGACCGATGACCAGCCATCGGAAGAATTACAACTGGTCATGCGTCAATCGATAGAGGTCGTCACAAGACACCGCACCGCAGGCACGCTCTTGAACGAGGATCAAAAGATCAGTGAACCCGTTTTATCTGAATTAGGTGGAGTTGGATTCTGGGGACTGCTGGTCGACAAGCAGTATGGTGGCTCCGGGGCTCCATTCCGAAATTTTGCTCCATTCTTGACACGCATGGCAATGGCAGATCCCACCGTGGCCGGTTTAGCCTCGGTGCACGGTTGCATTGGTGCGGTCGATCCGGTGCGAACGTTTGGTAACGATGAACAAAAACAACGGTTTCTGCCTAAACTCGCCAGCGGTGAAACACTATCCGCATTTGCGCTCACGGAACCTTCTGCGGGTTCCGACTTGACGGCACTGTGCACGCGAGCAGTTCGAGACGGTGACTCCTATATCGTCAACGGAGAAAAACTCTTCATCACCAACGTGGTTCCCGGGCGGACGATCGGCTTAGTCTGTCTGATCGACGATGCTCCCGCCGTTTTGGTTTGCGATTTGCCTGCAGCAGAGAACGACCATTTTCAATTCCGCAAATATGGCTTATGGGCTCTGAAACACACCTACAATCGGGGCATCATTTTTAAGGATTTTCGAGTTCCTTCGGAAAACTTGCTGTTACCCACTCGCGGAAACGGATTAACAATCGCCTATCACGGGTTAAATCTGGGAAGGATCTCACTGTGTGCCAACGCGGCAGGCACGATGCGTTTGATGATGGCCAGCATGATCCCATGGGCTCGATTTCGAGTGACGTATGGCGAACCGATTTCTCAACGAGAACTGGTGAGGCGGCGGTTGGGCCATCTGGCGGGGTTGATCGTCGGTTGCGATGCGCTGGTCGCCTGGTGTTCCGGTTTGATCGACATGGGTTACCGAGGTGAAATGGAAAGCATCGTGGCCAAGATTTTCGGTAGCGAAGCACAAAAAGAGGCCGCCATCGAATTGTTCATGAAAACACATGGCGGAAGATCTTTCCTGCATGGCCATCTTCTGGGTGACAACGTGCATGAGTACCTGGCTCCCTGCATCTACGAGGGTGAAGGAGAGATGTTGGGGATGGCGTTTTTTAAATCGCTGGTGAAACATCACGGCACCCGATATTTTGAGCCGATAGGTAAGACACTGGCCGCAGCGGGGATCAAGAAACCCAACCCCTTGAATCCGGTTCATGCATGGGCGTTAAAAGGCACCCTGGGCCCTTACGCAAAATGGTATCTGGGTCAGCGCTGCCGACTCAGCCCGAAACCGTCTTTACCGCCCATGCCTGGTCCCCTGCAGGAACATGCTGCATACGCGGCCGAACAATTGAATAATTCGCCACTGGAAATCAGCGGTACGATGCGCAAACACCAACTTAAGCTGGCTGATCGCCAATGCCGAATGTCGGAACTGTCAGGCCGTATACAGAAGTTGATCGTTATTCTCTGTACGAGCTTATATGCCGCAAGGCAGTCGGATGAAGTTGTACAGGCCGCCGCCGACATGCTCTGTCAAAACCTGACTCAACAGCTGACTGGCCAGCGGCCATCGGACCGGTACTTCCGATCTGCCACGCGACTGGGCGAAACGATCGTGGACGGAGGCTTTCAATCCATTGCGGGGCTTTCACCCGATGAAATTCTCATGCCCTACGAATGACCACTTTCTCATTCTTCCGTCACCGTGACCTGTTCCATAATGTCGTCCTGAGCGATCGAGTCAACGACATCCTGTCCTTCGACCACGTTACCAAATACCGAATGCTTGCCGTCCAGCCACGCTGTCGCGACATGGGTGATGAAGAACTGGGATCCATTCGTGTTGGGACCCGCGTTGGCCATCGATACCACGCCCGGACCACTATGCCTGAGATCTTCATGAAACTCGTCTGCAAAACTGTATCCAGGCCCTCCAGTCCCTGTTCCCTGCGGACAACCGGTTTGAATCATAAAATCGTCGAGCACCCGATGAAATTTCAATCCGTTGTAAAAGCCGTCCCCAGCTAGTTTTTCAAAATTTTGAACCGTCTTGGGAACCTTGTCTTCGTGCAATTGAAACCGGATCGTACCCTTGTTGGTGGTGATTGTCGCCACTTTCATGCTTGCTACCTTTTTTCTGAAATACTTTTGCAATCACTCTCGGTTGCGACTATCCTACCCTCCTTGCTCGGCTTCGTCAGTACCAGGTGCGGCGGATTTTCGGCCCCGGTCACTACAACTTCTAACCAGGGTGACCCACCCCCAGGGTTGTGACACCAGGCTTACCCTCAGTCATCGGGAACCGTTACACCTTGGGTGGCAAAACATTTCTGGGCACGACTTTTCAACTCAACCTGCGGCGGGGTGGCCTCTGGGTTCTTGATCGGACAGAATGATGTTTTCTCGCCGTTAGTAAGCGTCAAGCGATGTGCAAGGAAAGGCAATCAGCGTGGGAAAATTCAAAAGAGTCTATCTGGCAGTCGATCTGGGTGCCTCGGGTGGTCGCGTGCTGGCGGGCATCTACGATGGAACCAACCTCACAATTCGGGAATTTCATCGATTTAGCAATGGTCCTGTCCAAGTAGGTAACCGACTGCACTGGGACTTGCTTCGACTGTGGAACCACATCCAGGAAGGCCTCCTGGCAGCCTCTGCCCAGTTATCCCGGGAATCCATCGCCGCCGTGGGTGTCGACACGTGGGGCCTTGATTTCGGTTTGCTGGGACCTAACGACGAACTCTTGGGAAATCCTTATTGCTACCGTGACGGGCGCACCATGGGTGTCATGGATGAGGTTTTCAAACAAGTCAGCGCCGAAGAAATCTTCGGCGAAACTGGCCTGCAGTTCATGCCGTTTAACAGTCTGTTTCAACTCTTCGCTTGGAAACAAAGTGGATCACCGTTGCTCGCCGCGGCCGAAAATTTGTTACTGATGCCCGATCTTTTTCATTGGTTGATGACCGGCGAAAAAGCGAACGAAATGACCAACGCCACGACCACTCAGTTTTACAATCCCCGCACAGGTCGTTGGGCATGTAGTCTGTTGGAAAAACTCGGATTACCCACCCATATTTTGGGAAATATCGTGCCTCCCGGTACAAGTTTGGGTCGCTTACGCAGAAATGTGGCTGAAGCGACTGGGCTACCAGACACGCAGGTCATCCTCCCGGGCACACACGACACAGCGAGTGCCGTAATGGCCGTCCCTGCGCGGAAAGGTGCCGCACAAACCGACTGGTGTTACATCAGCTCGGGAACCTGGTCTCTGATGGGAATTGAATCGCCCCAACCGATCGTGACAGATCTCTGCCGTGAACTGAATTTTACTAACGAAGGCGGCGTCGGAAATACAACGCGTATTCTGAAAAACATTACGGGCCTGTGGCTGGTTCAAGAGTGCCGGCGAATTTGGAAACAAAGCGGTAAGGACGTCAGTTGGGACGAACTGGTTGCATTGGCGAAGAAAGCCGAGCCACTGCAAAGTTTCATCGCGCCGAACGATGATCGCTTTGTCGCCCCCGACGATATGCCGGAAACGATCCGCGACTACTGTCGGCAAACGGGGCAAACGGTGCCGGGGGACCAAGGTGCACTCGTGCGTTGCGTGCTGGAAAGCCTGGCGCTGATGTATCGCCAAGTGCTCGGATTGCTCGAACAACTGGCCGGAAGGCGACTGGATACGGTGCATATCGTCGGAGGAGGCACGCAGAATCGCATGTTGTGCCAGTTGACGGCGGAAGCCTGCAATCGCCTGGTGCTGGCAGGTCCGGCCGAAGCCACGGCGATCGGCAACATCATGATGCAGATGGTGGCCAGTGGCGAAGTGGATTCGATCGAGGATGCACGTACAGTAATTCGTGACAGTTTTCCGGTGGAAGAATATTTACCTGCCGACCCGGCCAGTTGGGACGCTGCATTTGGTCGCTTTCAACAATTACTCGGCTAAAAATACTACCGCCGGTTGTTGCAAAACATTCGTTTCGACCCGTCTCGTGTTCGTCAAGTTGATCCACCTCATCGTACGTTCCCATTTCCCTTGTTGGCGGGTGAAAACGCTGATCCGGCCTGCAGGCGTCTCGGGTGTCTTAGTCTTTTTCCAAACGTAAAAAACCGGGAAGGCGACAGACTTTTCCATCTTGATCGACACAGGCAACCGTTGTTTCTCCTTCGACGAGTAATGTGTCTTTCCTCGTCAGCTCATAATGATGTTCGAGTCGTACACGTCGGATGTGTGTGGTCGTTGTTTTCAAGGTTACCAGATCGTCGTAGCGGGCGGGACGACAATAACGGCAGGCTATCTTGGAAACAACCAGCATTTTCCCCGACGCCTCGAATTCGCGATAGTTTATCCCGATCGCCCTAAACAGCTCGATGCGTCCCATTTCGAAGTAATTCAAATAATTCGCATGGTGAACATGTCCCTGTGCATCCGTCTCTTGATAGCGCACACGAATTTGAATCTCATGTTCTCGTAGCATCGCAATTCCTCGCCATGGTTTAACGATAGAAGAATCCGTTCTTCAACAACGGTTCTCTATTTTGATTTCATGGATAGTTTCCATCATGCAACCAGATCGTACGTGTGTCTCCTGACTATTAAGGGTGGAACAACCGCCAGGCGGGGGCTCTTATGCCCGGCTGAACCTGAACTCCCTCCGACTCAGGGCCACATGTGGACTGCCAACTCTCGATGGTAACCTGAGCCATTCCGGACAGGAACCCAAAGTGATCTGTTCATCCACCAAACACCACAGGGCTACTGTAATTGACGTCTGTTACTTCGATACGTATAGTTAAAACATTAGCCCCAGATTTTCCCACAAAGGCCTCTATGCATATTGGTGAAGGTGCCAGCACCGATTTCCAGACAATGCGTGGGCGTAATTACCCTTCGCTACGCCAATTCACGGTATTTCTCGAGAATCGCGTGGGACAGTTGCTGGGAATCATCCGTCGTTTTGAAGGCAGTAAAGTACGGATTGTTTCCCTTTCGATCCACGATTCAACCGAATGTGCTTTCGTTCGATTTCTTCTCAGTCACCCCGAGCAGGGTCGCGAGATACTGGAACGTGCCGGTCTGGCGCTGGTCGAATCCGAACTCATCGGTGTCGAATTACCGGCTGGTCCGCAACCGCTGCTGCAAGTCTGTACAGCCCTTTTGCAGGCCGAAGTCAATATCGTTCAAGCATATCCCTTGTTGCTTCGCCCCCACGGTCGACCCGCGGTGGCCTTGATGGTGGACAACATTGAAATGGCGATGGACACATTGAACGAAAAACACGTCCAAATGATCACCGAAGGAGACCTGGTGGACATCGATTGAAGGTCCGTGTCCTTATCTTTTCAGACACCGGCCAACCTGATGCGTTGATACCGGGTGCCGCTCCTACCTTAAGAGAAATTCCTCCACCCCGGGCCGAACGCGCCGTTGGATAACCGCGTCGAATGGCGATTGTTTCCTATCAAGAAACAAAACCACTCGAAAAAGCGGAAATTACATCCCCCGCATCTGTACTTGGATCTCTGACACTATGGCAATCAATGTAACCTGTTCGGGATGCAACACGCGATTCAAAGTCAGTGAAAAGTATGCCGGCAAAAAAGGTCCTTGTCCCAAATGCAAGAACCAGATTGAAATACCTCGCCAAGAGCAACCAATCGTTGTCAAAGCGCCTGAGGAAGTCAGTGGACCACAAATTTCCACCGGCCAACCCGTACTGGAACCCATGGAACGTCATGCAACAAAGCACAATGCTTTACTGATTACCATCGTGGCCGGGGGAATCCTCCTGTGCCTGGTACTGGCATTGTGCGTACGTTTCTACGCCAAGGGCGATGTTTCTTACCTCGTCAAGGCCATGGGAGCGATTCTTGTCGCTCCCCAGCTCTCCTGGCTCGGATACGGGTTTTTACGCGACTCGGAACTAGAACCTTATCGAGAAATCGGCCTGTGGTTGCGCATCGGAATCTGTTCTGTTCTCTATCCTTTGTTGTGGGCCGGTTTCGCAATGGCGCGTCCCTTTTTCTTTGGCGACAACCCGCTGGATTCATGGAATCTACTGATCTTGGCGTTTCCATTCCTTTGCTTGGGGACATTGACTGCGTTTGCAAGCCTTGATTTAAATCCAACGAATGCTTTCCTTCACTACGCTTTTTATTTACTCGTCACCATAGCGTTACGACTCCTGGTTGGACTTCCTCCGGTCTGGTAAAGAACTGTCACGGACGAGTTATTCCACAGGCGACGATGCCCGGAACACCTTTCGAATCAGCCTGGCCGTCGCGAAATGTAAAAACTTCGTGGTACAATCCGCGTTGATTTTCCCGGGCCAGGCAGCCGTTCTGCGGTCTCCATAAAGTTGGAACCAAATCATGACAGCCAAACGATGGACTTTAACGGATTATGCCAGCAGAACTCATGTCGATGTGATAAAGCTTTCACAACGGGAACTGGGAACTGCAGCCCTGGACTGTACGGTCGGGAAACGGACTCTGCGGGGCGGTCTCTCGGAGGGCGTAGAAATTGTAGAAGTTGACAATGGTACATGCCAATTCACTATTCTTCCCACCCGCGGCCTCAGCATCTGGAAAGCTCAAATCGAAACGTTGCCGCTAGGCTGGAACTCTCCCATTCTGGGTCCGGTCCACCCCGATTTTGTACCGCAGGAAGAAGCAAGTGGATTGGGGTTTCTGGATGGATTTGATGAACTCCTGGTACGCTGTGGTTTGCTGAGCAACGGTGCTCCCGAGTTTGACGAATCGGGACAATTGCTTTATCCCCTGCACGGTCGCGTAAGCAATCGACCCGCGCACCGATTGGAAGTCATGTGCGACGCGGAAACCGGCGAGATCACTATCGAAGGTGAAGTCGACGACCGTCGGTTTCACTGCTGGAACCTGCGATTGTCATCGCAACTGAGAACCAGGCCCGGAGAGCGCGGGTTCCGTATCGTCGATTGCATCACAAATCTTTCAGCACGTCCAATTTGTGCTCAATTACTCTACCATGTCAATTTTGGGAAGCCTTTGCTGCAGGAGGGAAGTCAAGTAGTGACTCCCTTCCAACGCGTTGTACCTCGCGACGCACGGGCTGCAGAAGACATCGCCACATGGGACACCTACCAGGCCCCCCGGGAGGCGTATTCCGAACAGTGCTATTTCTGCCGTTTAACAGCCGACCAGCACGACATGACGCAAGCCATGCTTCGTAATGCTGCGGGCGATCGTGGTTTGAGCATGCACTGGAATATCACTCAGCTGCCATACTTCACCGTTTGGAAGAATACAGTCGCCGAAGAGGATGGCTACGTAACGGGCCTGGAACCCGCCACCAATTTCCCCAATCAACGATCCTTCGAGGAAACACAGGGGCGAGTGCTACAACTTCCTCCACGTGGTTCTGCAATCTTCGAGTTGCGGCTAGAAGGCCACCTCGATGCTACACAGGTCGACCGGGCGGCGGAACAAATTTCTATCTTGCAAGAGAATACGAAACCTGAGGTGCTGTGCAACCCACGACCCGAATGGTGTGGTACATCTTCAGAAACTGATTGACGTTGACCACCACTTTAATTCAGTTGACGTCGGACAACGAGTCCTGTTTTATTCCAATGGTTCAGCGTCTTTCGATGGGGGAGATCTGGACGGCAAATGTTTTTGTGTTTGCCTGGAGATGATTCTGGACAACCAGTTCCGATCGCTTTCCAAGCAGTACAACGACAATCATCAAAGGGGCGACGGGGAGCTTCTTCATCGACCGTTTACTTTCACGAATCGCCCTTGAGTTTAACAGCACGAGCTGTAATGTACGCGATCACACCACCGACAAAATAGGGTGGAAAGTCCCACCACGAAAATGAATTGCCCAACAAAAGTTGGCCGAACCAGCTGCTGCGAACCCATTCCAGCGGGGGTGGGTGCCACAACTGCAACATTTCGACGCAGCAGGTGGCAAGCACGACCAGTCCAGCAACACCTTTCGAAGAAAAACGTGGACAAACCACCAGTATCAGAAGCGTCCAGAAGACCACGTAGAAAAGTCCGCCTGCCTGGTCTCGCACCCACGTTTCACCGGGTCCGGTGTAAACTTTTGTCGCCAGTCCCACCACGACCCATGGGACCAACAACCATGCCAAACACCATCTTCTCCTCTCGATTGCTTGCGTGATTTGCAGGTGCTCCTTAGAAGGGCCTCTTATGAGTATGTCCCAATCAACAATGACAACCGTGTCACAAAGCGCAGACAATCAATTCGTAACAGCACGTCTTTCACAAAACGTCGTTCATGCCGCCAGTCTTTCAGCCCCTCACCTTGATTGCAGCCTGCCGGGTAATCGGATCTTGCACAAGAACTAACCGGTTTGCCCGCGAACTTGATCGAGCGTCGCCAGCGCCTCCCACGCTGCAGGGAACCCGGCATACGGGGCGATCTGGAGTAGCGTTTCAGTGATTTCTTCGCGCGATGCGCCATTCTTGAGCGCCATGCGAATATTAAGGTCCAGGGCACGAGGGCGTCCCATGGCGGCTAGAGCGGCAATCGTCACTAAACTGCGCGATTTCAAATCCAGCGAAGGTCGGCTCCAAATTTCACCGGCTAAGAATTCAACAATGTAACTCTCAAAGTCAGGCGATATTTTGCGCCATGCTGCGCGCGTGTCGGCAGCAGCTTGAGAACCCATCATTTCTTCGATGAGTGCAGCGCCTTTCTCTTTTCTTTGTTGAATCGTCACTTGTAATCCCTGTCCGTTGGCAACATAGGAATCCTGAAACGTTGTCAGCGGTCCTAGACGTTAAACCGAAACAACAACACGTCACCCTCTTCGACAATGTAATCCTTCGGCTCCTGGCGAACAAGATTTCCGGCCTTCATTTCACGTTCGCTGCCGAGTCGGATCAAGTCTTCGCTCTTCATTGTTTCCGCTCGAATAAAACCGCGGGCCATATCAGTGTGGATATTCCCGGCCGCCTCAACCGCAGAAGCACCTTTACGTAGCAACCACGTACGAACCTCCTTGTCACCTGCAGTAAAGAAAATCAATTGATTGGAGACGTCCATCAGCATCCGCAACAAACCATCGCGATCCGTTGCCTGGATCTCCATATCGCTCACAAATTGTTCTCGCTCTTCGGGTTCGAGTTGGGTCAGTTCAAGCTCCAATCGCAGCGGTATAGCGATACAGGTTCCTTCTCCGGGTACCTGGGCCACTAATGACTCGGTGTCCAGAGTATCTTCCGCGACATTCAGGATGACAAACCGCGGCTTTTGTGTCAGCATTTGAAATGAACGCGTCATCCTCTGCTGCTCATCTGTCAGTTCGTCTAATTGCAGGCTTTCTCCTCGCCCGAGGGACTCCGCAACGGGCTCCAGGGCTGCCAACTCCGCTCGTTGCTGGTCACGGTCGGGACGTGGTTTTCTTATCGATTCGCGTAAACGCTCAATCCGCCCCGTAACGATCTCCAGGTCTGCCAGTAACAAATCTTCTTCGAAACTTTTCAAATCTGATATCGGGTCGGCATCCCGTTCAAAAGCCGCAACGACCACGACCAGGCAACCCGCTTCACGGATTTGTGCCAAACGGGACGCATTGCCCTCGTGAGTACGGCTCAGACCAGGAGTGTCCACGAGTTCCAACTGCGCCAGGGTGATTTTTTTGGGATGGTAGATCTCGCACAATGGTTCCACACGATGATCGGGTATCACGGCCATCGCTGACTGAGACGAGTGGGCTAATGCCGGATCAGGTCTGATTTGGGTGAGCCACTCAAACAGAGTACTTTTTCCAGAACCTTGATAACTAACTAGTCCAATTTTCATTTGGATGCCCAGCGGGTTGAGAGGTCAAGATAGCGACGGATGGGATTCGAAGAAAACAGAGTTGCTGGAGGTCACTCCCGGATCCACAAATTCTACGACCCAATAGTGATCCATTATTCATCTGACGAACGGCTTGACAATGCGCGTTCCAGGTCCTCCAAACTACGTTCAAGAGATTGAGTTTCACCGACATCCAACGCTTCACCCCCAAAACGAACCCGGTAGAACGTTTCCACCAGGCGCCTGGGAATCGCAGCAACTGCTCGTTGCGAGAGAGTGTGCACCAAATCGGCATTCACCTCTAGCGCAAACTCGCGCTGAGTTGTCCCGGCAGACCGTGTCCAACCGTAACGAGCAAGTAAAGTCTCGAATTTCAAGTAAAACTCGATTTGGCCCCGTTTTCGTCCTGGTGCTGGTCGTTGGCGACTTCGTAACGAGCCGATCAATTGCCAGAATGGATCCTTCAGTAGGCGAAGTGCCCCGGACAGCATAAGCAGTACGATTGCCGTGACTAAACCCGCACGCCAGTTAAACCATTTTCCACTCAGGAAACCGGACATCAGACGGTGCCACGCCTCACGGTCAAAAAGCAATCGCACTGCCTCTTTCACCTGGTAGATCAAGGGCCTGTAAATCGACTTGTACTGGCGTTCCGCATTTAAACCCACCACATATTCCGACCAAAGTAATTGAGAATACTCTACCCACTGTGTGATGTGAGAGAGGATTCCCATCCCAGTCGAGGCTGGATAGGCCACAGATGCCACGGGTGTCGCATCGAGCCTGAGCCAGGCACCTTCTTGCTGCAATAATTCGGAACCAAAGTAGTCCGGCGGAATTTGGTCTGCCTCCAGATAGGCTTCCACCCACACATGAGTGTGTTTCTCACGAACCTGATAGTATTTTCCCACGACGTTGAAATCGCCTCCACGGTATCCCACCACCAATCTTGAAGGTATTCCTTGACTGCGCAGCATCATTGCTAATGCGCTTGCAAAATATTCGCAGTGGCCCGTGTGATGATTCGCTACAAAATCCTCAATCGGATCGATGTTAGCGTTCCGCTGCAAAGTGACAGCTGAGAAATCTAAAGTGTAACGATACTCGCCCGAGTTGCGGAAATAGGACTGCAATGCGTGTGCAAGTGCCACTCTGTCACCGGAAAGAATGCTTACGTCGCTGACGATTTGATCCGCCGTAGCTTTCAACGTGGGCATTCGTTCTTCCTTAAACTCCCTGAGTGATTCGATTTCTGTTGCCAGCTGCTTCGAGTGTTCCAGATCCGCTTGCTCGGACAAACATGGAATCATAGGTCTTTGCCGCCCTGATACAAATGCTGTCGTCAGCAGATCAAAACGAAACTGATCTCCTAAACGACGATCTTTCGCTGGCACCCGGACCAACTGGCGAAGCTGGCCATCGTATTTGACAACTCTCACCGAGTTGTTTATCCGATAGACGGGAAACACGCTAAATAGCAACTGGTCACGGCGAGGTTCCATGACAATTTCTTGGCGAACCACATCCTGTGATTGAGGAAGCGCTTGTAGGTCTACGGTTTTCGACGAATCGGTCGCATGCCGTAGACTCCACATTCCATCGTGATTTTCAAAAGAATATTTAGTCAGCACGGTTCCTCGGAGGTACGGATCTTGCGCCAACGAATAAGATTGATTCGTCTGCCGGTCGTAGTAACTTACCCGCATCACACGAGTTTCATTGTCGACAACGTGGCTTACTTCGTCCAATTTAACTTCTGCCACAAAACCAAGATGGTGCGTGGTCGTCGATGTCCCATGCCAGGAAGAGGAACCCAAACGCGGAATGAAAACAAACACTCCACAAGCGATCAGCAAGGTGGACATCCCCATCGACCAAACGCTACGAACCACGTGACTTGGCTTCAATCGACTGGTGAGTTCCTCGTAGGTTGCAGTCACTTGAAGCAACTGATTATCCGGGAAAGCGTGTGGCTTTTCTAATTGATCCTGAGCACTGTGCTTCGCGAACTCGCGGTGAAAAAAGAACAGGCTCTGGGCGGACAATGTGACGAACAGATAAAGCACCAGTATCACACCAAAGTACACGTGTAATCCCAGAGCTGAGGCCACAACCACTTGGAGGAGGCTTAATACCAAAAGATGTGCGTAGACCCGATTGGTTTTTTGCTGAAACAAAAGGATGATTTGCAAGTAGACAAGCAAATTGGCAATCGCAAATAGTTCCTCCTCCTGCCGGTTCTCGAAAAATTCTGCCAGGCAGACGATGGCAGCCAGAATCCCCGCCGCATTGGCCAGATTTGTGTTCAGTCGGATCCAACACAATACATCCGTAGCATAGAATGAAACCACAGCAGCGAAGACCGCTATGAAGGGTATCGACGTGCTGTGCTGCCCCATTCCCAGGAGAAGTGCGCCCAGTGCCACAAGCGTGGCCACGTTGATCTGCAATAATCGTTCGAGTTTCACGGCGCCGCGATTTGTTCTTGTGGATGTTGTATTGTCTGGTCCGGCCGGAAATACTCCGACACTTCGTCACTGCTAATGTCAATGCAAAATATCTTTTGCAGCAAATATCGTTTTTGTGGATTGTCCCACACTTCACAAAACCGTTGTGGGTCATTCAATTCGGTCGAACGCGAACTGAGTAAGATTATCTTGGCATCTCGAGGTATTCTTCCCAACGAAGCGCCCAACAATTCCGGCAGCCGATCTTCGCTCGCCCCCTGCACCTTTGCTAACTGGTCCAGGACTTCAAACAGGAGTCCCATGGAAGCGGCTCCTCGCAACTGCGTAATCGTCTCACCGGCGATACCCAAAAATAATTCGCTACCGCCTCGCCGACACAGTTCTTCAATTGCAGTCGCTGCAAAACAAATTGCATTTTCACAGACCTCTCCAGCCTGGGAATCAGCTGGAGGGGGTTGCCACAGATCGAGCAACAGGGCCAACTTCTGATTTTTCTGACGCTCGAATTGCCTGACTTGTAAAACTCGCTTCTTTGCAGACGAGCGCCAATGAATCCAACGGCGGCTGTCGCCCGATCGCCACTCCCTCAAACTATGAAAATCGCCTTCCATCCATCCTTGACGGTGGCGCATTTGCCGGCTGCCCACACGATCTGATTGAACCAGTCGCAGCCATTGATTCGTGAGAACCCCTAGTCGTGGACAGACCACCAAAGGGTGCACCACATCGTAGGTGCGAGCTCTCCGTAGCAGCCCAAGGGGAAAGCGTGTAGAAAGACGAATCGGCCCCAACACGTAGTGTCCACGTTGCATC
>PBTE01000155.1 GCA_002726515.1 Planctomycetaceae bacterium | reverse complement strand
GTTCGACCGCTTCGGTATCTTCAACAATCCACTTCCCGGCAATTCGATCACTGCGTACTTCGATGACATCACCGTCAACGGCGAATTTGACGACTTCGGTGATGATCCGGCGTGGGACGAGAAGGGTAATCGCAATTTGATCGAGGACAAAGAGGAGTACGGATCGAACGATTACGGCTACCGCGCGACGAATCATGCGGGCGGTGAGAAACCTGGCGAGCTTGGCGGGCGGTTCTTCAGTGTTGATCCATGGGAACGGCAGTTCCAGGGCTATTATGGCGACTGTGTCGGCACGCTGACCATGAACGACAAGCTTGTTGCTCGAGGCAAGTTTGCTACAAAACGGTTCTCTACCGACTCGACGTTCGCGTTGGGGTGGTTCAACTCGAAGGATCAGGGTTTTCCCATCAAAAACTTCGTGGGAGTCTTTTTTGACAGTTACTCGAGCGTCGGGCGCATTGTGGCACCGCTGTATGGCACGTCGGAGGGAAACAATAAGCAGGACACGGGATACGTCACGTTTCTGCCAAACGGCACGTCGTACGACTGGAGACTGGAATATGACCCGGACGTGGCTGGCGGGCGTGGAGCGATTACATTCTCGATTGGGGGACAAGAGATCACCGCGCCGTTGCACGAAGGTGATAAAGCCAAAGGGGCGACGATGGACCGTTTCGGCGTGTTTAATCTCGGCTGGGCTAACAGCAAGCACTGTGTGGTGTATCTCGACGACTTGAACTATACTGCGGCCACCAATGCCCAGGAAAAGGGCGACTGATTCGCAGTTACCCAATGGCGCCGTTTGAACAGCCAGTCTGCACCGCTGGCAGTTTGGGGCGCTAGTTGCCCGCCCCATGGGGGCGGATCGCAGTAATTCGCTGCAGCGGCCATGCCTCGTTCGATACCTCCGCCCCCCAGCGCGCCACAAAATCAAGGGCCAAGGGATTTTCTTTGACGCCGAAATTCCCATTTTAGAGTGCACTATTTACCGCAATCTCCTTCACCAATCAGTTTCTGATAGCTCCGAGACTCAACACCGATAAACCAGCCGGCGATGATCCAGTACCGTTTCATGATGCCATGCTTTTTGTTCTGTAGCGGGTAAACAAAGTGCGATCCATTATGCGAGGGCCAGTCTTGAGTAGTCTTGAAAACCAATCACCAGCCTGGATGAAGTGGATGCTAATTGCGGCAGGAATCTACAATCTCGTATTTGGTGTTTTTGCGATCGTCTTCCCGACTGCGATGTTCCAGCTGATTGAGATGGAGCCGCCAAAATACCCAGAACTGTGGCAGTGCATTGGAATGATTCTTGGGGTCTATGGTGTCGGCTATATCATTGCCGCCTTTGCTCCCGCAAGACATTGGCCAATCGTTTTGGTTGGGTTCCTTGGCAAACTTTTTGGCCCCATTGGAATGGCTTGGGCCGTTGCGCGCGGCACACTGCCACTTGTTTTTGGATTGGCCAATGTGACCAATGACTTGATTTGGTTAATCCCTTTTGCGTTGGTATTAAGGCATGCCTACAGGGCACACCGTAGCCAATAGGCCCTCACGCTCCTGATTGTGCTGAATTCAATATCAGCGTATTCGTTGTGCCAGTTATGTAGCACACGGCCAAAAACCTGACAGCCACCAAGGCCTATCGTCCTGGAAAATTGCTGACCTGCGGAGCGTTTACGCCGAGGGTGATTTTCTGGAGTTGCCCCAGTTCGATATGGAGAGACTGTTGGTCGCTTGGTAAGACGCGGTCTTCGCACTGTATCTGGCCGAGGAGAAGATCGAACCGGAAGTCGTCGAGAACATGCGTACTTGGGAGCACAGTGGCTTCAGTGTGGATCAGTCCGTGTTTCTGCCAGCGGGCGATCAGGCCGGGCGGATCGCAGCAATTTGCGGCAGCGGCCACGCCTCGTTCGATCCCTCCGCCCCCCAACGCACCACAAAATCAAGGGCCCTGCTTCCTCTTTGTTGCTCGCGGAAATCAAATTTCCTATCATTTAAAGAAAGGTTGAGTATCATGAAGTTGTCTACCGTATTCCTGGCCGCGACGAAGGTTGCGTATCATGAAGTTGTCTACCGTATTGCTGAATGTTTTAACCATCGTATTCCTGGCCGCGACGTGCGACGTGGCCTCGGCGCAAATCACCAAGAGCGCCGCCGACTTCACGTGGAAGTACGAAATGGACGTCGATCCCCACACCCAGGACCTGAACAGCAGTGGAGGAAACGATATCCGTATATCTTATGGTAGCGCTCCCAACTTGGCGGTTACGCCTGGCATCGCGACCGTACAAACCCAATGGTGGGAAATGAATGCCAGTGGAGGCTATGGAAACAATGGGGATCTTTGGAATGACCCCAGCCTCTCGTACGCCAGCGGAATGACGGCCGAAGTCCGTGCGAAGGTCCCTAATGCCTATTTTGAAATCCGGTCCGCTTTTAGTGACGGTGGCAATAACGGTCCTTACGGTCAGCTCGCGATTACACCGACGAGTCTCCAGTTTCCATATGGGACCGACGTTGTAACGGGTCTGGACAACGCGTCGGATTTCAATACCTATCGTTTGGTTCAGGATCCGGGCGTGGACAACTTCAAGATTTACAGGAACGACATCCTGGTTCACGAGGGAGCAGCGGGCGGCACAGGTGGTACCACGTTAAGTATGGGAAATCCTCAGGCCGGAGCCTCTTCTGCTGAAAGCCTGGCCGGTGCCGAAATCGATTACTTGCGTTTTACTTCCGGCGCGTTTGCACCTGCCGCGGCCGTCATTCCCGAGCCGTCGAGCCTGCTCTTGTTGCTGACGGGCCTGGTCGGTCTGGCAAGCTACGGCCGACGACGCTGATAAGAGACCCGATAATGACGAGGCGGCAGGGCCTGGACACCTTTTAAAGACCGGCAACGGCCGTTTGAACACCAGTCTGCACCGCTGGCAGTTTGGGGCGCTATTTGCTCGCCCCACAAGAGCAGGTGCCCCTGCTTCCTCCTTGTTGCTCGGGGAAATCAAATTTCCTATTATTTATCATTTCATCCTGAAGCACCCAACCACTCGATCCGGCCAGCCCCATGACCGCACCGCGTCCGGTCGCTCCCGACGACCTGCCACAGATCATCGACCTGCTCGATACGATCTTTCGACGCGAAAAGGGAATCAACGACCAGAGTGTGCTGACTGATTTTCCGCTGCTGTTTGCCGAAGAAAACCTCCGCAATTGCCGGGTGATCGAGCGAGATGGCCGTATCGTCAGTCATGCGGCCGTCTGGCCTCGCACGTTTGATTTCAAAGGTCAGGCGATTGGCGTGGGAATCATCGTGTTGGTGGCAACTGAAACGGGATCCCGTCGCCAGGGACTCGCCGCCGAATTGATGCGAGACCTTCAGGCAGCGATGCCCGGATTGGGCTGCCAGTTGGGGCTGCTGTGGACCGGGATGCCGGAGTTCTACCAAACGCTGGGCTGGAAAACCGTGGACACACCAGGATGGATCGCCTCCGGTTCCAACACCAACGGCGACGGGGACCGTCGGCTCCATGTCGTTGACTTCGACCCTTCCAGACACCTCGACTCCGTCGACCGCCTGCACCGGTCACACTCGCCGCATTCGCGTCGGACACTTCACGAGTCGGCCCACCTGTTGACTCTCCCCAAGTGTCCCGTGCTGGTGGGCGAAGCAGACGGCGTCGCGGTGGCTTATCTCGTGGACGGGCGAGCCATCAACAAGCGGGGCCTGATCGAATACGCCGGAAACGCCCACGACATCTGGGAACTGGTGCAACACGTGGCCTCCAGTCGAGGCCCGCAACGACTGCTGGTGTTTCCCACTCACGCGGAACTGGCCGGAATCGCTCGTGAGGCTGATTGGTCAATCGAGCCGCTGCGAAGTTCCAAGGGTACCGGCGACGAAATGCTGTTGGTACTCGACGAAACACTGGCCAACAGCGGCCTGCTCGAACAATTCTTCTGCTGGGGACTGGACCTGGCCTAGTTCGGGAATCGCCTCAGGGCAGACAGGCCGGGTACCCGTCCCCCAGGTGAACAGCGCCTGGATCGGAAGCCGGGTAGGCGGCGAATCGAATGGAAGAACCGTGCACGTAGCCGCCTTTGACACCACCACCGGCGAACAGGATCGAGAAACAATGTGGCCAGTGGTCACGTCCATCGGGAGTGGCGCCGGCCGAGGAAGTCACCTGCCCCAGTTTCGGCGCGCGACCGAACCCGGCCGGGCTGGCCACCAGCGTGTCATCCAACAGGCCTTCAGTGTGGATCAGTCCGTGTTTCTACCAGCGGCGGATTTCTTCGGCCACCTCCGTGGCAGTGCCTTTCGGCGCCAAGCGGAAATGGCGTTCTTTCACACCCCACTTGAATCCGAACTGTCATCTGGCGCGACTCGTGACAGACACCCGCTCGATGCTCTACTTACGACCCGTGGGCAGCAGGAAGATGTTCGTCGGATGGCGGGAGTGTGACCGGCTGCATGGCATGCAAGACATGGTTACCGAGGATCCCGACGACTACAATCAGAATGCCTATTTCGAGTCGCTCGCGGACATGCTCCGCCGCCCATGGCAGATGGTTTTGTTCACCCAACCGCTTGAGGTAACCCCATGCATACCAAGGAATCAGAATCCAATGTGTTGTCATGCTTTTTTATCCTGCTTGTTTTGCTAATACCCGATTCCATAAGCGCTCATACTCCTTACCAAACCGATCAGCCAAACGGACCACTGGCCACCGTCGAACCGCTCGAAGGTAGCACGCATGAGTTGGCCACGGGAGTGCGACTGTTTCGAGATCGGGACTACATCGCGAGAGACGTGCCCGAGGAAATAGCTGGCGCGCCGTTCATCCGATCCCCTCTCACGGCGGCACGCCTGATCTGCCGCAAGCCAGGCAGGGTGATGGCAGTGACATCCGTCGCCGACGACCCACACAGCCGTGCCGCCGAACTGGAAAGGATGGGATTTCAGCGGACCTCAATACCGGAATTCAGACTGATTGGGCGTCCGGATCCCGCTACGGCCGAGGCGACCCTCAAGCAGCGCATCCCCGTCTCCCTTGAAGACTGGGAAACAACGTGTGTTCTCTGGCAGAAACATTTAATACTGGATGAGCGTATTGAACTTCCGTCAGAAGTGTCTTTCGTCACAAAGCCCAGAGCTCCCTGGTGTGTATTCCTCGCTCACTTGGACAAACCGGAAAGCAAGCAGGACCAACGCAGTTCGTTTTCACCCGCGCTCGCAATGGATTACACCGTTGCGGCGCAGGTTCCGGACCCCCGGCGGTACTTCGTTCATGATCCCGGGATGTGCGTGCTGCCCACTGGCACCCTGATTGTGGCGTCACCGATCTGGGGTCGCGGAAGACGCAGCGGCCTGACAAGTGAACCGCGCTTAAGCGGCCCGCAATACCTCCACATGAGCCGCAGTCGGGATGGTGGGAAAAGCTGGGAGCGGCTCGCCGATCTGCCCTACGCCGAAGGGACACCCTTTTTCATCAAAGGCGAACTCTACATGTTCACGCAGCCTCGGCAGCACAAGAACGTCCACTTCATGCGCAGCCGTGACGAAGGCACCACGTGGGAAGGCCCGGTGAAGGTGCTCGATGGTAACTTCTGGAACTGCCAGACATCCATGGTGCAGCGGGGTGACACGTTGTACTGGGTATTGGACGAAATTCATCAAGCGCTGCTGGTGATTGCGGCAGACCTTACCAAGGATCTCCTGGACCCAGCCGCCTGGCGCCGCAGTCCCATTATCAAATCGCCCGGGTTGCCACAGGCGTTACGGCGCAGGATGACCACCGTTCCGCCGGGTCAGAGCGAGTGGCTGTTGGAGGGCAACGTGATGCTGGTCGGCGACGAACTCATGGCCGTTTGCCGCGTCAATCCCGCGGGTGATGTCGGCAATGTGGCCGCCATCTGGAGCATTGAGGACAAAGACGGGAATCTGTCGCTGACCTTCGAGAACTACCACCCATGGCCCGGAG
Source organism: Planctomycetaceae bacterium (assembly GCA_002726515.1). Taxonomy (GTDB): domain Bacteria; phylum Planctomycetota; class Planctomycetia; order Pirellulales; family Pirellulaceae. The sequence goes on along the minus strand of PBTE01000155.1, from coordinate 15,024 downwards.
CCTATACCAAGTTCTGCATCGTCCATGACGAGACATCGCGATTATTTTGGATGACGAGCAACCTTTCGATGGGATATGACCCGAAGCGTTTCGGCGTCGGTGACGCCCCGGCATCACGGCGTGCGCTAATGCTCTCCTGTTCGTCCGACGGCCTGGCCTGGCTTCCGGTGGGATGTGTCGCCATGGCCCCCACGTCGACCCAATCCTTCATGTACCCGTCCATGCATATTGATGGTGACGATCTGGTCATCATCTCCCGCACCGGAAAACACGCGGACAGCTATCATGACGCCGACATGAGCACCTTCCATCGCGTCACTGATTTCCGGAGCTTGTCCTGGCATTGAAAACCTCTATCCATTCGAAGTTCACAATTCCTAACGGTGTCCGGTCAGTGATCAGTTACCAGCTAATATTCGTATCCGCCTTGATGAGCGTTGTCTTCACCGCGTCATTCGGCACTGTGCCCGAGTGTTTGAGTATTATTATTGTCACGTCGGCACCGGCCTGAGAATTGGGCCACTCGCAGGCGAGGTTCCAGGTGCGGAAATAAGCGGCAGTCCTTATCGCTTTGCACCTTGGCTACCGCGACGGATTGGTGACAACCTGCCAGGTGCACACATAATCAACATGGCCAGCAGGGGGTCGCAAATAAAAAAAGCGACGCCCGCGAAACTGCAAAAACAAACAGTCCAGCGCAATACGTCGCTTGGTCAGTGGGCGCTAATGCCCGACACAATAGCAAACGTAATTTAAAGTCTGGCGCACAAATTCTGTATCGATTGGATCGGGTACCCGATCCAATCGCGTCCATGGATACACAGCAATCTAAAAGACCGGGAAATAGGAATTTGATCCCGCCAACTCCTGCCATACCTTCCCATTGGCGACTTGGGATACAAGCCAGTTTTTGGTAGGCTGAGGTGTTCAGACTCACTGTGTGGCGGGCAAACAGGTCCGTTGATTTCACGGCAAGGCCTCGTGATCAACAAACGCAGATCGCGAGTTCTTTGCTTGAAAGATTCCTGGCCAATTGAAATGTCCGGCCTGAAGCGGCGCTTACAGCCAGATATCAAGGCGGTGATCGGACACAGGAAAGCGCTCACGGCATACCAATCCTGATAGGAAGCGTCCACGATGAGCCAGAACAACAAAGATCCAAAACGTGAAGCCGAGGGTGGGACATCCAACCGTTCGGCCGATCTGTCCGGCAGCCAATTCGGTCGGCGGCGGTTCTTACAGGCCGGTGGCACCGGGTTGATCGGTCTGGGGGCATCGGGGTTGGCAGGGTTTCCACAAGGCAGTGTCTCGGCCAAGCCGTTGCCACTGGACAACACCGGTGGCTCTGCCAAGTCAGTCATCATTGTCTTTTTGTATGGCGCGCCGAGCCAGATGGATACGTTGGATCCCAAGCCCAATGCTCTGTCGGACAGGCGTAGCCCCTTCAAACCGATTTCGACCAGCTTGCCCGGCATCACCGCTACCGAGCTGCTACCCAATACGGCCAAGAATTTACATCGCGTGGCACTGGTGCGTTCGATGACGCATTCGTCCAACAACCACGCCGTCTCGGTGGCCCTCTCGGGTCTGTCGAAGTCCGAGCCGGCGATCGAAGCCAACGGCGCCGATCCGCGACACCAACCTTATTTTGGGTCTGTTCTGGAATACCTTTGGGAACAGCAGGGAATCAGCTTCAACTCGACTGGCATCCCCGTGAACATGGTGCTTCCCTGGCCACTAAACAACCGGACCGACCCGGGCCGCTGGCAGCATCATGCCGCTTGGCTCGGTAAGAGCTACAACCCGGTGCTGCCGGTGTTTAGTGGAAAAGGCTCGTTGGAAAAAGGGGCGCCCACGATCGGGGGCCTAAGCCGGTTTGATCCGTGGGACGGAATGACCCCGAAGAGCACGTTCCGGTTCCCGGGGGCCGATTTGCCCGACGACATCGGTGCGCCTCGTTTTTCCGGTCGCAAGAAGCTGCTGGAGCAGCTCGAATTGAAGCGCGGTCAATTCGGCCCGGCGGGAAAGCTATTCGAGCAGTACCGCAATCTGGCCTTTTCGACAATCACCAACCCCAAAGTTGCCCGGGCGCTCGACGTTACCAGGGAGCCTAACCGCGTGCGCGAGAAGTTCGGTTACACGCTGTTTGGCCAGTCACTGCTGACTGCGCGCCGGTTGGCCGAGGTGGGCGTGAAGGTGACCACCGTTTTCTGGGACACGTGGGTCAACAACAACGCCGCCTGGGACACACACACCAATCATCACCCCCGCCTCAAGGACGGGCTCTGCCCCCAGTTCGACCAGATTTTTCCGGCGCTGCTGGACGATCTTCAAGAGCGAGGGATGTTGGACGATACGCTCGTGATGGTGATTAGCGAACATGGCCGAACGCCGAAGATCACGACGACCCAGCCTGGTGGAGCCCGGGAGCATTGGTCCGGAGCTTATTGGGGTATGTTCTTTGGCTCCGGGATCAAGACCGGGCAGGTTATTGGTGCCACCGACCGGGAGGGCGGCTATCCGGTGGAGCGTCCCATCGACCCCAAGGACATCCTGGCCACTGCCTATCATTTGCTCGGCTTCGACGCCCACAAGACAACCATTCCGGGACTACTGGACGAGCCGGTGCGTTTGCTTCCGCACGGTGAAGTGGTTCAGGAGCTTCTTTCCTGAATCTGCCGCGGCGCGGTTTGGGCGCTATTTGCTCGCCCCATGGGGGCGGATCGCAGTAATTCGCTGCAGCGGCCATGCCTCGTTCGATACCTCCGCCCCCCTGCTTCCTCCTTGTTGCTCGAGGAAATCAAGTTTCCTGTCATTTGGCGGTTTACTCCGATGGCAGCTATGGGATCGAACAGGGCCTTTTCTGCTCATATCCCAGCATCTGCGCAGCCGGCGACTGGTCCGTAATGCCTGAAAGACTATTTGGTCATGCCAATGAGTTTGACGATAGTGGCATAGAGATCGTCAGGCAGCGGCAGGAAAAACATCTCCACGGGACCTTCGACAACGCGGCTGGTGTGACCGCGACCCTCCACCGTGTCCGGCATGAAGACTTCTCCGGCACGCCAGCGCCGGGTTTCGCCGTCGGTGGTGCCGACTTCCCAGATCCCCCGCATCATTACGCAGAACTGGCGCGTCGGGGCATTGTGCCAGCTCTGGTACACGCCCTCAGGTGCCATGTAGACGCACACCTCTTGGCAAGCGAAGGTGTCGCTGAAGCGTAGCTTGTTGCCCCAAGCATCGGTGAATTCGCTACTCACCGGGAAGTCGAATTCGTCGAAGGCAGAACCCCCGTCCCGGGTTGTGTAGAAGCGTGTTACGTGCATGTGTGTGCCTCCGGGAGTTCCTGCCGCAGACTGAACCGTACTTATGCTTGAGCGAGCATGGGAAGGCTGATCTCAACGATGCAACCGGAACGCTCAGATTGATTCTATGGCACGACGCAGCCCAATTTCCACTATCATTCTGTCCGAGGCATGGTTTGCTGCGATTACAGCTCCATCGGCTCTCCGGACCAAGCCGACCAGTCCCGGGAACTGACCTGCGTCGACATCGACACGTTGCTGGCCACCTTTTAAAGACCGGCAACGGCCGTTTGAACAGCCTGTCTGCACCGCTGGCAGTTTGGGACGCTATTTGCCTGCCCCATGGGGGCGGATCGCAGTAATTCGCGGCAGCGGCCATGCCTCGTTCGATACCTCCGCCCCCTGCTTCCTCCTTGTTGCTCGCGGAAATCAAATTTCCTATCATTTTAACTAGAAAGCCGGCCGCGAATCACCAAGGACAACCTTATCACAAATTGATTAACCAAACAGGAAGAGAAATGAAATCCAACACAATCAACTCGAAACTCTGGAAAGGCAGTCGCCGCCTCTCCATTCTCGCGGCGGCCTTTGTTGCCGTTTCTGCCGGGCCTCGTCTTGAGGCTTCTGACGTTATGTTCGTTCTCGACGCATCAGGAAGCATGCGCCAGACGACAGCTGATGGCGTCGTAAGAATCAACGCTGCGAAGCAAGCCTTTGCTCCGCTTACTGAGACCTTCTCCGAGGAGCAGGTTGCTCTCATGATCTTCGGACACCGCAAGAGCCCGAAACAGCCAGGCGCTTGCCAGGATATCGAAGTCGCGATTCCATTTGGACCCATGGAACCCAACCGTTTCCGGAGCAGGGTGAATTCCGTGAAGGCTCTCGGCAATACACCGCTCGCCAGCTCACTGCTTCTGGCAAAGGACCACCTGCTCTCACTCGACCGGGATTCGCAGAAGGCAGTTATCGTTCTGACAGACGGGAACGAAACCTGTGGCGGCGATCCTGCCGCTGCGGCCGCAATGCTTGCCCAGCTTGGCATCAACGTCAAAGTTCACGTCGTGGGTTTTGCGGTGAACCCTGGTGAAGAGGCTCAATTGGTATCGATCGCTGCTGCCGGTGGCGGAGAGTATGTTTCCGCTCATAACGCAGAAAAGCTGAAGCAGGTGCTTCCTGAGATCGTCAAGACGGCGCTGCTCACTTCAGAAGATACCGAGCTGGAACGTGCCGAAGTTTTTCGCGAGACGTTTGACGGCGATGAGCTGGGAGCTCACTGGGAAGTGCTCAATCCGGATGATTCTCGCTACGCTCCTGTGGATGGCAAACTGCTCGTACTCACCCAGTTCGTGGCGCCCTGGCAGGACAACGAAAACATCGCTAACTTTATTCGCACCACTGAGCCCGTTCAGGCCAGGGATTACGAAGTCGAGGCAACGATCAGCCTTCGCCGCACCATGCAGCACCATGGCGCTGCCCTTCTTCTCCACGAAGATGCCGACAATTATCTCGAGCTGGCTGCCTACTCTGACGAACACGGAAACAATCTGAAGCGGGTGCTTCGCTTCACCAAATCCGTGCAGGGCAAGAAGGGGCACTTCTATTACGACATGGGTAACGGAGCCGCCGAGTCCGTCGAAGAGCTTCCAGTGAAACTCGTGAAGCGTGGTGTGATCTTCACCGCCTGGGTTGAACTGCCCAAGAGGGACTCCGATGAGAAAGTGTGGGTAGCGATCGGTCGCCATGGGGTGCCTGGCCTCGACAAGCCTCACCTCGCTCTGAAAGCTGCTAACGGAGAGAATGATCACTACGGCAGTGGCAAAGTATCCGAGACCGAGGTCAACTTTGACGACATCGTCGTGACCAGCAGCGTGTGGGAAACCAAGCTGATTGGTGGTGATAGCTCCGAGGCCAGCTTTACGACTGACTTCGACAATCTAGAGGCATTTTCGAACGATTTCACCATCGTGAATCACGAGGACAGCCACCTGGCACTGGATCGTGGGCTCAACATTGTGAGCCAGTATGGCGCAGCAGGTGACGAGGAGAATCCCATCAAGAACTTCGCCCTGTTGAACAAGTCGCTTCCAGAGGGGGACTGGGACGCAGAAGTCCAGGTTTCATTCCAGCTCAGCTCACAGAAGCCGCAGATTGGCCTGGTCCTCTTCGAGGATGACGCTAACTTCCTGCTCCTTGGCCGCTACGGTAAGGACCATGGCTACAACGTGAGGCGCCAGGATGTGTTCCGGAAGTTCACCAGAGGAACGGACTCTCCCATCGAGGGTGGTGTCTATCGTGCCTACTCGGAAAGAGCGCCTCAAACCCATCTCTTCAAGATCGAAAAGCGGGGACGCAAGTATACCGGTAAGATCTTCACTCCGAATGAGGAGACCGGTGAGCACGAGTGGCTGACGATCGGCGAGCAGACCGTTCTCAGGATCAACGGAAAGCTGGGCCTTGTGGCTCACAATCTCGGCACAGATCATTACGGTAGCGGTCCTGCCCACGAAGTCGTGGCCCGCTTCGAGCGCCTCCGTGTGATTCCCCGCTAATCCGGAGAACAGATAAAGCTAAACACGATTTGCGTCAGTCCTGCCGGAGATTCCGGGCGGGGCTGAAGCATCTAACGAGGCTGACTAACTTGCGGGGACTCTACCTTGACGATACCGAGATCACCGACGCGGGCGTTGCCGAAGTGTGAGGTATACCTTTAACCGCACGAAACAAAACGGGTGGCGCCTGGGCTACACAACCCGAAGGGAGCAAAACATGAAACGTTTGCTGGGGCTATTGCTGGTGTTGGGAATGGTGGGTTGTGGGTCGCAGGATAGCGCGGTCGATACGCCTGAATCCCTTACAGCGAATCAAAAGAAGCGAGGTCGACCCGCAACGGGTCACAGTCCAAAACGCACCTTCCGCATGGCAGACCGGGAATACAATGAAGTTGCGGAAGCAGCTTCATGGGAGCGAATGTCTACTTCTGCGTGGATTCGCAAGACATTGTACCGCGTGGCTCGTCACACTGGATAAGACTCCTGGAAATCGCATCAACGTCTGCTGGCTCAGCACGACGGCGATAACCATCGAAACCCGCGCCGAGAAAGGTTGCGTTGGTCAAGTGCGTCAGAACCAAATCCGCGCAACCTCAACAGAATTCCTGAGATTTTGCACCGGAGCAGTCGGGGGGGAAACGGTTGGCTTTTCAGTGCAACTCTCATTGAGTTATACTGGGCGCAGGTTTTGACTACCCGTCTATTACTCCTTGAAGAACCGATCCGTCGGGTTCGTGCAGATCTTGAAATGCACTTTTAGTACTTCTACGAGAAGCGACTCCTCTGTTTTCAGCGTCACTCACCCGCCGTGCGCCCATGAGAAACCAAGCCCTCCCGATGAAGCCCTGCACCTCGCTCTTTCTCCTACCACTCGCAGTTGCCGGCTTCGTCACCTTGTCGATCGAGGCTGCACCCGCCCGCGGCAAACAGTTCCTGGCTCAGGACAGCCAACCGAACGCCGTCATCGTGATATCACGGGAGACCTTACCATCGCTGGTACCTACCCGCTGAACTCGGCGCGGCTGTCCCGAAGCGATCACCACTGCGACACAAGTCATCAGCGACACACTGGAATTCGAGAAATTGCGTAGAAAGGAACAATTCATGAGGACACTGCCGGTTGCCTCCATCATCTCCCTACTTTTATGTCCTGCGGCAGCGGTCGTTGCCCAAGAAAAGCCCGCCGACCTTCCTGACCATTACCGGGATTTTGCGATCTACACTTCCAGCGAACCTGACCCGGAACATTCCGGGCGATTTATCCTGGCCCTGGAACTCGTCAATCGGGGCAAGCGTCACTTGCCCACACGCATCGTTCTTGACTCCAGTCCCAAGGTTGGGTTCCAGGCCAGCGTGGTGAACGTTGACCTCAATGCCGGCACGCGGGCGACCCGGCGTCTCACGTTCCACCCGCCCGTAGGCCTGAACAAGAACTTCATCACTGGCAAAATCCATTTCGGAAACACTGAAGCCAGAGACCTTTTCATTGCCGTGCGCGGCCCCGATCCCGAGGGCTGGTTGCCGGACGCCGATCCGGATGTGGACGACAAGTCCGAGACGCTTACCATCACCGACACGGCACAGGTCGTGGCCACCTATGCCCCGCGCGTCCGCGCCGACTGGTGGCGTACTCATCCCAGCTCGACCATTGCGCCCCGGCAGCGAGTGAAACCTCTGATAACCCTTGCGTCCCGGGGACAAACGAACTACGTGCTCGTCAATCAGCTTCCACCGGATGCAAACCAGGTGGCAGTCAATGACCTGGTACGGTGTATCGGCATCATCGCAGACGGTGCCACCCTGCCCGTGGTCGAAAAGAGTCCGCAGCACGAACACACTATCGTCTTGCGGGTTCGCGCCGACCAGGAGTGGCCCCATCCGGACGCCTACCATCTTTACACGACCAGTGCAGGCAGTGTGGTGATCGAGGCCGGCCACGTCGACGGTGTCCGCAACGGCATCTACGGCCTGCTGACCGACCATCTCGACTGCCACTGGTTCCTGCCCTTCGACCTCGGGGAGGAGATTGTGCAACCGGTGAACCTGTCGGCGATCATCGGACAGATTGACGAGAGACGCGAACCATCCTTCTTCTCCTCCAATGGGATTGGCGGCCCTCGTAACCGGGGTTTGACCAATCAGGGTCGAATGAGTTTCGGCCACGCCTGGGCGCAACTGGTGAAAGGCACCGAAGAACTGTACCGCGAGCACCCGGAATGGTGGGCCAGGGACCGCGCAGGGAACATCCTCAAGTTCGACCAGGAAGGTGCGTGGAGCTTTACCAACTTTTGCACCACCAATCCCGAAGTACTGGACATGGTCAGCCAGAAGCTCAACCAGCAGCTCGACCACCCGAATGCCATCGTGGCCTCGGTCGACCCGAATGATTATGCGCCGTTTTGCCTGTGCGAGACATGCGCAGCCGTGGACAAGTCCTACGGCGCCGACAACCCTGCAGGAACCTATTCCACCGATCGAATGATCCATTTCGCCAACGAGATGCGCAGCCGTCTGCACCCGAAGAACAAACACAAACACCTCGGGTTCCTGGTCTACGCCTATCAGATACAGCTTCCGGCCAGCGCAAAGCCAGCCGATGGCGTTGCCGGAATGATCTGCTACATGGACTGGAAATATGATCACACGCGGCCCATGAACGATCCCTCCTCTCCCTCGAACCGAAAATTCATGCGGCTCCTCAAGGGCTGGGGAGAACTGATGCCCCAACTCGGTTTTTATGATTACCCCACCGACTACATGCACTACGGACCTTATGGCCAGGTGAACAAGTTGCGTGAAGACCTTCCACTGGCACGCGAACTGGGGGTCACGTTTACGGCGATGGAAGCCCAGCCGATCTACGCTGCCAACGGCCTGAACCACTACATCTGCGGCAGGCTCCAGTGGGATGTCAACGCAGATGTGGACGTACTGATGGAAGAGTTCTTTGCAAAATACTACGGCCCGGCAGCAGAGCCCATGCGGAATTACTGGCTCCGAACCGAATATTACACAGCCACGCTACGGCCCGGTCCCAGGGCGCAGCGCCGCATGACCGCCAATCCCGACATGTGGAACGAACTGGACAGCCACCTGAAAGCCGCCGAACAGATCGTACAGAACCTGCCCGCCAAAAACATTCGCTTCCGGGAACGGGTCCAGAATCAGCGTGACGGCTTTGAACTCGGACGGGGCAAATGGCAGATTCGCCAGGCGTTCTGCAAGCGACGAATAGGTCCGTGGGGTGACGACAAAAAAGCCCGACTCAAACCCAACGCCTTCACGCCGGCCAACCGCGAACTGCTGGAGCAGTACGCCGTCTGGGTAGCGGACAAGCGAAACCAATACGCCCAGGCCGCCGGCTACCTGCCGAGCCTGCTTCCCGCGTATTACATGAATGATCTCGAAGGTTTTATCGAGCGACTTCGTAAGAACTTCGACTAGGCCCCGCCTGGGGTGCGTATAGGCCCTTCGACAATCGTCAATGACCAATCTGTTTTGTTAGCGAAAGAACAATGCGGTTTGCTTGTCATGCCACCAAGTGCGCAAGGTCATTTCATGCGACATTTCAGGTGCGTTAGCTGACATCTGTCCAAATATTTGTATCTGGTTTCTCTTAGTGTCAGCATGCCTTTCGGCTGGTAACGTGTTTTTAACGCCAGACACACGAATCAGTACACCGGCGCGGTCAGTGGTGCGCGGACCATTTCAGTAGCCACTGAGCGCACCGAGTCCCTCCCCAAATGGCCCCTTCTCCAAATTCTACTGTTTGGAATCGATGGTTATCACGATAGAAATCGCGTACCTGTTGCGAGGTCGTCTCTGTGTAATTTCGATCATTGTGATCATCCTGAGTGGTCATCTCTGTCCTGCAGTCGTCAAAGCGGACGTTTCGGTTATGAACCGACCCAAAATGTAAGCCCGGCCCAGAAGCTTTCCCAGTCAACTTTGACATCTTTTTGTTCGCAACGTCGTAAGTAGACCAGTCGCACCAACCATTCACCCGTGTGCGGAAGTTTGAGACTACCGACGCCGTTTTTTCCGGTCGTGGTATGAAACTCGGTGACTTTGTCAGCTTGGCGTCCTAGTGCAGCTAGCTGTACGTTTGCTAAAGGGTTGTTGTCGAGCAAGACGCGAAACTGCAGGGTGTCATTTTGTTTGGCAACGGTGGGGTCTGAAAGCGGAATAATCTCAAGTTTGTGACCTAGTGGTTTGTTCCACGTCGACGTTCGTTTGCCACCGACGACGAGCAATGATTTGAGATACCGTCTGTAGCGTTCAGTCGCGGACTTGTCCGCCTCCCCTGCTTTCTTACGTTGGGCAATGATGTGATGTAAACCTTCATGCTCGAGGTACTGGTGAAACTTGTCGCCAGTCAATTCAATTTGCGCCCAGTTACGTTGCATCGAAATGACATGAGTGCCCGGTGTGTTGATAACGAATTGAGCGACAGGTGTTTTTGTGAATTGTTCCGCAACGATAAGATTCCTCGGCGCTGTTGCTTCGTTGTGCAATAAAAAATCAACCGTCATCTTTTGCTGTAACGGACGTTCGAGTTCTTCGCTGAAATGATCTCCGACGAATAACTTTATTGCTACGGATTGGCCGACCTGGGGTTGATAGTTCTGAGGTGCGATCCAATAGTCATGTGCGTTTACAGAAAGAGATGTACCGAAAATGAGGAATAAGGCAAAGAGTATAGTGGGATTTTTCATGCCCAACATTATACTACCAGTAGCCATTTTGGGTATCGGAAAACAAGTACACAAAGGAACATGACATGCTCCTCATTCGTGGTTCCAGAACCCTGCACCGCACTTCTTGCACTGCCGGGCATGCTGTTATTTGTTGTATTTGGCAGGCTGTCAAATAGCGGTTGAGGAGATCACGCTTGGTGCATCTAGCCACGTGGTCTGCCCATGGATCGGCAACAGCCGGCAAGTGGCGGCAAAACATTACCTCCAGACCACACCCGAACACGTCGCCGGGGCAGTCAGTGGTGCGCGCACCATTTTTGTAGCCAGTAGGGCGCCGCAAGGGGTCGCAAATGAAAAAAGCGACGCCTGCGAAACTGCAAAAACAAGCAGTCTGGCGCAATGCGTCGCATTGGCAATGGGCGTTACTGGGGCAATGGGCGTTACTGGACTCGAACCAGTGACTTCCACCGTGTGAGGATGGCGCTCTAACCAACTGAGCTAAACGCCCGGCAGCCCGGTTTCCTTGAAATGTAGTGCAAGATGTGACGCGCGACTAGTCGACCTCGCCATCGCCGCAAGATTCTCCAAGGCAACAGCGGTCAAGGGTGACCAGGTTCCAACATCATCGTTAAGGTTCCGAATCTGCTGGCGTTTCCGGATCGGACGCCGGCGAATCAGAAATTGTCACGTCGGAATCCGGCGAATCAGAAATTGTCACGTCGGAATCCGGCGAATCAGAAATTGTCACGTCGGAATCCGACGAATCAGAAACCGTCACGTCAGAATCTGACGAATCGGCCGCTGTCGGTTCGGACGTGGGCGGTTCGAACCTGGGAGCCGTGGGGACGTCCTGCTCTTGGTCACTAGTAATTTGCGGCACATCGTACGACGAATGATCAGAACTGTTGACCTCCGAATAAACCTGCGAGTTGAAATCAGTCTGAATGTCGCTCAGGCCGCGTCGGAACTGGTTGTAGCTCTTTCCCATCGAGCGCGCTACTTCCGGTAGGCGTTTGCCAAATAAAAGCACGGCAATCAACCCGATAACGAGGATCTCTCCCACACCGGGGCTGCCGAAAACAAACGCCAGGGCAGGTAATTCAAGTAAGTCCAACATCTTTGATCGGTGTCGAATGAGAAAAAGGAGCAAGCCGCCTGACGATCAACGGCGGCACAGACGGTCGGTGGCAGGGCTAATCATCCTGAGACGACTCCCCCGGAGACGAAACTTTTTCCCCGTCGGTTTCTTCCCCGGCTCGTTCCAACTCTTCGGTCATGCCCCGGGCACCTTTTTTGAACTCAACAATGCCCTTACCCAAATTCCGCATGACGTTGGGCAGTCGGTTGCCGAAAATCACCAACACAACAAATGCCACCACCGCCAGAATGACAATCTCCGGCAAGCCGGGCATTCCACCGAAAGAAAATAACATAGATACGCACTCCCACATTCAAAAACATTACCGATGGGGCACGCGTACAAGCGGCGAATGCCGGCAATGGCCCTCCATAGGGGTCGCCAGAACCAACTCGTGCGGCTTTGTGCAATACGAGCACAAAATCACCCTTGCTGTTTTCATTTTACTGCGTCACGTTCAGGTGTCAAACGGGAATCGTCCCCCGGTGTAAAATGCGGTAGGTGGGATACTGAATAGGCCTATATCAAGGGTCGATTCAAGACTTCCGACCCTGACAACTGCCTGTTTTTCAAAGGAAGCCGAAAGTTTCAGCCCACCCCATGGTCCGGTGTTCACTTGTTGACTTTCGCCTGCCGAAGTTGTGACGTGGGCAGGGCGTAGCGATAATAGACTTCCAGACAGAGCGCGGCCATGGCGGTCGTATAGACGCGGCCACCGTAACCCCCCCACACGGTCTGCGGATCCCAACTGCCCGCCAACGCACCCTGGCTGCGCTGCAGACCCAAAATCTCGCGTTTGAGTGCCACGTTCCAGCGATCCCACCGCTGGTCACCCAGCTGGTGCAGGGCCAAGGTGGCGTAGTACCAGTAGTACAGATTCGGCTTGCCTTCACCGGGAAGCTGTTCTCCGATGTAGCGGGCTGCTTCTGCCACGGACGGGTCCTGCTGAGATACGTCCAAAAACAAACGACACAAGAGCCCTTCAGCGGTCATGGTTCGCGACGGTCGCTGCCCGGGTCGATAGCTTGCCAGCCCACCAAACTGGCCACTGGAACAGCTATCCAAAAAATGATACATCCGATCCTGTACCTCCCGGGGAACATGGATTCCTGCCAGCGCGGCACTCTTGAGTGCCATGACTTGCCAACCGAACTGGCTCATGTCTCCCTGGTCACCGGGTCGGTACCGCCACCCGCCACCACTCCGGTTTTGGGAGGACAACGAGTAATCGACGCCCCGTTGCACGTAGGGTCGCATGCGCTGGTCACCCGTCATTGCGTAAGCTTCGCAAATGGCGAACAGAGCCATGCTGTGGCAGTACATATTGGCATAGGTGGAAGAATCGCCACCCAAATTTCCTTGACGCTGGGTCCGCAACAGGTACTCCAAACCCCATTGTACTGTTTTTCGATGGGCGCCTTGATAGTGAGTCTGACCGGCACCGAGAAAGGCCAGCAGCGCCAGTCCCGTGACACCGGTGTCAGCACGTATCCCCGCCCCCTGCCGGTCATGCCCCAACACCTGCTGCTCACGTCCGGCCCCGAACTGGCTGGCATCCCAGCGGCCATCTTCCTGCTGGTTGGCCGCCAGCCATCCCAGGGCAGATTCCACTGACGATTCCGTGAGGATACTACCGCCCCCCCGGCGCGTCACCTCGCTCCGTTCCTCGCCAAGCCGTCCTTGATACACCTCCGGGATGGGCTCACCGTCAGCCAGGCGGACCGGGCTTGGTGTCTCCTCCGGCGAGGTTGCGACCGACGGCGAGTCTCGCTCGACAATTGAACTTGTCCCGGGAAGTGGGACCGCCGCGGCCGGTTTGCGTGATGCCATGGCCTCCTGCTCAGTGACGGCAAACAGCTCGTCCGCCGTGGCCTCTGGCTGCTTCATGAGTTCAGAAGCCGCGGACCCGCTTGCCACTTGTGTCAAATCGGACGACAACTCGGGCTCCGGTAACTGGACTGGCTTGGTGATGATCCGGTCGATCTGCGTATCGAGGTGACTCTGTTCTAAAGGAAACTCGATCTCCTTGGGACTGCGCACCAGGTCGGCAAACCCTTCGCTAACATCGACCCGGCGGGCCTTCGGTTCCACCGGTACCTGTTCAACCGTTGTCGGCTGATTGCTGCGCCGAGGCACCACGATGGGTGATGCCGTCAACGCCTCCCGAGTCGTGGCCGGCGTGGTAACCCTGTCGGCGGCCGACTCGACTTCAAAGACTCTTTCGTTCGAATCCGTAGCAACCATCGGCGGATGAGAAGGCTGGCCACTGTCGACCGGTTCCATGTCGGGTCGTTCGCGTTGGAGATCTTCCCGGTCCCTGGTAGAGTCCTCTCGCAAAACGGGTCCTACCTGCGGATCGGCCGTTTTTTCCGCCGAGAATTTATTCCAGGGCTTCAAAGGCTCCTCTTCGACTTCCACCTGTTCTCTTTGGATGCGGGGCCGTTCTGCGTCACTTGAAACAAGTGTTACCCGGATGGATTTTTCGCCAGCGTGGAATGGAACGAGTGAAAAAAGCTGTGTTTTGTAGGCGTAACCGGTCAACAGCAAATGCGAAAACACGGAGAGCACAACGCATTTCGACAGGGGCCGGGTTTGACCCCAGCGAGTGCGTGTCACGATCAACAAAGCCACTGTCAGCGCAGCAAGTCCCGACCAAAGCATGATCCACAAGGACCGCAAGGTGGGAAGAAACGCTTCGAGTTGGTCAAAGTTAAAAGGCATCGGAGTAAACACTCTTGTCTGCGGATGGCCGCTCCCGACCGAAAATGTCGCACGCGAAAGATCTAGGAAGATAAAATACTAAAACCGGCGTTTATCCAGACGGACGGAAATCCCCATCTCGGACACACCTGCGGTCCGGCACGCATTCAGCACATTGGCCACATTCTGGAACGGGCCCTCCGCGTCTCCACGTACCAGAACTCCAAAATCCTGATACTCCTGCTGAACCACGGACAGTTTCTCGACCAGTTGTTCCAGTGACACGATCTCTCGCTCGAAGGAAATCACGCCATCTCGATGCACGTTGATTACTTTTTTCTCCGGAGCGGCGGTGAGTGCGCCCGAATTTCCAACTTCAGGAATTTTCAGTCCGATCTTCCGTTCCAATTCCGTGAATTTCGTACCCACCATGAAGAAGATGATCAGCAAGAAAACAATGTCGATCATGGGCGTCATGTTGAGCGATGGCTGGTCGTCCAGGTGGGTCTTGAGTGGCATGATGGCTTGTTGGGATTCGTGGCAGGAAGGGTTAAAAAACGTCCTCGCTAAGCTGCTTTGCCTTTGCGCGTTTTCTTCTGGGGCGGATCATTCGATTCCCAGGCGTCTCCGGCAAT
>PBTE01000154.1 GCA_002726515.1 Planctomycetaceae bacterium | reverse complement strand
GTAAGGCGACCGATGGCAGCGTAGTCGCTGTCAAACGTGGTCTTTAACAATCCGGCCGCGACCACAACACCCACCGCCGTCAGGATGCGTCCCCAGTTAAAACTGACGCCCGCTCCTGTCGAACGAACCCGCGTCGGGAACATCTCCGGTAGGCAAAGTGGCAGCCATCCGAAGAAAAATCCACTGAAGAATCCCAGGCTTCCGTTCCAGAACAAAAACCAGGGATTACCCGGCTCGTTGAACCAAAACAGTACCTGCGCTGAAACGAGGGCACCAAGGCTGATAATAAAGTAACATCGTCTCCGTCCCAGCCAGAGAGCGAGTGCGCCACCCAGCAGGCTGCTGACTGAACCCGGGGCGGAACGCGAAAATACGACCCACGCTTTTAAACTTGCGTTCGGTTTCGCCCGTTGAGAAGCAGGCTGCTTGAGCTCGTCTTCGCTGGTTGCCGTGGATACTTGGGTGTTGTTTTGATTGTCAACCGCCTGGCTGCGGTCCTCCTGCGCCCCAGTCGTGTCGCCGATCTGGCTTGCCCAGGCATTCGCCCAATTGGAACTTCCCCAGCCACCAAACAAAGGAATGGTACCAAGCGCAATACCAAGAACTGTCGCCTTAAGAACAGGGGGCCGGAAAATTTCCGACAGTCGGATGGCAGATTTTCCACCTTCCTCATGCCCGGATCTCAATGCGAGCCATCGTGGGGATTCCGGAACCGCCAACAGAACAAAGACGCCCAACAAAACGGGGGTCGAACCTAACCACATCACCCAATGCCAATTTTCAGTCGTAACAAAACAGAAAATGGCAATCAGCGACATCGCCGTGATTCCCACATTGGCCGCAGTGCCGATCGCGCCGGCAAGTACCGGACGGGAAATGTTCGGCCAGGCTTCGGAGACCAACGCAATTCCATTGGGCCACATGCCGCCAATACCCATGCATGTAAAAAACCGCAACCACCAAAGCTGCCACGGTTCCTGAACAAACGTACTGATTCCCGACAACAATGAATAACATAAAATCGACCAGCCCATCGCCTTGGCCCGGCCACAACGATCACCTACCCAGCCAAACACATAACCACCTGCCGCGGCCCCCAGGAGAAAAGCCGCGATCATCCAACCGAACCACTGACCGATTCTTCCCTCCCGTGCTTTTGTCTTTTCCAAGGGACTCAATTTTCCATCGTGGTCCGCATCGAAACCTGACTGAACCGAATCGAGTTCTACTGACGTCTCCTCCTGTTGGCTGGAAATTCCCAATTCGACAAATTCCCGCTGCAGCAAATCCTCCGACGCATTTCGCATGGCAACCGAATTGATCGCCATCTGAACCCCGGAGAACATCCACCCCAGGAACGCCGTCGACAAAACAAGCACACATCCTGCCACTGAAAGAGAGGAAGATAATCTCTCCGGACTTGATGCGTTGGAATTCGTCTCGATCCCTTTCAAATTGTCGTCACTGTTGCCGCTCATTCGAGTAAAACCCTTCTATTCGGGGTTAGCTGTTCTTTACGAACTTTTACGAACTTCCAAATGCAGGAGAGCATCTGTACAGGTACCGGACATGATGGCACACCACTTACACTTCCAGTAAAATAGTTTGCGGATTTCCCGCCCGCTCTTTTTTCCTTAGTACCATTTTCCTTAGCACCATCCAACCGGAAAGGATCTTGGTAGCAGCGATTATATGGTGGTCAACCGATTGATCCTACTCATCTCAAAAATTCTATCCGGGTGAAACAAAGTTTTTTTTAAATCACGACGGTCGGCTTCGCTCAGACCACCTACGACAACGGGTTTCTACACAAAAAAGGCAAGACCATGACTACAAATTGGATAACCAGACGTGATCTCCTACAGGTCGGTGGAGCAGCGATGGCGGGGGTCACTTTGGCCGGGCGGGCCAAGTCGAGTCCCCCCACCCGGAAAAAAGTTCTTTTCTTAA
This sequence comes from Planctomycetaceae bacterium, assembly GCA_002726515.1. Classification (GTDB taxonomy): domain Bacteria; phylum Planctomycetota; class Planctomycetia; order Pirellulales; family Pirellulaceae. Next base: position 8,638 of record PBTE01000154.1, on the reverse strand, counting down.
CTAAATCAGCCGGCTATGAGCATGGTGTCGTTCGTCGGGTCGACGGCGCTTTGGCCTATGCCGAACATGCCCTCATCGAACTGGGAAACAAGCACGGATTTGACGTGGAAGCCAGCAAGGATGCCAGCATCTTCGACGGCAATCTTGAATCGTATGCGGCATTTGCCTTTTTTACGACCGGTGACTTAACGACCACGGCCGGAGACGGACAACCCGCGATGAGCCCGGCCGGCAAACAAGCGTTCCTGAACGCGATCCGGGCAGGCAAAGGATTTGTGGGATTTCATTGCGCATCAGACACATTTCACACCCCGGGCAAATCGTCGGAGAACCAGGTCCGCAAGGATCCTTACATCGCAATGCTCGGTGGCGAGTTCATGAACCATGGAAGGCAGCAGAAGGCTCGTATGAAAGTCATCGACCCGGCATTTCCCGGGATAGAATCGTTAGGTGGATCGTTTTTGCTGCACGAAGAGTGGTATTCACTGAAAAATTTCGCACAGGACATGCATGTGCTGTTAGTCTTAGAAACCGAAGGCATGGACGGGACCGGTTATCAGAGACCGCCCTTTCCCGCCACCTGGGCGCGGCGAGAAGGCAGGGGACGAGTCTTTTACACATCGATGGGGCATCGCGAGGACGTTTGGACCAACCCCGCATTCCAATCCATTGCGGTCGGGGGAATTCAGTGGGCCCTGGGAAACATCGATGCCGACGTCTCACCGAACTTCAACGACGTAACGCCTCAAGCGAGTGTATTACTTTCCCCAAAACCGGCCCCTTAGCACCGGTACTCTGACAACCGGGTGCAAGGAACCGGGAAACCTTTTAAGCGTGGTCCGGAAAATCTCGCGCGTGCATCATTTTTTCACCGCATTGAATGCTATTCACCCCGACCTGCTGCCTTCGTGGCCGGATTTACTGTACATCTGTAATCGGCCGGTTTACAATGGCTTGTTTCAGAAAGGCTTGGAGTGCCCCGTTGCCATGTTCCGATCACCAGCCACCTTCATATTGATTCTCCTGTGGGCCAGCTCATCTCGAGCTGACACGCGTTTGGCTCCGAACTTCTCGGGTATCACCACCAACGTGAACAACATTCAGTTGTACATGCCGGGCGGCGGACGTCTAATGTCATCATTGCAGGTGGGCAGGATCGTGGTGCACTCCAGTAACTTTGGTGTCTCCGGAGTTTCTTACTACGGTAATTCCGGACGGGTCGATGTTTTACAGCGAAATGCAGACCCTCGGCAATCGTTCGGTGGGTACGCCCCGTATCGTCAATTCCGTTCCCGGGCACTGCGCCCGGACAAACGACCGGCCTGGCCCAGACCTGCGAGCAGGCGGTTGGGGACTGGTACACAAAACCGAATCAGTCCTTTCGGTTGGCCAGCCTCTCACTGATTCCGGGAATGATACGTGCGGCATTCTCGTGATAGATTTTACACAACACGTCATCGGGCAGTCCGATTCCGTAGATCCTCCAGAATCCCTGGGGTGGAAACTCTTTCTCGGAATATGGAAAATATTCGTCGAAAGTCTCCAGAAAACGCCAATAGAGACTCAGTCGCTGCTCAGGCCACGGGCCATCGGTTCCGAAGAGAATCCTATCTGAGTACTTCAAAAAGAATTTCCGCGCCGTGTAAGGCTGCCGACCCAGTTCACTGATGCGAGATGCAATCTCGACATAGAAATTGGGGTATGTGTCAATCCACTGCCCGACAGTCTGGAGATCTTCAGCGTTATTCGCAACATGGGCACCGATGAACACGGTCTCAGGATGTCGAGCGATCACACGGTTGCGGGCGGCCAACAATTCTTCACGCTCGGGAAATTCCGGCCCCTCGAAACTCCAGTCCGGATGACGATACAACTCCTCCCACCGCTCGTTTGTCTCGTCGATGGGCCTGAAAAAAGCCGCAGGGTCGGCGATGTGAATGATGACCGGAAATCCTAATTCACCACACGCCCGCCAAATCGGATCCCAACGCGGGTCATCGATTTGCAACAGTGAGCCGTCTGGATTCTTGTATCCGAGTCCAAATTGCTTGAACAGCTTCAGGCCACTTGCTCCCTCGCGCTTCGCCCGGGAGAGCAGTGTGACGGTATGGCGGGCAAAGTCTGATCGATGGCAAGCCCATGAGGCCGGATCCCCGCGATCACCATCACCCACCCAATCAACATTGGCAAAGACCAGGCATCGATCAAAATGATCTTCCCCGACAAACTCCAAATGTTCGGTAAGCTTCTCTCCCAGACCACCGTCCAAACTGATGTTCACCGCGATGTTGTTCCGGTCCATCACCTGAACAAAATGATTCAAGTCGGCATAGGCGCGTGGAAGCTTGAAGCGAAGGTGCGAATGCACATCGACGACAGGAAATTTTGCCCGGTTCAAGTGATGCCGGGAAACCTTCAATTCTGCACGCGGCCGAAACAGCCTGATCGACAGATCTCGCCCTTCCCTGCCATTGAGATTTTTCGGAGCTTCTTCCGACCGGGTCCTTGACGTTGCTGCTGCAACGAAAAGTATCGCAACCACAATTCTGAACTTATTCATCTCAAGCCTGTTGTTCCCTGGAAAAGTGCTGCAAATGACCCGCTTCGTTCAAACATACTCTCAAGGGCCTGTGACTGCAATCAACCAAATCCCCGCGTGTAGCAAGTTAAATCCGGACGTTCATCGTCTTCACCCGCCCGGTAATGATGCACTGCAACTACCGGGAGGTTTCACTTCGGTTTGAAAAGCGAAGCAAGAGAACCCAAATCACTGCAGGATCCGGCGACGCGTCACAGCAAGTGAAACGATTGCAACACACCCTCGCCTGAAATCTGTCGAGACTCGACAACGGACAAATACGGGTGCACCAGTTGCCGACAGGAAACGTGAAGAGAATCCGGAGGACGTCGCCTCACTATCAAAAGAAAGGTCGGGCATGCCGGGAAGCAATACGCAAGAACGACAAACAGGGGCCTCGTTCAGCAAGCGACCCGACCACTCATGCGGCTAACTTCGTCACACAATTCCTCAGGCTTTCATAGACGGACTCCGGGCTGAGGTCTAACTGGCTCGCCGCAGTTGACATTCCCGAAAGGTGCACCTGGTTCACTCCGTAGGTTCCTACGAGTTGCGATGACGTTCTTCCGTAGAGTGACACCGTGGGTACCGAGAGTGCGGCCGCGAGGTGACCAGGACCCGTGTCCACGGCGACCGCCGCACGTGCCGCCAAAAGTTCCCGGGCCAAGTCCTTCAACGTCGTCCGGGGCAGCACCTGTGCATTGGCATGGCCACTCGCAATCCGATGGGCTCTTGATCGCTCGTTTTCGTTGCCCCAGGGTAGACGAATCTCGTATCCTTCCTCACTCAGTTTGCGGCACAATTGTCGCCAACAGCGTTCGGGCCAAAGTTTGTCGCCTCGTGTTGTCCCATGAATGAATACGATGTTTTTTTTACCGACTGGTAGTGGGAAAAATCCACGGCGCAACAATCCGTACTCGGCAGGAGTCGCTGGTACAGCGTAGTGCAGAGCGGCTGCAAAAAGCTCCCGGATTCGTTGTACCGCATGCTTCCTTTTGGAGACCCGGACCACGTCTTGATATAACCACGAAGCCATCGGCTCGCGCGCCGAACGACGGTCGAGCCCAATACAGGGAGTGGGTACTAGCCGCGCCAGGCAGACACTTTTGAGCAGCCCCTGAGCGTCAATCACTCGGTCATATCTTTCTCTCCGAAGACGCAAGCGGAACTGTTTCCACTGGCCGTTTCGAATTGCTTGCCAAGGCTGTTTGCGCCACCTTCGCAGCCCCACTGGAATGACTTGCTGGACAGCCGGATGCCATGACGGTAGTTCTTGAAAATCTTCTTCGACCATCCAATCAAAACACAGGTCGGGAATGGCGGAGACAGCATCCGTTAACGCAGGGAGTGTGTGGATAACGTCACCCAACGAAGACGTTTTAACAACGAGCACTCGCATAACGAAATATCTTTTCTCCAGGGAGCCGAAAAACTCGCCGGTCTCAGAAAATATCCTTGTCGAGAACCAACGATCGTCACGTGGTGGAAAAACAACGGCTAGAGCTCGATGATTCCGAAAACGACATTGTCATTCGCCTCGGTAACCACGTCCCCGCCTAGCAGGTTTTCAATGACGGGAAGTATGCCGTCCACGTTGTTGGAAAGTACCATCGTTGCCGGAGTGAGCAATGTCCCGCCAGGAATGGGAACCAGGTGTTCGACACCATCTCCCAGGAGGAACTGTCGGTCCTTGAGAACGATACCTGCATCCATGTTCGTTGTACTGCCATCGCCCTCCCACACGAAGATGATGTCGTCGGTCTGGGAGCCATTCTCTGCTTCCAACAAGGAACCAAACGGTTTTTCGAAGCTGCCATCTCCTATTTCGGCTACCGTGTTGTCAACATGTCGAACGACGTAAGGCAAATCCGTGTCCGGGTCGATCGCAAGTTCTGGCTCCTGGCGATAACGGGCGATGTGGTGGTTACGCATTGTTCGCTCGAGATCTCGCGCCGTGGCCGTGTAGTCACCGTGGACCCGGTCCCCGCCACCGAACATGACCGTCGCCCTCAAGAACCCTGTCGTGTCAAAGCGACTGTCGTTGTTCAATTCAAAACTCAGTTCCACACCGCTCACCGGTTCACATCCAATTCTCAAACGCATTCCACCGAAGGGATCCACGACGTGCGATTTGTAGTGATAACCACCGACGTCGATCCAACCGAAAATCATCGCCGTCCGTGCCGGACGCCAACGGACCTCGGTATCAAATCCGTGCAGTGCGCTGTCAATGCCTTCGAGGAAGAATAAATGGTGTCCGTAAAAACCTCCGTTGGCCCGATCAGTCGTCTGAACCAGTGGGTTACCGACCGGAATGTACCCGTTGATCCGCCAATCCAGGATTTGTGTTTTAATGTTTCCGCCTACTCCAACGGAAGTAAACGTCTGGTTGACATACTCCATGTGGTCGTCATCAATATCAAACCAGGCATTCAGGCCGAAATTCATCCCGAGTGGCTTGACCCATTTGTTCCGTTCGATGCCGAAATTGGCAAACGGTTTGCCTGTTTCTTCGGAGACGTGACCGTGAATCTCCGTCAGCCAACGGCCGCCCAAGCGCCCTTCGCGCAACCGCTGTTTGGTACCCACACTGTAGTAGCCGTCTTCATACCCCAAACCATGATTGGCGAGAGTGGCGCCCATCCAAAAAACACCCGGTAAGGCAGGCGTGAAAGGCACGGACATCGAGTGGGCTCCGCCGGGTGGCCCAGCCAACTGGGCGACAGCTGGTAGCGCCGAAAACAGAAAACAAGCGATGGACAGTACCACGTAGCTGCCGTACCGGCACACAGGTTCCCACAGGCCTGCCAAGTAATGGATTCTAGTCCGCCCTGGTTGTGAAGCTTGTTCTGCTGATTTCATGATCGCATGCACAGTCGACTGGATGGGCACAATTCACTTGCTGCATCGACCCGCCATAATCCATACCATGAGAAAAATCCTCAGAATTTGTACAACCGGGCTCATTCCGTTCCCTGGAGTCGATTTTTGTCACCGCCGGCTCATGCTGCTAGCGAAAAGAGTGCAAAGTACTAGCAACGCTCGACCGGAGGTTTTTTGACAAGAACGAACGGAGCGAAACGACTGTCCTATCGCGCCTTTCAACTTCGATCCCGGCTTTCAACAGGGCTGTTGGAACAAGGTTTCGCCGCGGTCCGGCCGAACACTTCAGACGGTCATATCGTACTCTGAAAAATTCCCAAGGGGCTGCCAAATTCAGGCGGCACCATGTCAAACCGACTGATTCAACTCCGACCCCGTCGAAGAACACCGGACCGACTGCGCCCCCGCGATGGCTTAAGTGTCCAGCGACAGCCACCTCGCATTCAAATCGCAAAAAGACACGGAAAGAAAGACAAAGGCCGGCACCGCCTAACCTCAAACCCGAAAGTGCTTTACGTAGCCGGCCACCGGATTTTCTGGAAGCGTGCGCAATTTTTCGCCCGGGAATTGCAGTTGACCGCGGGCACGCGTCGCGTGGCGATTTTCTTGACACTTTTGCCGGCCCTGATTAAAATCAAAGAACTGACTTTCACTCGCAGTCGAGAATTACTCAAACTCATCCAAGTGTTAGGAAGTTTCCGTCTTGGCGATTGCCACTCGGCCATTGTCAAAACGAAGTTTCCTAGCACTTTTTTTTGTGCCCCTGTCGAAATAAAACTTTTCCCGTTCAATGCCAGTAGCGGGTGCAGGTTCTGAACTGCCACACCGTGTAACCGGCGACAAATGTACCTGTTCCCCAAACTTTCGAACCAAAAAGTCCGGCGTACCAGAGATGATTGCGCAGTACCTTGCCCAGTCAACTCCTGTGATGAACCCACAGACAAACTGGAAGGTTGACGGGCGCGTCAATCCAACTGCCTGCACGAGTGCAAGAGGAGGAGAGAAACACGTCTGATGGTCGGCGGTGCACACCGGCACCGAAAAGAGACGGAACGATGCCAGCAAACACTTCAATTGGTGAAGAGGAGGCAAATTGGTGAAGAGGAGATTGTGGCGCAAAACTAAGATGGTCATGCGGGTGGTGTATCCCGTTACCACGTGAGACTCCGTCGTTGACACTAGCTACTATCCCGAGATGATCCCCCCCTCCCCAAGAGAAGGAGAACACTGATGACAATTAAAAGTACATTGACAAACCTGGGTGCACTTGGCTTGGTCCTGATGCTCTGTTCCACCGGCTCTGCAATCAGTTACTCACCGGCAAATTTTTCCATCATCCCCGTACAGACCCCAAATGGCTGGACCTACATTATCGACCCGGCCGGGGTCGTTGAATTTCAAGGTGATATCGAATTTGACGACCTACGCTTAGATGGGCAAAATTACCAAGTGGAAGGCTTGAACGGTTTTCAGATTAATTCTTACGGCGATCGGGTGGGCTCGACAAACGTCATTGCAGACATCAGGGGTGACCGGCCAAATCAAGACCCGTTTTCCGGAGACATTTTCAGCATCACGTTCCAAGACAAGCAAAATTTCACCGGGGAACCGGGCACCGCGCCCGCAGTAAGATTCTTTGATAGTGGCAACGACAAAGTCGTCGTGGATGACACCGAAAACCCCGGGCTGATCGAACTTACCGGTTTCAGCGTCACGTCGCCGGTACCCGAGGCAACTTCCATTTCCCTGTTGTTGATGGGAACTTTAGGCCTGCTCGCGCGGGGCAGGCGGTCCAGGACCGCTGGTTAGTCAAGTTGCCAGCGGGGTCCACAAGCGGATGATTTTTGCAGCAGCGTCTCGCTGAATCGAGGCGTCCGGCTCCGGCCGATGGTCGGTAGAAACTGGCCGGTCGCAGCGGCCGAAGTACTGCTGGTGGCTCAATAAGTCAGATCGAAACCCGTGTAAAACGTCGCGCCCGGCTGAAAGACACCCAGGTTCGCGCCCGGATTCACTCGAGGGTCAAAATGTGTCTGGTAGAAGCGGTCGAACATATTCTCGACACCGATCGTAACAAGTAGTTTATCTGTCAGCTGGCAATAGGCTCGAATGTCATAAATTGCGTACCCGGGCGTTTTTGACTCGATCAGGGTTGCGGCAAAGCGGTCCTGGTCATCGACAATGGCACCCGCAAATTCGACCGCCCAGCGAGGATTGGGACAGGGGTCGTGCCACCGCAGTCCCACCCGGCTCTGCAGTGGATTGATCACGGGAAGGGCTTCGTTGCTGAGCAGTGAATCACTCCGTTGGGAAGTTGGATCCAAATTCTTCCGGATCAAGCCGATCGAGTTATCTCGAGTCCTGTCCGTCCCCGACACGTAGCTCAAGGTCCCAAATCCGGTCCAACAGCGGTTGATGTCGTACTCGAAGTAAGCTTCGCCACCCACCAATGTTGCCAGAGGAGTGTTCACGGTGTTGAATGTGTCACCCACAGAAGGAATGTTAACGAAGTCATAGGTGATGTAGTCGGCAACCCAGGAATGATAGCCACGAGCGCCGCCACGGAATCGCTGACAATCCACCGTGATTCCCAGGTCAACCTGCCACATGCGAGAGGGGTCCAGGTTCGGACTTCCCACCACGCGGGTCACGACCAGTTGGGGCAATACCGCGATAAACGGATTGTCCGCGTAAAGTTCGGTCATCGTCGGTGGACGCATGCCGTAACCACCCCCCAAATCGACCTTTAAATGACTGCCAATCTTCCTCTCGGCGGTGATGTAAGCCGAGTAGAGAAAGAAATCTCGCGATAAGTCGTCGCCCACTGCGTCTTCAATAAATCGGTTGTTGGTCGGATCCGAGTCGGTAGCAACAATATCAAGACGGCCACCGGCGCGAAGGGACAGGCATGGATTCAGACGTAACTCTCTCTCCACAAACAGCCCCGGATTCACCGAATGCGTGTCGGGGATGGAGTTGAGCGAAGGTACTGATGGGAAGAGGGGTGGATTTAAATCAAGCTGTGTGACTTCGTTCAAATTCTGCTTCAGAAATCGCAGGTCCGACCCCAGCGTTAAATGGCCACAATGAGAACATTCCCAGGTCGCCGAAGTGCTGTAGCCAGTCGACATCGCGTCCACGTCCGTCGACCCGTTCAAAGCCGTGGCGACGGTGAGGGGG
>PBTE01000153.1 GCA_002726515.1 Planctomycetaceae bacterium | reverse complement strand
TTTTGATTCTCGCAGTAAAATGAAACGTCTTTTATGAACGGGTTCCATTGTCTGGGGAAAATAACGGCAGCGTTATTAACCAATGGCTTGTAATCACTCAGAACACTTGGCCATCGACCGCCGTAACTTTCTGGTGGCCAGTGGAGTCGGTTTTTGTGGACTACAACTACCCAGTTTCAGCAACGCTGCTCCTTCACCCGCTCCGCAGCTTCGTCCAACGGCAAAATCCACCATTCTGATCTGGCTCGACGGCGGGGCGTCCCAAATCGATACGTGGGACATGAAACCAGACGCGCCACTCAACTACCGGGGCGAATTTCAGCCGATCCAGACTTCGACACCCGGGATCGTTCTTTGCGAACATCTGCCGCGTCTGGCCCGTCAAACCAACCATTTGGCCATCGTCCGGTCTGTAGGGCAGGACGTGCGTTCGTCGCCGAACAATCACACTTCCGGCATCTATTACAACCTGACGGGCCACCCGCCAGATCCTTCCTTCACAGTGCTAGGCGAAAACCGTGTTCCCCTCGCTGACGACTGGCCTTTCATCGGTTCGGTCGTTGCATGCAAGAAAAATCTACATCCCTACCTGCCCCAGTTGGTGACACTACCCAGAAAGCTGCACGTCATTACGGACAAAGGGGGCCAGTATGCCGCCCGCTTGGGAAAACAGTTCGACCCCTTGATCATTCACGGGTCTCGCGACGTTCCACTTCAATTCACGACACCTGCCCTGCAGTTGCCGCAAGATGTGACGGTCGGCCGTCTGAACGATCGCCGCCAGTTACTCCGTCAGATTTCAGGTACAGAAAGAGCCCTCGAACAATCGCTTTCGATGAACGACTACAACAAGCATCAGCAGCGAGCGTTTTCGTTACTCTTTTCCAAACAGACCAAGAGGGCCTTTGACATTGCTGCAGAGCCGGAATCTGTACGGAACAAGTACGGCAAGGGCGTCAACGCCATGAGCCTGCTGATGGCGCGGCGACTGGTCGAAGCCGGCGTTCCATTTGTCACCATGATCTGGAAAAAGGAGGATCCGGAACTCCACAAGAAAAAATTCTGCAACGGTGTGGGAAGTTGGGATACCCATGGGAAAAATTTCCCTTGCCTGAAAGACATCCTGCTCCCTAATTTCGATCAGATGTTTGCCGCATTACTGGAGGATTTGAGCGACCGGGGATTGATCGACGAGACCCTGGTTGTGGTCACCAGTGAGATGGGAAGAATGCCCAGGATTGGAGACAAGCGAGTCGGGGGCGCCAGCGGCAGGGATCATTGGAGGCAGTGCATGTCCGTTTTGTTCGCCGGAGGTGGAATCCGTGGTGGCCAGGTCTACGGTTCAAGCGACCGACTTGGCGAATTTCCGAACGAGCAAGAAGTTTCCCCGGCTGACATCGCAAAGACGATTTACTATGCCATGGGAATCAACGACTTTACCGCCACGAAGCCAAACGGCCAACAATTCAACCTGATGGAAGAAGGCAGGCCAATTACGGAATTGTTCTAACCATTTGCAGAAAATGAATGGTCGCCAATCGAACTGACGGTACAGCCACACAGCGCTCTCTCACCAAAGGAACAGTAGAATGCCACGTTTGGATGGTAAAATTCTGGTCATCACCGGGGGAACACAAGGCCTGGGTGAAGTGACCGCATTGCTGGCCGCTGAGTCGGGCGCAGCGGGAATCGTCATTTGCGGTCGCCAACAGGACAAGGGAAAAAACGTCGAGGCGGCCATTGAGGATCGGGGATGTCCGGCCCTTTACGTGCCGGCTGACTTGTCCCGGGAAGAGGATTGTCGCCAGGTGGTGCGTGCCTGCGACGAACGATTTGGCAGGGTCGACGGCCTGCTCAATTCGGCCGCCGACACAAGTCGCGGCAACCTGCAAGGCACGACTGTTGAACTCTGGGATTACCTGTTTGATGTTAACGTGCGCGGACCGTTCATCCTGACACAAGAATGCGTGAGCATCATGCGCCGGGAAAAGATCGAGGGAGGAATTGTCAACATCCTGTCGGTCGCTACCTACTGTGGACATCCCGACCTGGTGGCCTACAGTACGACCAAAGGTGCCTTGTCAACATTCACAACCAACTGCGCCAATGCATTGCGTGACGAACGGATTCGTGTGAATGGAGTCATTCTCGGCTGGACAGACACCCCGGGAGAAGATGCGGTTCGACGAAAAACAGGGCATGCGGACAACTGGCTCGAGACGGCTGAAAAAGCCATGCCCTTTGGACGCCTGATTAAATCGATTGATGTAGCGCGGTTGTCCGTCTATTTGTTGAGCGAAGATTCCGGAATCATGACTGGTTCTCTGGTCGATTTCGCCCAGCGGGTGACCTCGTATGTCCCCCCCGTTCCGGTCGATTGGTAGATTGAAAAAACATTGAACTTGAATGCCATCACGGAAGGATGGCATACCACGAGTCCCGTCGCTCGATGTGGTGGTACGACAGCTGCGATACCATGCTGTATGCGGACTCAGGACGAATCCTTCACGGACAGCCACCATGTCAAACACACCAGTGGGTGCTAAGCGACCTTTTCGTCTGGGAATCGATACGGGCGGAACCTTCACCGACCTGGTGATGATGGACGAAGCCAGCGGAGAGGTCACGCTGGTGAAGATAGCCAGTACCCCACAGGACCCGTCGCTGGCCTCCTTACAAGTTCTGCATCGCTGCCTGCAGGAACAACAAGCGGCTGCCGACGATTGCATCCATCTGGTTCATGGAACAACCGTCGCGACCAACACCGTTATCGAAGGTAAGGGCGCAAAGACAGCGTTGCTGATCACCGAAGGTTTTCGCGATGTGCTGGAAATCGGGCGCCAAATCCGGCCTCGCCTGTACGACGTGTTTTGCGACAAGCCGCTTCCCTTGATACCGCGACGGCGCTGTTTCGAGATCCCCGAACGTCTGGACTCTCAGGGAGAGGTGCTGAAATCTCTCGATGAAGAACAAGTCGGGAATGTCGCACAGCTGCTGCAAGATCAGGATATCGAATCGATCGTTGTCTGCCTGCTGCACGCTTACGCCAATCCGGCCCATGAAAGACGAGTGGCCCGCCTTGTTGCGCAGCACCTGCCGGACGTACCCATCACTCTATCATCTGACCTCTGTTCGGAAATGCGAGAGTACTATCGTTGCAGTACGGCGGTGGTCAACGCCCTGCTGGTACCCGTGGTCGGCCGTTACGTCGGCCGGTTGGAAGAGTCGCTTCAAGCTGCAAACGTACCCGACGTCCTGCATTTGATGACCTCTTCGGGAGGTATCATCTCGTCAACAATCGCTCGCGAAAGACCGGTTCATCTGGTCGAGTCGGGTCCGGCAGCCGGTGTTATTTCGGCGGCACACCTGGGTGGGCTGGCGGGGTACACCCAGGTGATCAGTTTCGATATGGGGGGAACCACCGCCAAACTGGGACTGGTCGAAAATGAAACTCCGCGCATCGCACAACACTTCGAAGTCGGACGCCAGGCTTCGATTGCGGACCAGGCATCAGGCTACCCGGTGCGAACACCTGTGGTCGACCTCGTAGAAATCGGCGCGGGAGGCGGGAGCATCGCCTGGGTCGATGACGGGGGCGCACTGCGCGTCGGACCACGCAGCGCCGGTGCCGCACCGGGACCGGCTTGTTATGGAAACGGGCAACTCGCACCCACCGTCACTGATGCGAATCTTGTTCTCGGACGAATCAATCCCGACAATTTTCTTGGCGGTGAGAAACACTTGGAAGCCGGACTGGCAGCCGAAGCGGTACAGACCTTGGCTGACGAATTTGATATGTCGTTGCTAGAGGCTGCGCACGGAATCATCGAAATCGCCAACACCAACATGACAGAAGCTGCCCGGTCCGTTTCGGTGCAGCGGGGATTTGACCCGCGCGAATTCACCCTGGTCGCCTTCGGAGGAGCTGGTCCGTTACACGCGGCCGCCATTGCCCGGGAGCTACAGATTCCGCGCATCTTGATTACGCCCCATCCTGGCGTCGCTTCGGCACTGGGCCTGCTGGTGGGAGATATCAAACACGATTTTGTGCAATCCTGCCTGAGACCAACCCAGGAGATTGACACCGGGGAAGTCGAGACGATTCTGGAACAATTTCAGCAGGCAGGTGCCGCCCTACTTGCCTCCGAGCATGTGGCAGAGACAGAAAGAGAGTACCTGCCGCTGGTCGACATGAGATTTCAAGGACAGTCACACGAATTGACAATTCCGATGCCCACTTGCGACCGGCAGAATCGCGAAAGTTGGATCAGCCATTTGCACGCCACCTTTTGTCAGGAACATCAGCGGGTCTATGGCTTTTCCGACCAGCGGGAACAGTCCGAAATGGTCAATGTCCGCCTCACGGCTGTGGGTCACATCCGGCGGCCCTCGCCGCCTGCCCTGATCGACACCGGTCCGGACGCTTTCAAAGCAGTCACCACGCGGCGCGACGTCTACTTTACTGAAACAGGTGGAGCCATCGAGTGCAGGATCTTCGATCGTGAATTACTGTCAGCGGGCAATCGAATTTCTGGTCCCGCCATCATCGAAGAATACGACGCGACGACAGTGATTCCACCAGATTTCAGGGCGCTGGTTGATCCGAAGGGAAATTTGCTGCTGGAACCGAGCATGAACGTTACGCGTTGAATCATTGCTTCCATCGGCTATCACCGTTGGGACAGGACTAAGAACCAAAATGCGAAAAGACGACCCGGAAGGCACATTCAAAGAACCGGTCCACGAGTCCCGGCCGCAGCTGGGAATGGATCCCATTCGGTTCGAAGTGATGCGAAGTGCATTTCAAAGTGCAGCGGAGGAAATGGCAATTGCACTTCGGCGTGCCGCCTATTCAACCAACATTAAAACACGAGCCGACTTTTCCTGCGCGCTTTACGACGATCATCTGCGAGTGGTTGCCCAGGCGTTCTCACAACCGATCCACTTGGCTTCAATGGTGCGGATGATTCCTGCAGCAGTACGAGAATACGGCCCGCAGAATCTACAGCCGGGAGACGGACTGGCCATGAATGATCCCCACCTGGGTGCGATGCACTTGAATGACGTTGGCATCATCGTGCCCCTGTTTCACAAGGAGCAATGTGTCGGATACGCCGCCAATGTGGCCCACCACGTCGACATCGGCGGGCTGGCACCGGGGGGCCTCTGCATCTCGAAAGACATTTATCAGGAGGGGGTCATCATTCCGCCCACGAAAATCCTCCGAGATGGCCAGATCATTGAAAACGTTTTCCAATTGATTGCAGCCAACGTACGTTCCCCCAAGCAGATGGGGGGTGACTTCAGGGCCCAGGTTGCGTCGGCCATGCTGGGCGGAAAACGCGTGACCGGGTTGTACGATCGGTTTGGAAATGACGATATCCAGAAGTTCAATAACGAGTTGATGGAGTACACACGACGATGGACCAAAAGCGCCATCTCCAAGTTGCCCCGCGGCGAGTACCGCGCAGAGTGCGAACTGGACGACGACGGCGTCACCGATCGCCCGATTCAATTGGCCGTCAAAATTTCGATCCTGGATGACGAAGTCCATTTTGATCTGACCGGTTCCGACCCCCAGCGGTCATCACCATTGAACGCCAATTTGACCTACGCCTACTCGGCGTTGTCGTACGTCGTGCGTTGCATGATTGATCCGGACATTCCCATTAACGACGGATTCTACTCCCAGGTGCACGTGAGCGCGCCTGAGGGAACCGTCGTGAACGCAAAACATCCGGCCGGTGTTATGGGAGGTAACGACATTGCCATGCGACTGTGCGACCTCGGCTTCAAAGCACTCTCCCCTGCCCTTCCGGAAAAAGTACCGGCCTGCAGCAAAAGCGTCATCTGTAACATGGGCTGTGGCGGAGAGGATCCGCACACCGGAGAGTATTACACCTTCATGGAAACCCTGGCGGGAGGTTACGGCGCCCGCTTCAGCAAGGACGGAACCGATGCCGTCCAGGCACACATTCAGAATACCGAGAACTCGGCGATTGAAGAGACCGAAAACAATTACCCGCTGCGGATCACGCGTTACGAACTGGTACCCGACTCGGAAGGGGCCGGGCGGTACCGTGGCGGGCTCGGACTGCGCAGGGACTGGCAGTTTCCCGGCCACCAGGCAACGCTTACCGTTTTCTCCGGCCACCGCAAGAAGGGACCCTGGGGACTTTTTGGAGGGCAGCCTGGAAGGCCATCCTCTTACACGCTCAACCCGGACAGTGAAGCACGGGACCTGCCCTCGAAAATCACACTCGACCTGGCACCGGACGATGTCGTCAGCTACCAGACCCCTGGCGGAGGCGGCTACGGTAGCCCGTTGGAACGCGATCCTCAGAACGTGTTGGAAGACGTACTCGACGGGAAGATTTCTTCACAGCGTGCCCGAGAGATTTACGGCGTCGTTGTGAACATGGCCAGCCAGAGTGTCGATCTCGACGCCACGCGACAGTGTCGGCTGGGCGGGTGAAGTGAAATCTTAGTATCCGGAGAGGCCCGGCTACTGCGCAATCCCGCGATTGGCAGCCTGGAACTGAATCCTAACATTCGGCCGGATCTCAGCCGTACCAACTCCCGACCCTGAGCCTTACAACGCGTTGCACTTGGCCAAAGCCAGTAGCGCGTAACCGGTACCGCTGAAAGTGATGAAGTGGTAGGTGTCGGTATTCAACGAACGCGTCCACCAACGCCCCGATTCCCGCTGATTGGTTTTCAACCAATGAACCGCCGCCTGGATCCTGGCATCCTCGGCGGGAACGCCTGCGTCCCGCATCACCAGGACCGCCAGGCCTGTCATGTGGCCATCACTCGCCGGGTCGTCCAAATCCGGCTCGTCACGCAGTTTCTGGGCACGACCTCCGTCTCCCCATTGTTCAGGTGTCGCAAACGTGCGTAGCGACCAACCGCCGTCTTCGCGCTGATGGCGGAACACCATTTCAATCACGTCGCTTTTCTGTTGTTCGTCAGCCAGATCGGCCATCCTCGTGCTGGCCCACAACAGCAACAGACGGGCGTAATCGTGAGGAGGTTCGGTTTCGCGCAAATACTTCTTCAACTTTTCGATCTGTTCCAGTGAACGCTCGTCGGTAAGTTCCGCCAACCATCCCGGCGCCGTGGCCACGGCCAGGGCGGCTACCGTCGCACCATGGAACTCACTGGATTCCAGCGGTGGCCAGCAACCCGGATTCGACCACGAACCTTCCTCGGTCTGGGCCACCAGCATGGTGCGCAGCGCGTCGTCGGTTTCCGGCGAGCGGGTTTTGTTCACATGCAAGTCCCACTCCGCCAGCCCCAGCGCGACATAGGCGGAGCCTGTACCGTCGGCACCTTTTCGAAGTGCTTCAGGTTCCTTCGCAGCCAGGTCCTTCGTTTCCTGAATAAAGTGGTCCCGCATCTCCGTGGGTGGCGGACCGAGTTTAGAAGTCAGCGCGCCACGAACAGCTAAATACAACCCGCTCGTGTGGCAGCTGACACATTGGTGCTCTCGCGACCAGGCCAACGCACCGTCGGTCAGATAACGATCCGCAAGTTCCGCCGAAAAATCCTGCCGCTTTGGCTCATCCGCCGATGCGGCCGGAATCAGAATCGATCCAGAATGATACTGTGGTTCGGGTTCGACCGTCTCCTCGGACCTCGCCATTGCGCAGCAGGCGACGACACACAATACCAACCCGACCCTGTAACCATTGCTCAGAAGCGTCATGAATCATGATCCTTTAATAAGTTTTCGCTGCAACAACAGACCCCACTGAAATAAAAGTAGCTACCAACAGTTCCCCGTGTCAAGTCACCACCCAACGACCGGACCCTTGACCACGTTACTTTTTCGGGGGGGGCCGGGTTTTTCCACCAGCGCATCTCCAACGCACCTTGCATCCGTCGGAAATCATCGTCCACAATAGCAACAATGTCCGGCCGGTGATCGCCGTTCAGGTCAGCAGGAATTACCTGATTCGCTGCGGGCCAATCCTTTCGAACCACGTGCCGGCAAATGCCCGGGAAAACGGATCGATTGCTCCTGCCGATGAACCGGTACCGGTTCATCGGCAACAGTTTGTAGTTTGTGAATTTGCTATGAATGGATTATCATAACGGGATGTCCATGATTCGCAGGACATTTCTCTTTGGATCTCGCACCAAAAACATCGCCGTTGTCATGCTCCGCAAATCGCTGTGCCTCACACTGGTATTGGTCTTGTTTTCAATAACGAAGGCATGGGCTCAGGAGCCAGCTGTCAACGACACGACCCGGGCACATTGGTCATTCCATCCGATCCAACGTCCGCCGGTACCTTCCCACACCCAACCAACAGAACAGCGGAACGGAATTGATGCATTCATTATTTCCCGGTTGCGTCAGGCCGGGCTGCAACCCGCGCCGCCCGCGGAGAAAGAAGTTCTCCTGCGGCGTGCGTACTACGACTTGACCGGACTGCCACCAACGACTGGCAACGTGAACGCTTTCCTGGCAGATCGGTCTCCGTTAGCCTTCGAGTTCATTGTCGATCGCTTGCTCGCTTCTCCTCACTATGGAGAAAAATGGGCACGACACTGGCTCGACCTGGTCCGTTACGCAGAAAGTAACAGCTACGAGCGCGATAACGCGAAACCTTACGTCTGGCGTTTTCGTGACTACGTCATCCGGTCCTTCAATGACGACAAGCCCTACCACCATTTTGTTCGTGAGCAGCTGGCCGGTGACGAATTGGAACAGGTCACGCCGGACACGATGACAGCGACGGGTTTCTACCGACTCGGCATCTGGCAGGACGAACCGGTCGACCACATTCAGGAACTGTACGAAGACCTGGATGATCTCGTGCGTACGACGGCTGAGGTATTTCTCGGACTGGCAATCGGTTGCGCTCGCTGCCACCATCACAAACTGGACCCCCTGCCGCAACGAGACTACTATCGCCTCCTGGCATTTTTCCACAACGTCGAGCGATACGGGGTGAGGAGTCGGAGATCTGTGCACGCGCTGTCTGTCCGGGAAGTGGACGCCCCGGTTGACCCAGAAAGGCCACCCATCAATCCCGAGGATCTTCAGAAGGATCTGGAAGAAATCCAAGGCAGCCGCAAATCCATCCTGGAACAGTTGCAAGAAACAATGGATTCACAGGATTACGTCCAGTTCCAGGACGAAAGCAACCGTCCGGCTATCCTGAAAAAATATGCCGAAAACAACATCCTCCGCAACCGGATCCATTTGTACGAGACCCTGGGTCGCGTTGCACGTTCTTTGCTGGACAATCCACCGGGTGGTGGGCGCCCCGTGCTGTGCGTCACCGAACGTGGTGCTGATGCTCCGGCAACCCATGTGCTGGCGAGAGGCAATGCCCACGCCCCCGGCGAGGAGGTTGCTCCGGGATATCCCGCGGTGCTGGGTTTTCCAGACCCGGAAATTGAACCGTCCGCGCCCGGCGCGAAAACGTGCGGCAGGAGACTTGCGTTGGCAAATTGGATTGTCAGCGAGGAAAACCCTTTGACCGCACGTGTGATGGTCAATCGGCTGTGGCAGTACCACTTCGGTAGGGGTCTGGTGAGGTCGCCGAACAATTTTGGTCTGCAGGGAGAACCGCCGACGCATCCGGAACTGCTGGACTGGCTGGCCAGCGAACTGGTGACCGGTGGCTGGAAACTGAAACACATGCACCGGAAGATCATGCTTTCCAAGTCTTACCAAATGCAATCCCTCGCGAATCCAGCAGGTCTGGCCAGGGATCCCCAAAACGACTTGTTATGGCGTTTTCCGATGCGACGCCTGACGATCGAAGAAATCCGCGATTCGGTTCTAGCCGTCAACCAGAGTATCAATCCTCTGCTGTACGGACCCAGTATTTACCCCCTGGTCTCGGACGAAGTGAAAGCCGGACAGTCAGTACCTGGCAATGGCTGGAAAGATTCGACTTCTGCCGAACGAAACCGTCGGAGCATTTACATTCACACCAAGCGGTCTCTGGTCTTGCCTCTCATCGAAACTTTCGATGGACCGGATCTTGACACCACCTGTCCGGTTCGTTTTTCCACCGTCCAGCCGACCCAGGCCCTGGCCATGATCAATGGAGAACTGTTCAATCGTCACGCGAAAATCCTGGCAAACCATGCCCGCCGCACCGTTGGCAATCAAGTCCCACGACAGGTAGAATTTGTACTACAAGGAGTACTTCAACGCCGACCCAGTCAGCAGGAAATCGAGCGGGGTGTTCGACTCGTGACCCGGTTACAGAAAGAGTACAACGTGGATGCCGGCCTCGGCTTCGACCATTTCTGTCTGCTGGCGTTTAATTTGAACGAGTTCGTTTATTTGGATTAAAAGGCACTCCATGCAACAAACCAGACGCAACTTCTGTGGTCGGACTCGACGTGAATTTCTGTGGCAAGCCGGTGGTGGATTTGCCGGCACCTCGTTGGCGGCCATGGCCGGCAGCGATGGATTCCTCGCCGGACAAACCGTCGCGGCCGATGGCATCACTCCCTGGAAATCTCCTCTGACAGCCAAGCGTCCCCATTTTCCACCACGTGCCAAAAGCGTCATTTTTTTGTTCATGTACGGCGGGCCGAGTCAAATCGACACCTTCGACTATAAGCCCGGTATGAAGGGCATGGACAACAAGACTGTCAACGTGAAGACCTTCGGCCGTTCGGGGCACAGGAGGATTGGGCGGATCGTCGAACCCCGCTGGGATTTCCGCCCGTCTGGCGAATGTGGTAAGCCGGTCTCCACGTTGTTTCCGCACCTGGCCCGTTGCGTCGACGACATCGCATTCATGCATTCGATGACGGCTGATTCCCCGATTCACGGATCGGCACTGCTGATGATGAACTCCGGACGCATTCTCAGCGGCCACCCGTGTCTCGGTTCCTGGGTCAATTACGGATTGGGTACAGCCA
>PBTE01000152.1 GCA_002726515.1 Planctomycetaceae bacterium | reverse complement strand
GTGATGTAGAGCAAGAAGACCGAAATCTGAAAAATGTTGAGGCCGATCACTTTCTTGATCAGGTTGCCTCGCGCAATGACGATGTAAAACCCGATCATCATCAGGCAGATCACGACCCAGTAGTTGTAGAGTCCCAGCACCTGGTTCACCGCACCCGCTCCCGGCCTGCAAAGGCAAAGAAAATCGTGATCATGATCGCTGCCACGGTCAGTCCGACACCCAGTTCCACCACCATGATTCCCAGGTGCTGCCCCTGCGGGAGCATGCCGTGTGACTCATGACGCTCTTCGATTCCTTCCGGGGAGTGTTCATGCAGGTGGGCCACTGGTTCAGCGGACCTGGTGTGCTGCTGGCCGGAACCTCCCAGAGCGTTGTAGTCGAGAAAGTTGCCACCATGGAGCATCGAGGCCACACCGGTACCGGCAAAAATCAATACACCCAGCGCGGCCAGTGTTTCCATGAGCAGGGGCGGCGCCACCCTGCGGGCGGCCCGGAGCCCGAAGACCAGCCCATAAAGGATCACCGCGGCGGCGAAAATGACGCCTGCCTGGAAACCGCCGCCTGGTCCAAAGTCACCGTGAAATTGCACGTAAAGTGCAAAGAGCAAGATGTACGGAATCAGGAGTTTCGCCACAATGCGGAGGATCGTCTGTTGTCTCACTGCTTGACCTCCCGGTCCGAAGGTCTGCGCATCAACAGCAGCACGCCGATTCCGGCTGTGAAGATCACGACGGTTTCCCCCAGCGTGTCATAGCCACGGTAACTGGCCAGGATTGCCGTGACGACATTGGGCACACCGACTTTTGACGGACCACCCTGCACGTGGGGTACACCGTCGGACAGGTATTCCGGGGCAACGTGCTGGTGTGCCGGTGCCTGCAGATCGCCGTAGTGGGGCATGTCGAAGGTCCCATAGACGAGGGCCGCACCGGTCACGATGACCACGGCCAACGGCGCCAGGGACCTGCCTTGCGGTGCCTTGGCCCGGCGACTGGTCAACGCTAACGTACCCAGCATCAAGAACGTGGCGATTCCCGCTCCGACAGCCGCTTCGGTGAAGGCCACATCCGGAGCGTCCAGCAAGAGCATCCAGCTGGCGCCCAGGAAACTGTAGATACCAGTCAGCATCACGGCCGCCCAGAGGTCACGCATCCGCGCGATGGTGATTGCCGTCCCGATCAACAAGATAAGCAGCAGAACAACAGTCAGGTGGGTCGTGGCACCGGCAGTCATGGCCTCGGCAATTCCTCTTCCTCTGTTACCAGTGGTTTCACTCCATCCGCCAACGCCGCACGAGCCAGGGCATGACACCCTGTGGGACTGGTGATGAACAGGAAAAACAGGATCATCATCAGTTTGACAGTGACCAGCCAGGCGGTGCTTTCTGGATTTTCGGCCAAGCCGACTTTAACCGCCTGGAAAACCAGTCCCAGGATGATCAGGCCGGCCCCCAGCGTGTCTGTGATCCCACCGCCATGAAGACGGCTGAAAAAATCGGGGAAACGAAGCACGCCCAGTCCGCCCACCAGGGCGAAACAGGAACCCAGGAGCAAAAGCACCATGCTCAGGATGTTGAATACCAGATCCACGTTTACGCCATCCCCTCTTCGGTCTGGTCATCCGCGAAATGACCATACGTGGTGAACCTCAACACAGCGATGATGCCAATAAAGTTCATCAGGGCGTACAACAGTGCCAGGTCCAGGAAATCCGGTCGCTCGCTGACGAATCCGACCACCGAGATTAAAAGCACCGTTTTCGTACCAAACATGTTCAAGGCCAGAATGCGATCGAACACGGTCGGACCCCGGTTGGCACGAACCAGCGCCAACCCCATCGTTGTCAGGATCGCGGCCATGGTGATCACCAACACGCTGCACATCAGTGCTATTCCTCCAGGGCGGTAACTCGCCGGTCCATCTCTCCGGAGGCATCGTCGGCTGCCGCTGCTTCGGTTAACGCGTGGACGACAAACTCGTTACCGACCAAATCCACCGAAACAGTTCCCGGAGTCAGTGTGATCGAGTTAGCAAAGATGACCCGCCCCAGGTCTCCCTTCTGGCTGGACTTGATACGAATCATCCGGGGTCGAATCGGCAGGCTCGGGGTAAGTATCCGGCAAGCAACGTCGATGTTCGCCAGGACGATCTCCTTGAAAAGCCAAGGCGCGTAGTGGGTGAATGGCCGCAAACCGAGTTGCAGCGGGACTCCCTCCTGGTCGATCAGGTTCATTCTGCGTGCCAGGAAGATGACCAGCAGGCACGAAACTCCTCCCAAACTGAGGAGCAGGGGCGTGTAGTGGCCTGACCAGAGGATCCAAATGCCAAACAGGAGAGTTCCCAGAACCAGTGAATGTTTCACGTTAGTTTTCCCTGCTGAGCAACCGTGTGCCTATCGTGAGTCTGGAGCCCGTAGTTTTCAATACGCAGAAAATCTACAAGGCGGCCAGGTAGAACAAACCACTCTGGTTCCGTTCCGCTCGGCTGTCAAGATTGCAATTTTCCAACGCTTGCGCTGCGTCCAAACCGCGCTGTTTTACTGCCAGGAGCCGTCTTCTCAGCCAGGGATAGGAAGTTCGCCTCTCATCGAGCAAATGTTAGAGGCTATGGGCTACCATTGCCAGATGGTGATGCCGCCTGGTGCCAGTTTTCCACGTCACCCGATGTCCGCTCGCAGCTGAACTCCATACCCTGCCGCATTCCGCTCCTGTGCGCCCCTGAGGTGGGCTACCAGAATATTTTAAGAATAAAACTTTTGAAGGTTTCTGCCGGTCATGCTGGCAGTGTCAGGTCGTATCCAGACAAGAGGCGGACCAGGGGAGGGCGGCTGTTGGAAAGGTCCAGTCAGGCAGGGCTAGCCAGGGCCTTTTTGGCCCGGATTGTACCTTTTTAATACATGCTAATGGGGGGCAAACTGTGCACAGATCGTGTCGATTTAAATGCAAAGATAAGATACAGGTATTTTTCCTAAGTTAAATTATAGGTGCTGGTTGTGTCATGGGGAGAGAACATCTAACAGGGCTGAACGAGGGATGGAATATTGATTTTCCAGTGATTTTTGATTAAAATCAGTTGGGGGTGGTTTTCTCGGTAAAACCGGGAGAATTTTCACTGGGACGGTAAGAGGTTTGGCTGGGTCGAGTGTCGGGTCCGCGACGGTAGACTCTTTCTCAGAAGATTGAAGGAATTTCAATTTTCCCGCGATTTTTCTTCGTCGGCAATTGGCGAGTACCGCTTGCAGTTCATCGGATGATGCCTTTGGACAGTCCCCGGTCCGGGGGGATTGGATGACGAACTGCGTCAACAGGCGCTTTTCAGATGGTTGTCATGGCATGTGAGTGCCAATACATTGTTCCGGTCAAGGACGACTGCCGGGTGGAGTCGGGTGGCAATGAAGGTAAGTGGATAATCAGACCTGTTGATCTTTAATGTAAACAGAGTTGGTGATAGCGGAGGTAGTGACCCTTGAGTACAGCAGCTTTATTTCGAGAAAACACGTACAAAGATCTGGCCCAGATGGCAAAGAAACGGGGTATTCGTGGCTGGCACGCCATGCGAAAGGATCAACTGGTGCGGGCACTCGTGCAGGCTGACAGGCCGTCCAGAAAGGGACATCGAGCTTCTGGCAACTCCAACGGATCGAGCCTTGGCGGGAAAGACGCCATCACGAACGGATCCTCCGGGCGCGACGCGTCCAGCGGTGTTTCAATATCGGGTAGGCCTGGAAAGCGGCGTATTCAACGCAGTCTCATGGTGGAAGAACAATTGCGAGACCTTGCTCAGACGCCGGCCAGTGGCGGGACACAAGACAAACGGCCCTTGAAAAAGGATCGTCTCATCGTCTTGGTTCGGGATCCTTATTGGCTTCATGTGTTCTGGCAAATTACTCGATTAAGTGTCGAACGAGCACGATCGGCCATGGCTGAAAATTGGCATGGGGCACAACCGGTGATTCGCTTGCTAGCCGTGGATGACCGCTCCGCTTCGAATATGGCCGAAACCGTCTTGCGCGAGATACCAGTCCATAGTGGTGTTAATCACTGGTACATCGATTTGCGGAATCCGCCCGGAACCTATCGGGTTGACATCGGATATCGTGGTTGCGATGGGAGCTTCTATGGGTTAGCTCGCAGTAACGTGGTGACTCCTCCGCCGCCGGGGAGTCGCGACGCCGTCGACGAAAATTGGAACGAGGTGGCTGAAGACTGTGAAAAAATCTATGCGCAGAGTGGCGGTTGCGATGAAAGTGGCAAGGGAATTGAAGTTCAGGAGATTCTTGAAGAATGCTTGAGACGTCCGTTAGGATCCCCGTTGGTTACCAGGTATGGGGCGGGAGCTACGCGGCTTTTGCTTCGTGAAAGCGAGTTTGATTGTGAAGTGGATTGCGAGCTGATTGTGTTCGGAGCCACCGAGCCGGATGCCTACGTGACTTTAGAAGGCGAGCCGGTCAAACTTCGTCCGGACGGAAGCTTTACGGTGCGATTGAAGATGCTGAACAAGCGGCAAGTGATTCCCATCGTCGCTGAAAGCAGCGACGGTCTGGAGCAACGGACCACCATTTTGGCAGTGGAACGGAATACCAAAAAGATGGAACCGATCACCCGCGACCCGAACGGCTAGCTCTGTGGTGCAGGACGAGAAAGGGCAGGGGAGCTTGGCCCGTCTCGCGGAACTTCCATTGTGAATTGTTGTTGCCGGATGCCGCTGCTCCACTTCAACTGGAAGAGACTGTCTTTCTCCTGCTCGGAGGTAAGTGTAAACTGCTCTAGATGTCTATCAGCTTGCTTCTGTTCCTTGTCTTCTGTCCTTGAAATTCGTCCCTCGTCCTTTGTCTGTTCCCGTGTCCACCACCGACCTCCACTCCGATCGATTGTTGCAGGAAATCGAGTCTTACGGCTCGTGCGCGGTAGCATTTTCAGGTGGCGTGGATAGTGCGGTGGTCGCAAAAGCTGCCCAACTGGCGTTGGGCGAACGGGCACTTGCCGTGACCGGAAAAAGTTCCAGCCTGGCGACGGGCGAGTTGGAGATCGCTTGCCAAGTTGCTGAATTGATCGGAATCAGGCACGTTGTCATCGAGACAGAAGAATTTGCCCGTCCGGAATACACCCGCAACGCGCCCGACCGCTGTTATCACTGCAAGACCGAGCTGTACTCTCTGATGGTGGCTCGGCGCGCCGAATGGAATTTGGCGGTGATTTGTAACGGTGCAAACCTTGACGATTTGGAAGATTTTCGTCCGGGCAGAAAAGCCGCCGGCGAACACGCAGTTTGCAGCCCGCTGGCCGAATGTGGAATGCAAAAAGTGGACGTCCGCGGTCTGGCCCGGCACTGGAAGTTACCTGTGTGGGACAAACCCGCCACACCCTGCCTGTCGAGTCGAGTGGCCTACGGAGATGAGGTGACTCCGGAACGCCTGCAAATGATTGAGCAGGCCGAAGAGTGGCTGCGTTCCCGGGGACTGGCGGAAATTCGGGTTCGCTATCACCGCGGTGAACTGGCCCGCGTGGAGGTGCCGGTCGACTCGTTTCTGCGGTTGGTCGATGCGCCGTTGCGGAGCGAGCTAATCGAGCGGTTTAAGTCGCTTGGATTTCGTTTCGTGACGCTGGATCTCGAGGGATTTCGGTCGGGAAGTCTCAACCAGTTGGTTTCCCTGGAACGTCTTCGTGAGGATGGGGGTTCGCCTGAAACTTGAGTAGGCACGTGTTTGATGTGGCTGACAGGCTGGCGTTGCTTGCGCAAGAGAGACGCAGCCGGATCCTGTCCGGTTTTTCCTTGTTGCACGTGGTTGGTGAAGGCAGCCACGCCCTGACAGTCAACGCCGGGGAATTGCACGAGATTGAAACGTAGCGCGACGTGGGGCATAATGGAGCCGAGTTTTGGAGATGGCCACGGTCTTGACTTCTTTTGCCCGGCGGCCGGGAGACGCCAGGCAAGGCATGCGTTCAGATTGTCCCCGGGCAGAGGTCCTTCAAGGCTTGATCGACATCCGTCACGGCAGCTTGAATCAGAGACAGGAAAAATCTGCTCATCCGGACAATTCCAAGTTCCAGAAACTGTAGAATCAGAGTCGGGTCATCAATGGCTCAAACCGCCCGAGACCCGAGACCCGAGACTTGAACACTGAAGCCCCGAACCCGGGACCGGAACTCCCTTATGCCCGACCGGCCAGAACCTGCGGCGAACACGCCTGCCGAGCCTGATTTAACGGGCCGCAAGTTTGGCGACTATCGCATCTTGCGACGGCTGGGGCGGGGCGCGATGGCCGAAGTCTATTTGGCCCAGCAGCGCTCGCTGCGTCGGCAGGTCGCTTTGAAGTTTCTCAAACGCAGTCTTGCCAGCGAGGAAACTTATGTGCGTCGGTTTCAGAACGAAGCGCGTTCCGCAGCGGCACTGGTTCACGCCAACATCGTTCAGATTTACGAGGTGGGTAAGGTCGACGGCACGCATTTCATTGCTCAGGAATACGTGCGGGGCATGAACCTGGGACAGTATCTGACGCGACACGGCACGTTGGACGCTACCTTGGTCGTTTCCATCATGTGTCAGGTGGCTGCTGCTTTGAGCAAGGCGGGCGAACATGGAATTGTTCATCGGGACATCAAACCTGAAAACATTCTGCTGACGGGTCAGCGCGAGGTGAAGGTGGCCGACTTTGGCCTGGCCCGCGCCCTGGATGATCAGGCGGTTCATCTGACCCAGGTAGGAACCACGATGGGGACGCCCTTGTACATGAGTCCCGAGCAGGCCGAGGGCAAGCCACTGGACACCCGCAGCGACATGTATTCTTTGGGGGTCACCTGTTTTCACATGCTGGCGGGTCAGCCACCTTTCACCGGTGATTCGCCTTTGAGTGTGGCCGTCCAGCACATTAAGGCCGAAATGCCTCAGTTGGACGCTATCCGTGACGATTTGTCACTGGCCCTTTGCGGGATGGTGGAAAAACTGATGGCGAAGGATCCCGGCCAGCGTTATCAGACAGCCACGGAACTGCTGGGCGACTTACAAGCGTTGTCCGTGGAAGAAGGAGGCCTGTCATCATCTTCCATAGGCGGTTCCTGGACAACTGCGGCGGTAGGCATGACGAGCACCGGCCAGGCGGGGGTGACCCAGCGTCTGGACACCTTGATGAAGAGTGAAGCACACCGCGCCGACCCTGTGCAACGTCCCTGGCGGGTACCCGTGGCCATCAGCGTTTTTGTTCTGGTCGCCTTCCTGGTGGGAGTGGCACTTGCGCTGGTGTTCCGCGAACCCGACCTTTTGCGATCTGGGACTCGCACGAAACGAGAAGGAGTTACACGGCGAGACACAGCCCAGGAGCAGTTCCTGCAGGCGCAATTGCTGGATAGCGAGGAAGCGTACCTGGCCGTGGAGAAAAACTTTCCCGATCAGGAATATTACGTTCGTCTGGCCCAGTTGCATTTGGCCCGCGTGTATTTGAGACCTGATCACAACGCACCCGAGCAGGCGTTACCCCTGTTTGAACAACTGGCGAATCTGGACGAAACGCAACAGTACTTCCGGGCAGCCGCTCTTTTGGGACAAGCACAGGTTTACCATCTGCGGAAAGATTTCTCACAGTCGGAGACCAAGTTGGAGCAGCTGAGGGAACAGGGATTGACCGAACACCTGGAAAAGGAGATGGCAGGTGAAGCCCGGCGTTTGAGCCGGAGAAATCGTTCCCGCCGTTAAGACGGACTTTCAGATTCCGCATGCCCTCACTGCCCGAACAGGTGTTCGCCAACACGGGCGCCGCGCGATTTCAGATGGTGTCCTGCCGGTCACCAAAACAACACCCGTCTCCTCGTCCTTGCGACCCAGGGGCTGGGACGGTCTGCGGGGCGATGTCTTGCAGCCGGTCGCGATGAAATCACTCGTTGCCAGTGCTGCGCGTCTGACCGCGATTTCAAGGAGTGGAATGTTCCACGGTTTCCCCGCCACTTCGCGTCGAAAGTGATCGCCAGAGGGTCAGGTTGATACTGTCGGTGACGGCCCGCACCGAGCCATCCATCAAGACGACGTTCACCAGGCCCGGATGGTAACTGCGGGCTGTCACCGCGGCGTAGGTGGGCTGGGTGCTGCTTTTTCCTTCCTGTCGCGAATTGTAGTCGATGTCGTAAGTCCTGCCGTCGCTGTGCACATAGCCAACGGGTGTGTTGGGTGTAAACACGCTGGTGATACCACTGTGGTGCACGCGTCCGTCCGGCCACTCGGTATGTCCGGTGTTTTGGTTGGTGCCCGCGCCCAGTTTGAACTGCGCACCGCCGGCCAACACGGCCAGCTCTTCCGGTGAGGAAGGGATGGTGGGGCCCGGGTCGACCGTGTTGCGGAAATAGGGTGTGAACGCCCGCACTTCAGCAGCACAGAGGGTATTGCTGAGACCGTCCCGGAAATTAACCGGTCGGAGACGGCTGTTGACAAAGAAAGAGCCATCTCCGCCGCGATCTCGTTGCGGATCCCACACGAACCAGCTGCCGAAGTTGAAACCATAATTCAGGGGATAGACCTTGGGTTGACCGTTCGAATCGACTCGAACCGTGTCGTTCAGTTCACTGGGACAGAGGAAGGTGGGGATTCTCATCGTCGGCACACCGGTCGATTGGTTGACCGGATCGTCCCAGGCGATGTCCAGTCTCACTTGGATGTAGGCGTTTCCCTGGTCAATGTAGGGCAGGATGCGGCCATGGACCGACCAGGAGCCGTTATTCGTGTTGAGTGCATTACCCGGTTCAATGACGAAGCTGGGTGGGAAAATGCCTACCGCGCTCTGGAAATTGTGCACGGCCAGTCCGATTTGTTTGAGATTGTTACTGCAGGCGCTCCTGCGGGCCGTATTGCGGCTCGCCAGTACGGCAGGCAGCAGTAACGCCACCAGCAGACCGATCATCCCGATGACGACCAGCAACTCGACGAGTGTGAAACCTTGGAAACAACGGCGGGGTGCGGTCATAAAAGCTTTCGTCGCAAGGGGCCACACACATTATGACATAAGAAACCGGGCGTGGGGACGACAGCATGACAGAAGCGACGCGCGCCTGCCTGGAACTCCCGGCTGGGCCGGAGGTAGGGAGTTGACAGGTGAGCGGCCCTGGCGGAAAATTTCAGAAGTCGGCGCTGCTGGTCCGATAAAAAAATTAACGCCCCCTTCGTCTAGTGGCCCAGGACATCGGATTCTCAGTCCGAAGACAGGGGTTCGACTCCCCTAGGGGGTACTTGGGTCGAATCAGTAACCGTTGAGAACAACGGCACTTGCGTCGTAAGTCTCGACGGTTCTTTTCTTTCTTGCGATT
>PBTE01000151.1 GCA_002726515.1 Planctomycetaceae bacterium | reverse complement strand
GTTGGCCGCTTTCTGTTCCCGTTGGCCGCTTTCTGTTCCCGTTGGCCGCTTTCTGTTCCCGTTGGCCGTTGTTGCCGGTCAACTGCCTGCCAGCAGGTCCTCGTCGAGCGGAGGCGCCTCGGCGCTTTCGAGGTCAAACCAACCGGGCTGGAATTCGATTCTCCGCCGCTGCCGAATCGCCTGATTGGCAACCTGAGCATAAGTTGCTGTGGCAAGCGCCGCGGCGGGACCACATCGCGGCTGGTTCTCTGCCGACGGATTACGGATACACCAGGCCAGGTGTTCTAATTCCTCGCGATACCCACGACTCGAATTCCCAGCGGTGGCTGCCTGCGCCCAACCGGCCCCGGCGCTGCCGGAACTGTCGCTCTCTGCCGCGACAATCGCGGGCTGGCTCGTCTCGCTGAGTGTGAGAGAAATCTCGGTAGCGGCCCGCGTTGCTTTCTCACCCGGAGCGGGTTCTTTGAACAACATGACATTTTGCTCTTGTTCCACAAACATCGTGCCTCTCGATCCCATGACTTGTTCGCCATATCCATCAATCGAATTGGAACTGATCGCGGAAAAAGTGACCACGACGATGTCGTCCGCATTATTTCCGCCAGGTTTGCCCTGTGGATGAGAGTGCCCGGGAAACTCGAACGTGGCGAACACTTGGTCCTCGATGTCCCGGTGACCATCAAAAAAACACCCACCGCCCACGCCACTGACAGCAAGAGGGTGAACCCCACCCAGGAGCAGGCCACAGACTTCCAACTGATGGCTTCCCAATTCGGTCACCAGGCCCCCGCCCATGCGTCGATGGAGCCGCCACCAGCAGAGCTCTTCCAGTGACTCGTAACCGTAACCCTGATAATCCAGGTTCGCATCCATCGCCGGAATGGGGTCCTGCCACGGGTCGTCGTGCAACACCGACCCGTCTGCATCGGTCGCATTATCCAACCGCGGCCAACTGTTATTGCGATGCCAGAATGCCCGCACGTGCTGCACCTCTCCCAGGACACCATCCTCGATCAGTGACAGGGCGTTGTCGTAGAGCATGCTGTAGTGGCGGTGGTGTCCCGTGGCCAAAACCAGGTTTTTTTCGCGAGCCAGGTTTGCCAGCTGTTTACACTGGTCACCCCTTTCAGCCAGCGGGGCTTCACAGAAAACATGTTTACCTGCGAGCAGCGCCTCGCGCACAACGGAAAAGTGCAGGTGAAGGGGCAAAGCAATCACCACGAGATCAAGATCCGGATTTTCAAGCAACTTGCGGTAATCCCGGTGATAACGTACTTCCTGTTCAAACTGCGTTTCACTCATGTTGTACTTGCGCAAAAATCCGAGCCGCATTGGATCACCCGCATCACCGTTTCTGACTCGTTGGATTTGCGAAGGACGGATCTCGCTGTAGGCTTCGAAGCGGAGAAAATCCGGATTCGCAACCGAGAGCAGCAAATTCCCCTGGCTGCCGGTGCCGATCAGTCCCGCGCGCACCGTTTCATCTTCCAGTTGTGAATAGCCGTAGTAAAACGCACCGGCGGCAGGAGCAACTGCTACGGACTTCAGAACGTCGCGACGAGACACACCCAGTGCGTTGTAATAATTCTGGCGACCGACCTGCCGTTGTTCAGGCGTGAGGTTCATAAAAAGTACCTGCTCATAGGATAGTTAGTGGCTCGTACTGCCGGCTCCCCATTTCCAACAGCCCGTGAGGCGACGCGCACTCTGGATTCTATTATTCTGTCTGCTCATCAGTCCTTCGTCCAGCATTCCGGGCCGGTGTCTGGCTTCGAGTTCACCACATCAGCAAGGGGAACCCTACTCAAAATCACTCCTGTTCTGCGACTGTCGTCTTCTCCTGCCGTCGCATGCCACGCCATAAAAAACTCAGGACGGGCATGACAACGGCGTCCAGACCGACCCAGCGACTGGACGGTGTACTGGCTAAAACCAGGGCTGCCATCGCTTCGATCAAATTGTTGTTGACGTACAAGTAGTGGGCTCCGCCGACCGTGGACGCGGTGAGTCCCGGTAGTGGCGGCATCGCAACATAAAACAGCAATAACATCGTCGCGGCGCCCAATGCCGCGAGTCGACCGAACAAACCGAGAATCAAGCAGACTCCACAACCAATCAGTCCGGCCATCACCACCCAATTGACGGCGCCGGTCGCACTGACGACGGCCGGGTTTTGTCGCTCCAGTTGCACCGGGGAAAGCAAACCGGCCAGTTGCTCGTGATAGGTAACTGTCGATTGCATGACCAGATCCCGGACCACCGCCAGATTGTCGGTCATGTTTTGCACTTCCCTCCTGGTCAAGGAGGACCCTGCGGGCAAAGTAGAATCTCTCACATAGTGATCAAATGCTTGCTGCACCGCGTTGTCCGGCCCATCGATCAATTTCTTTCGGAGCTCTTGCTTGGCGTGACGCAACTCACCCAGCACCGACTCCTGTTGCTCCACTTCCAGTTGATAGGAGCGCTTGAAATTCTGTGAATAATTCTGCCAGTGCCGGTTGACCTGCGACAAAAGTTCCTCCTGGAGCCCGACTCTCGCCAACTGCAAACGATCTTCCGCAGACACTTCCTGGTCTTCACCACCCTGTTCATTTTGGTCCGGCCCTGGCAAGAGTTTCCGCCAGTGACGAGCGATCGCCTGCTGCTCAAAGATACTGCCCGGATCGTTTGCATCCACAAGCCCTCGAAACGATTCGCTCAACGGCCCTTCAGAGTTCTGCAGATAAGCTGTAGCAGACCATGGATCGTTCGTGGAATACGTATTCAGCTTGTACAATCCCTCGTAGAGAAGGTGCCAGCCGATAGCAAATCGCAACAGCACGAGGAAAAGCTGAGTCAGCCAGCTGTAACGGGATGTAAAATCGTTCACCATGATCTTTCAGCACCCGTGGGACGCTCTGAAATCCAAACTGTACCGATGCATCGGACAACTTGAATGCAGACCGGGCCTCTCTTTGAAACATACTCGCCGATGAAAGCAGTCAGCGCAAGTGCACTGCTCTCCCGGGAACTTACGCGTGACCAAGCCGTCCCCGAACTGGGATTCTAGAACATCGCTCGAATCCGACAAGGTGTCGCGTCAATTCCTGCTCTCCCCATCATAACAACACGGCACCCGGGATGGCACAAGAAAAGAAGGAATGCATGCGTAGCCCAATGACGCGCCACAGCACCGTTTTCCTGACATCGAGTGGCCGGAACGTCTCCCTTCGCCGATACAACGGTGGTCGTTGACCGTAGCTTTTTACACCCCACGGCCAACCGGCGACCTAATTCAAGTCGATGTCTGCAAGTAGCAATTCATCCAATGTCATCCGTTCGACAAGCACAACCAGCTTCAATTCTTCTGCCTTCTCAGTCAAGGCTTTCATGCATTCCGGCACTTGGGTGGGATCCGTAAAAATATAGCCCTCACCAATCAGTAACGAATTACACAAAGCACCGTCATACTGTTTGGCAACTTCATCGAAAGGCGAGGTATCGACTTCGTCCTCTTCAGCGTCGATCGTCAATTCAACGAAACAGACTTTCGTTGAAATCAGGCGCAACTTACTGACAACTTCCCAAGCTCGAGCGGCAAACTCGGGATCGTCTCCCTTCCGGATCTCGTTCTCGTGATCCAGGTGCTCCAGCACTTCCTCTAACAATTCATTCAAAATTTCGTGTTGACTCTCGCCCATCAAGGCTTCTTCTCCTTCTCATACGCTGTCTCCCTCGAGCGGCCTGTGGCTTGTTGGCGGAAAGAGCATCCACCTTCAAAGCGTGCACAGCAGCGGGAACCGGCCAGGGGTTGGTAGGAATCGTTGACAGATCGCTTCCGCCGACTTCGTCCATCATAGAACCCAAGTTGTCTCGTCTCAACTCGTGACTGGCAACTCCCCTTCACGACCTGGCCGGTCAATTCAGGATTTCCGAAGCCGGTCAGCCAATCCATTCCGGCTTTCACCCCGACTGGGAGACTTGCGGGTCCGGTACTGAAAATTGAGGACTTACACTCAAAAGTGTCATCGATTGGCCTGGACTCAGATCTCCACCTGGCTATCATTCGCCACGTGCTACTGTTGCAGACCATTGGAAAGGGTTTCAATATGGATTACAGCAATGTCATTGATAAACTGAACGATATTTTGCAGCACGAATGGACCGGGGTGGCACAGTACTCGCAGGCCGGTTTTGTGGTCACGGGGTTGTGGCGAGAAGTGTATGCCGGACTGTTTCACAAAAATGCCGAGGAATCCTACGGACATGCCAAATTAATCGGTGACAAAATTGCGGCCCTCGGTGGTGTGCCGTCAGTCGAACGAAATCCGGTCCGCCAGTCACAGGATGTCCAGGAACTGCTCGAGTTCGGCCTGGAATTCGAGTCCAAGGCGGTTGAACTCTACAACGAAGCACTCCAACTTTCACAAGGGGATCGGGCCCTGGGGGTCTTCCTGGAGGATATCTTAAAGGAAGAACAGGACGGTGTCGACGAAATCAGCAAACTGGTGCGGGACAGCCAGTCCGGCAGCGCAGGCCAAACAGCCAGTCGCGCAGGCTGATTTTCTACAGCAGTCTTCCTGGTACCGTTGTGGGGCGATTCGTGCTGGCGGGCAGTTCGATCCGCAAACCGTGCGCAAGGTCCAGAGGCAGGCAGTCCTGCCCGGGGTGAACCCTAAGCCGAATCTGCATGGATCACCCGTGGCACAAATCCACCAGCGGTATTGTCCACCTGCCGCAGAGTGCCGGAAATCCGGGTTCTGGCCATCACATTTCGCAACTGGGCGATCTGTTGCGTTTCCAGGCGAAGGCTGCTCTGCGTGAACCAACCCAGTGACGAACCCCCGCGGGACTGCTGGCGCAGTTCCATCCAGGAACCTCGGTCAGGATGATGACAGTGGACAACAAGGGTTCTTCCGTTGTCCACTCCGGACGAGAGAGTGCCGAGTACAGCTTCGCTGGAACCATTCATAGGAATCCAATATGCCATAAAGCATTGAATTGAGACTGAATCTCATTTACCTCCATTGTAATTGGGGCGGATTTATTGTCAACTCCCTGTCTTTCAGCAGGGTAACAGGCAGATTGACTGTGGTTTTAGTAGCCCCCAAGGAGTTGAGGCATGACCGCATCGGTCCAGGTACATGAGGGAAAACTAGCTTGGTCCGGGGACCACTGGATCCTTGGAATCAGGCCACAGGGCGCGGAGCAACCGAGTGCCTGGGTCAGCCTGTTTCATACCCGCTACAGTCCTGCCGGTGAAGGGATCGCTGCACAGATTCTCCTTCCCGGTGACCGGCCGATCAGCGTCATTTGCACGGACCAGCCGGAGGTGGGCCGATTTACCCGGGAGCAGTTTTTCTCTGCCGGCAGTTATTTTGATCCGGAAGCGCCGCTGGTCGATGCGCAGTTCCAACGCCGGGGCGACATCCGGAAGGACCCGGCATGGATCATCGAAACGGACGCCTTCCGGATTGTGGCACGCTGGCAGATCACCCAGCCTGCCGTGGTTGCCGCAGGTACGTTTTGTCCCGGCACCGAACATTTCACGCTCCTGTTCTTCAGCGACGCAGCTTCTGTACAGCGCGATGAGCAGTCCATCGAAGGACAGCCCTACCCCCGTGATATCTGGAAGCCGTCGATCGGCGGGGAACGCAGCTCCTGCGTCATCGCCCTGGCTGAAAGCCTGATTGAATTGCACTCCGACGACGTGAAGTGACCGCCGCGAACATTTCGACCGCCCCGGCCCAACCGCGCCTGTCAAACACACAGCGAGCATGAGCCGATAACAGCATACGGAGAAACACGACCATGGTTCCGTTCCAGACCAGCCAACCGCCGGAGCAAGTCCCGGAACTTCCCATCTTGCAGGCTCCTGATGGTTCTCAGGTGCGTTTGCTCCTGGAAGGCACGAGGGGTGCGATGGCGCAGTTCACTCTGGCACCCCACCAGGTCTCGCTGGCAGTTGCTCACAGAACCATCGAGGAAATCTGGTTTTTCCTCTCGGGGACGGGCCGGATGTGGAGACGCCTGGCCCGGCAAGAGGAAGTTGTCCCGGTTTCACCTGGTGTTTCCCTGACGATCCCCACGGGAACCCACTTTCAATTTCGCAGCGACTCGGACGAACCGCTGGTGGTCCTGGGAATCACCATGCCACCCTGGCCAGGGGAACAGGAGGCGTACGTCGTTCAGGGCCCCTGGGTTGCAAGCGATTAGGGCCGGTTAAAGATCAGCCACCCGATGCATCACGCCGACCTCGAATTCGAGCAGCGTGCAGATGTGCCACGTACCACATGTAATGACCGATCTCCAGTCGATCCGCCTCCAGAAGGTGTTGCCGCGCCTGTTCTTCGTCTTCCAACACCTCAAAATAAAGCCCTAAATACAAATGGGCGTAAAAGCTGCGATGCCGCTGTTCCCTCTCCGTGGGATTGCCCTGTTCGAGGGCGACCAGCACATCCTCGACAGAACCCCGACCTCGATAAAGTGCGTCGATTTGCATCATCGGAATCCGTTGGTCGGGCTGTTCCAGGGGCAACATGTCCTGCCGAGATTTTTCAATGCCGGCGTACCGTGCCTGGCAGAGGAATTTCCAGACGACGTTTTCCACATCCGTCGCGTCGTAGGTTTGGTACAATTCAAACTGTTTCGCACCCTCCGCGAAGCGGCCATCGTAATAGTAGGAAAGGCCCCGCTGCCAATGTGGGCGTTCCAAATTTTCATCGAGAGATATCGCGCGGTCAAAATCCTCGATAGAGCCTTTCACATCGCCCGCCTTGAACCGCAATCCCCCGCGCCGATTCCAGGCTTGAGCCTCCTGCGGGGTTAATTCGATCCAGCGGTCGTAGTCCGAACGGGCACCGGAAAAATCCTTCCGTGATTCGTGAATCTGTGCCCGCAAAACAAACGCACTGGCATTGTCGGCATTTTCCTCAATGAACTTCGTCACGGTTTTCTGAGCATCCTCAAGTCGACCGGTCTGGAACTGACCATATGCAAGATCCAAAGTCGGCGTTTCCTGGGCGTTCATCGGCGTGACCAGACGGGTTGTCCAGGCAAGGGCAGTTGCCAGGTACCAGGCGAGGCAGCATGCGTTCTGCCGGGAACAAAACAATAACATTTTGAAAACCTTTTTCCAGACAAGGGGATCGCCAGGAGCGTTTGTCATCAGTACCCGGTCCACCACGAGCGTCTAATACAGCCGTCCGTGTTTCGTTGACACGTTGCCCTGGGCGCAGAGGCCTGTTTCCGGACAACCTGCACGCAGAAGGCACAACAATGGCCATCCACGGTGTACTATAAGAAAGTGCCCCCTGGCTGCCTACGGCCCTGAACCCGAGACCAAGGGACAAAAAAAGGGTGGACCAGATTTCACCTGATCCACCCCTGTGTACGGGCATTAAGATTCTGCTGTTTTTTTCAATGACTTCTGAAACTGTCGTGCTTGCGGGAACCTGGTCTCATGTAGCGGCTATCTCGTTTTACGCGACGATTCAACCCTCGTGTGATTTGGTTTCCTGGGCTGCCACCGTGCGTTGGTGCAGTCGCCACAGTTCTTTGAGCAGTCGCTGTCTCTCAGAAGTTCTATTAGTTCGCCCCAGTTCAAGTTCCAGGAGTTTCTTGGTCGAGGCAATCATGGCGAAACCCTTCCTTTCAGGCGATTTGTTTTTCAAGAACCGGGACTCGCGAAAAAACCGGGGCCATTTCGTCAAATTCCTGGCCGGAATTCAGTATCTCGCTGGCCAGTTGCTGCTGCCGGAGAGCCGCTAACTCTTGTCGAAACAAACGCTCAGCAGGCGTCCAACGATTCCTGATGTCGATACACGCTTGCCGAACCTGGTTCTGCGTCGGGGAAGTGTTCGATTTGATCATGGTTGTCACCTTTCTATGGGTTTGTTGACACGCCCAGGTAGATAGCAAAACTGGTGCCAACTTCTAAGTTCGTTCCGAATGAAATTCCCTGGAATCACCCATTCCGTTGTATT
>PBTE01000150.1 GCA_002726515.1 Planctomycetaceae bacterium | reverse complement strand
CTCGGCCTCGACGGAGGATGGATCGCTATGGTCGGTCGCCCGGACGGATCACTGGTCCGTTTGCTTGCCAACGGCATGCTCTTTGTTTGCTTCTGGACGCTGCTCCAGCCCTGCCCGGCAGACGACCGAGTCAACTTCGTAAAATCGGATACGGACCAGGAAACCGTTGTGCCTGAAATGTTCCTTCCTGCTCCGCGTGAATTACTGCAGGAACTGTCTCGCACAGAAGAAGCGCTGCGCAATAACCAGTACAGTGACGCAGTTTCCCGGCTGGGCAATCTGCTGATCAACCCGGACACGGAAGATTACTTTGTGCCGGATCGGCTTCAAGCAGGCCGCATCATCAGTCTCAAAGCCGAAGCTCAACGAATCTTGGATTCAATGAAGGAGCCCGGACGGGCTTCTTACGAACTTCAATTCGGTAGCGACGCTAAGCATATCCTGGACAAGGCGGTGATTGCCGGCGACATCCACCAGATCAGTGAAGTGTCTCGTATGTTTTTCCACACACAAGCCGGACAATTGGCAACGTTTCTGTTGGGAAGACATCACCTGGATCATGGGCATCCTCTGGCCTCGGCGTTAACCCTGCAGCGTCTTGCGCAATCCAGTGCAGCGAGAACCCAGTATGATCCCGCGTTGTCACTCTCTTTAGCGATGGCCTGGCTTCAGGCCGGAAATCGTCACAAAGCTTCCAAATCGCTGGAGCATTTCCAGCAATCTGCCACCTCGTCAATTGCGAACCTGCCACAACTACCGCAGGATTTGTTCGGGGATGTTAAATCGGCTCTCGCCTGGCTCGACAGCCAAATGTTGGCTCATGACCACACTCTTTCCATCGACGAAACGCAATGGCTCATTTATCAGGGAGACGCATCGCGCACGGGAGCTTCACGTGGTGATGTGCCACTGATCGTCAGCGACGATCCTCTGGTGAATTGTC
Organism: Planctomycetaceae bacterium; assembly: GCA_002726515.1. Classification (GTDB taxonomy): domain Bacteria; phylum Planctomycetota; class Planctomycetia; order Pirellulales; family Pirellulaceae. The sequence goes on along the minus strand of PBTE01000150.1, from coordinate 8,539 downwards.
GTTGGCGAGTTCCTGTAGCAAACGACGAGGCGATGGAAAATGAAATTCTCAAGAAACAACGGCAGTACCATTCGTTGAACATTCCTGCGATGCCTCGTCTCTATCCCCTGGCATCCAAGAACGTCATCTTGATGAGAACCCCGCGTTACGTTTTTGCTGTCGACGCACAAACAGGAAATCGTTTGTGGCGATACGACGATTTTCAGTCCACACTGAGTGATCAGGTCTACTCTGACCTGCAAGAACGAGGGATTCAAAACTCCAATCAAAACGGTCCGACAAGCTGGCATCAACGCATTTGGAATGACATACCATATGGTCAAATGTCGTGTGACGGCGAAAGGCTCTACTTCATTAACAAGTTGGGGTATTCGACAAGCCTGCGTAAACTCGTCCTGCGTAATGGAATTATCGACAATCCCATGGGTCAGAAAAATCACAACGAACTGGTTGCCCTGGACCTCGCCACACAAGGGAAGCGGCAGTGGATTGTAGGGGGTGAGTCTGGAGAAAATGAGCCTCGGATGTCGGCAGCCTTCTTTTTAGGTGCCCCTTTGCCTATTGGACAACATTTATATGCTTTGGTTGAAATCAGCGGTGAGATTCGCCTCGCTGTGCTCGATGCGGCCACCGGCCAGCTGCAGTGGAAGCAACCCCTGATTCACACGGAAGAGACAGCGGGGCCGATAAGCGTCAACATTCTGCGCAGGATGTCAGGAGCTTCCCCTTCCTTCTCCAATGGTGTACTTGTCTGCCCGACGTCAGCAGGTGCGGTGGTCGCAATCGACATTGCCACTCGTTCCCTGCTATGGGGTTTTCAGTATGACGTACTCCACCAAAGGCGAGGACACATTTGGCCGATACGTCCGAGAAACAGCACGCCCCACCAACCCGGAACGCGCTGGATCGATCCGACACCGATGATTGCAGGCGATCGAGTAATCCTGACCCCGGTGGAATCCAATTCCATGTACTGCCTCCACCTGGTCGATGGAAAAGTGCTTTGGCAGCGCAGTCGCGACGACTACCTGTACGTGGGTTGCGTTTACCAGGGAACCTTGCTGCTGGTCGGAAAAAAACACGTGACTGGCATCCAACTAGACAACGGCCGGGAAGCCTGGTCTGCCACGGTTCCAATCCCTAACGAAGGAATGCCCAGCGGACGAGGATTTCACAGCGGCGAGCATTATTTTTTACCGACTTCCAAACGGGAACTCATTAAAATTCACATACCGACTGGCAAACTAGTCGAAGTCATGCCGACCGGGCATGTGCTGGGAAATCTCATCTCGTTTCAGGACAGCATTCTCTCGCAAGGCGCCGACCACCTCACGTCTTTTTACCAGGCCGATGTATTACGCCGCGTGGTGGAACGTCGCCTGAAAATCAACCACAAGGATGGTTGGGCGTTGGCGCGTCAGGCGCAGCTATTGCTAAAGGAAGGACAACGTCGTGAAGCCCTCGTCGCCCTTCGTGAATCGTTTCGTCTGGAACCGAATGATGCGACACGCGCCATCCTGGTCGACACACTTCTACATGCCTTACAAAAGGATTTTGCCGCTAACGAAGACCTTGCAACCGAAGTCGAGAAACTGATCGACCAGCCGCTTCAGCGCACGGAATACCTGAGACTCATGACGGTCGGTCTGCAGCAGGTGGGAAAACGAATAGCAGCCCTGCGAGCGTGTGTCAAGCTCATCGATGCCACGACTAAACACTCCGTCATTGAAACGCCGGATTCGAATCTCCGTGTCCGTCGAGACCGTTGGATTCAGGTACAATTGGCCAATATCGTCAGTGGTACATTCGGCCGCGATCGACAAGCGATGGATCAGCTAGTCGAAGAACGGATGACAACCGCCCGACGCTCCGGTTCTTTAGAGAGCCTTCGTGAATTCTTGCTTCACTTCGGATTCCATGCGAGGGCCGATGCAGCACGTTTACTGTTAGCGGAAAGATTATTGGCAGCGGATCACTTCCTGGAACCTGAAGTTTTGTTAATCGCGCTCGGTCGTTCCACTCAACCACATCTAGCGTCTCGAGCCGACGCTCTTTTGGCGCAGCTCTACCAAAACAAAAGACTCGATTCATTGGCAGCCCGCCAATTCCAGCACTTGAAAGAGGAATGGGCGAACGTCAAATGCCTGGGAGGGAAAACGGGAAGGGAATTATGGCAAGAGGCAAGATCTGACCAGAATTTAAAAATGGCGTCAGTCACCCCTGCGCCTTGGCCCAAAGGCGACATCAAAGTGGTCTATCAGGATCAGGTAAAACAGTATTCGGTCAGTTATCAACAATTCCACCCGCTGGACAATTTTCATGCCCGGGGCCCAGGCTTGGAAAACATCGACTTGGCCATCGACTGGAAAGGTTTCGTGATCGGACGAAATCGATTCGGCCAGGAACGCTTCCGTCTTACGTTGCTGAATTCCGAGAACCGCATTGGCCGTGTTATCACTTCACCACTTACCGAAGCTCAGGCGTACGGGCACTTGCTGGTTGCAACACACGGCACTCATCTCTATGCAGTTAACACCTTTTCGGACACTCCGAATATCGATGAGCGACTGCTCTGGCAGCAATCATTACTTTCGGTGGGCGATGAAGGCGTGCCGAACGCGCGTATCAAGTCAAAACAAAAGGTCAATCGATGGGGCTTCAAACAGCACATTAATGCGATCAGGACCAAGCGCGGGGATATCGTCATTGGGCGACTTGGTCCCTTGCGTCCCAACAACCTCTGTTTTCAAAAAAATCGTTCTTTGATTTGCGTCGATCCAATGTCCGAGGACGTAAAACCGATCTGGACTCGCGACGAAATCCCCCTCGGTGTCGAACTGTTCGGCGATGAAAGCCTTCTTTTCGCAGTCCCGCCCGGAAAAACTGAAGCACAAGTCATCCAGATTTTCGACGGGCAACTCCTGGGACCGCGCCACGTTCCACCGGAAGAAGATCGTTGGACCACCATCGGTCGGCGCATCCTGGCTTCGAAACAAACCCGGGACAATCTGTCACTCTTTCTTTTTGACCCCTGGTACGAAGAAAACATCTGGTCACGGACTTTTGCAATCGGATCCAAAGCGACACTGGTGGAACGGGACGAAATTGCCGTGTTGCAACCTGACGGGCGGTTCGTACTCCTGGCGATCGCGGATGGCTCTGTGCGATTCGAATCCCAACTGGAACCCGAAGAATTCCTTGATGCCATCCACGTGATTCGCTCGAGCAGGGAATATATTCTGGCCACCACTTCGACGCCAACCAGTCCTTCGCGTCAAACCAATGCCACGATCAGTCCAGCTCCTAACGGCACATATTCACCCTTGATCAATGGCCACCTCTATGCCTTTGGCCGTCAGGACGGCCAACATCTCTGGCCCGTACCCGCCGTGATACAGGGGTACGGTTTGCCACTCGACCAACCTGCAAACAGTCCTCTGGTGTTGCTGATGCGACATATCCACAAACCTCAGCAAAGTTCAAGAGCCGATCATACTTCGGTTCTGTTCCTCCACAAGCGTGACGGACGAGTGGTCTACCAGAACGACGGGTTGAAAGGACGAACAGGAATCTATTCCGAAATCGTCGATCCACAAAAACACGAAATCTTGGTGCGTCTGCCCAATCACAATCTGCGTCTAAAGTTCACCGACGATCCAGTCCCCCCCGAACCTCCCGCACAAACAGGCACGGCTTCCAGCATCGCCAAGAAACACCAGGCCGGCTTGAGCGGCCTTTTGAAGGCCACAACGGAGAGGGATTGAGAATGCAACGAATCCCCCAAGACTCCAAGGCAGCAAATCCCAAACCATCACAGACGAGACGGTAACAAATCTTCACCCATTGATTGCGGCTTCGCCGTGCTAGGAAACAACCGACATGGTCAACGATTCCCATTTTGCTCAAAACGCTGAAGCCGTTCGGCAGTTGGGCGAAGCACGAGATAAGATACTGGAACAACTGTCTCAGGTAATCATTGGTCAAGAAACCGTCATCGAGGAATTGCTGATAGCACTGTTCAGCCGTGGACACTGTCTTCTTGAAGGAGTTCCAGGACTTGCCAAGACGTTGATGATCAATACGCTGTCGCGAACCTTGGATTTATCCTTCAGTCGCATTCAATTCACACCTGATTTGATGCCGGCAGACATTACAGGTACAGAGATCATCGAGGAAAACAAAACGACGGGTTCACGTGAACGGCGATTTCTGGAGGGTCCGCTTTTTTCACACGTGATTCTCGCGGATGAAATCAACCGTACGCCTCCCAAGACACAGGCTGCACTCCTGGAAGCAATGCAAGAACGTCAGGTGACCGTGGGGCGGGTACGGCATCAGTTATCCGACCCTTTCTTTGTACTGGCAACACAAAACCCGATTGAGCAGGAGGGTACCTATCCGCTGCCCGAAGCACAGCAGGATCGCTTCATGTTCAAAATTTTCGTCAAATATCCGTCTTTTAAAGAGGAATTTGAAATTGCGAAACAAACAACAGCCGTCCAGACCGATTCGGTCCAACCTGTGCTTTCGGCAGATCAAATCCTGGATCTTCAAAAATTAGTTCGGGAAGTCCCCATCACCGACCACGTCATCAACTACGCGTTGACGCTCATCCGTCAGACTCGAGTCCACAGTCCCGGGATCCCCGAATTCATCCAGGACATGGTGAGTTGGGGCGCGGGACCCCGAGCTGTTCAATTTTTGATTCTGGGTGGCAAGGCCCGGGCCTTGCTGCACGGAAGAACTCACGTTTCGACAGAGGACATCGCAGCCCTGGCTGCCCCCGTCCTGCGACATCGGGTCGTCATCAATTTCGCCGCCGAAAGTGAAGGCGTCACGATCGACGAGATCGTCGAAAAACTGCTGGCTATCACTCCCAACAAGGAAGATGCACTCACCAGTGACTCCCGATTCCAAGCCATTTTTGCATCCTGAGGCAATCAAACGCATCGCCCGGTTGGAACTGCGTGCCCGCCATATTGTTGAAGGCTTTCTGTCTGGCATGCATCGCAGTCCGTATTTTGGGCAGTCCGTCGAGTTTCTTCAGCATCGCGAATACGCCGTCGGCGATGACCTGCGACATGTCGACTGGAAAGTCTGGGCCAAACACGATCGCCTGACCGTCAAACAATACGAAGAAGACACTAATTTACGCTGCACGTTGCTGGTTGACGTGTCGGGCAGCATGCAATATGGGAACGGGCCGCTGAACAAATACGAGTATGCCTGTACGGTCGCCACCAGTTTGGCCTATCTGGTATTGAAGCAACAGGACGCGGTCGGTTGTGTCGCGTTTGATGAAGCCATTCGCACGACCATTCCCGCTCGCAGCAAACGCAATCACCTTTTTTCAGTGATTGAAGGTCTGCGACTCAGCGAACCACGCGAAAAAACCGAACTCAACACGTTACTACGTTCGATCGCAGAAAATCACGCTCATCGCGGGATGATGATCCTCATCTCAGATTTGCTGGCAGACCCTGAAGAAACGTTAAAAGGCCTGCAACAATTGCGTCGGCGTGGTCATGATGTGTTGGTATTTCACATCCTTGACGACGACGAACTTGATTTTCCCTTCAGTGGCCCCATACGATTCGAAGGGTTGGAGTTGCCTCAGCACCTGAATTGTAATCCACGTGCGTTGCGCGATGGATATCTGCAAGCCATGCAGGAGCACTTGGCTCTATTACGGCGTGGTTGCGCAGATGCTTTTGTGGATTACGCACTCCTCCGAACCACCGATCCCCTCGATGCTGCTTTGGCAGCCTACCTGAACAATCGACTGGGAATGCATCATCGAAATTAGCCTTTAACACTACGGTAACAATCACCCCGGCCAGTGCCGGTGTCTCGTGGAAAGGATCCGGCAAAGACGACAATTCTGTGATCACATTCCGGCGGTCAACTTGTTCATTCAGTTGTGGCCTGTGCCACTTCAGACTTATTGCCGCCGGATTCCTTCGTTGATGACTTTAAATTTGTGGTCCACCAGGCAGCTTGCGTCAAACACCACGGATCATCCAAGCACCGACCATTCATCAGAACCCGAACTCACATGCAGTTGCTCCACCCATCACTCGCCTGGGCCTTTCTACTGATTGCAGTACCGCTGTTGATTCACTTGATCAATCTCATGCGACACCGTCGAGTCAAATGGGCTGCAATGGATTTCTTACTGGCGAGCTATCGTCGACACAGCAACTGGGTGCGATTCAAGCAGGTGATTTTACTCTTGTTGCGTATGGCGGCCATCGCATTGATCGTTGCCATGTTGGCACAGTTCATTAGTCCGGACCAATGGTCCAGTCTTTTAGGAACATCACAGACCCATCATTTTGTCTTGCTGGACGACAGCTATTCGATGTCAGAACGGGACGGCACGGCACGGGTTTACGACCGCGCTTTGCGAGTTTTACAAAGCGTGGGACACCACGCTGCCAACCAGGAGGGAAACCACCGCCTCACTGTATTGACAACTTCCGAGGCGGCTTCCCAGGAGGGAATTCAGTGGTCCGCCGAACGCAAATCCACCGGGTCTCAATCCGTCTCCGGAGATTCTCAGGTCGCTTCGATTAACACTTTCGAAACGGACATTTCAGGAACGGAAACCTTTGACCTCTGGTTCGAAGATTTGCGTCCGCGTCTGGCAATCACGCAATTAAGCACCGGACCTCGGGCGGCACTCGAGGTGTTGCGCGAACTGCTTCCCTCAGACAGTAGTGAAAAGAGCATCGTCTACGTTGTCTCCGACTTTCGGGCGCGCGAATGGAATCGGCCTGATCCGCTGCGGAATGCCTTGGAAAGTTTACAACAGGCAGGTGCCGAAATATTTTTTGTCACCTGTGTCGAACAGCAGCGAACCAACTTGGCCATCAAGGACCTGTCGGTTCACCGGGGGACAATTGCGGCAGGAGTCCCCTTCCACGCAGCAATCGAAGTCACCAATCATGGAGATCGCGACGTTTCCAACGTGAAACTTCTGGTGCAATCAAAGTATTACAGTTACGAACGGGAACAGGGACTCACCCCCGAAGAGTTAAGTCCGGAAATCAACCAACTGACGGTAGAACCAATTGACAGCATCGGCCCGGGTCAGTCGGTAGTCCGGACCGTGGAAGTATTTTTTCCCAAGCCGGGCAAGCATGTCCTGGAGGCCCGTTTACCCGAGGATTGTGTTGCGACCGACAACCATCGCTACTGCGTCGTTAATTTGCCCGACGACGTACCTGTTTTGATCATTGATGGCGATCCTCAAAAACAGGCCGCGGCTTTTGTCTCGGCAGTCTTTGAGCCGGGCACACACGCCCGCACGGGAATTCGCCGAGAGATACAAGACGTCAGTTTTTTACGAGCCATCGATCCGAAAACGCTGGAAACCTACCACGCAATCTATCTCCTGAACGTTCCACGCTTGGACATCAGTGCAGTAGATGCATTGGAAAATTACGTGCGTCAAGGGGGAGGCCTGGCGGTCTTCCTGGGACCACTGGCCCAACTCGATTTTTACAATCAACTCCACGACCAGGGCCGAGGGCTTTTCCCGTTACCACTGGCGCAAGACGATCTCCTGTTACCCGAACTCAACCAGTCGTCACCCGATGTCATTGTAGGCAGTCATCCACTTTTTCGTATTTTCTCTGGAAAACAGAACCCGTTTCTGAACGGAGTCTCAGTGGAACATTTCCTGCGAACCACGGATGATTGGCACCCCAACCCTCAATCGGGAACCCGGGTCTTGGCGACATTGCGAAACGGCCACCCCCTCTGCGTGGAACGCCGATTGGGTGCAGGTATCGTCGTGACTTTTCTCACTTCTGTCACCCCCGAATGGAACAATTGGGCCAGGAACCCCAGTTTCGTTGTTGTCCTCCTCGATCTCCAGGCTTACATCGGATCGAAACGAAGTTTTCCTCTTACGCGATTGGTGGGAACACCGATCGAGGTCGAAATCGGTGCTGCTGAACACCAGGTGGACTTGAGTTTTGTTTTGCCGAAAAAGGAAATCGTGGCCCGCCCCACATTGCAGGTACAAGCCACACCGGTGCCGGAACAAGCAGGAGTACTGAGGGCCGCATTGGGCAGCAATAGGTCCCTCGGAAATCGAAACCGGATGACAGAGTCCAGTGGAATTTACGAATGCTGGAAGACCACTCTGGCCGGTGACGTGGAAGTCTCCCGATATGCTTTAAACGTGGATCCCGGCGAAGGGGATTTACAGCTTGTCACAGCGCAGGCGCTCGCCAGTGGGCTGGACTCCGTGAAGATTCAGCAGAGGCGTTGGGATCAATTCGACGTCGGCTCTGCTAAGCAGGCTGGTTTCAACTGGAGCGGACCGCTGATGGGGATTTTGATACTGGTACTGCTCGCAGAACAGATGATGGCTTACGTGACCAGTTATCATGTTGCCGGACGGGGAAGGGCCACATGAACCAGGATTCACCGCTGGTCGGGGCAGACTCGATTTCGCGCGTTTACCACGAGTTTGGACGATTGAGCCAGTTCACCCTGTGGTGGCACTGGTTGATTTTGGCCTTTATCG